>JAHEHC010000071.1 GCA_024644805.1 Flavobacterium sp. | reverse complement strand
TCCATAAGATCTTCATCAATGGTGATACTCCCTATGTAATTAAGGTCAGCACCAGTGACCTTGACTCTATGAATTTTTGATTTTACAACGTGTATTTGCATGGGACAAATATAATAAAAGGGTTTAATTTAATGCGATATTGTCTATTAATCGAACACCGCCAATCCATGCAGCAATAAATGCTCTATAGGTGTTTGTCTTGCGTTTTCTTTCAGCCGATTTCAATGTGTTAACGTTGGCAATTTCAAAATATTCCAATTCAAATTCGGGATGTTCTTCGAAAAGTGTCTTTACACGTGTTTTCAATTTGGATATGCTGGTTTGATCAAAACGATTTTGAACATCTTTCAGGGTCCTGTAGATCATTGCAGCTTGGTTCAATTGTGAAGCGTTTAGGCGTCTGTTTCTCGAGCTCATCGCCACTCCGTTCTGCTCTCTCATTATTGGACAACCGACAATGGTAATGGGCAATTGTTCAATTTCAACCAATTTCTTTACAATTTGTAATTGCTGAAAATCCTTTTGTCCGAAATAGGCCTTATTCGGTCTGATAATTCTAAAAAGGAGATTCAAAACTGTTCCCACTCCATCAAAATGCCCCGCTCTATGCCTGCCTTCCATTTCAAATTCCAAGCCTGAAAAAGAATAGGGCTTTGATAAAATATGCTCGCCATAAAGATGGGTTGCGTCTGGAGCAAAAACGATAATATCCCCATGAATAGAATTCAATAGATCGATGTCATTTTCGAGAGACCTGGGATATTTTTTAAGATCGGATTTTTTATCGAATTGTGTTGGGTTGACAAATATACTGACCACAACACAATCATTTTCTTCCAGAGCCTCATTTACCAGAGAGAGGTGTCCTTCATGTAAGGCACCCATTGTAGGCACAAACCCCAAACTTTTCTTTTGATCAAAAAAGGGCTTTAAGATGTGCTGTAGTTCAACTTTGTTTTTATAGAGCTTCATCAAAATGAATTAAAAGCGTGTAAAATTAAGATATTAAAGACAATCTGCATAAATTTTTGTAATTTTGCAGGGTTTTGTAATTGCCAGAAAAAGTAAGTATTTATGAAAGATAAAAGAATCTTATACGTGTCTTCAGAGGTTATACCTTATCTTCCGGAGACCGAGATTTCTTCTATGTCGTTTGAAGCTCCACGAATGGTGAATAGTAACCGAGGGCAAATTAGAATTTTCATGCCAAGATATGGGAATATCAATGAGCGAAGACATCAACTACATGAAGTTATTCGACTGTCGGGGATGAACCTGGTTATTAATGACATGGATGTTCCACTGATCATAAAGGTGGCTTCCATACCCAAGGAGCGAATGCAGGTATATTTCATAGACAATGATGATTACTTCAAAAGAAAAGCGACCTATGGTGATGAGGATGGCAATTTCTTTCAAGACAACGACGAACGTGCGATCTTCTTTGCAAAAGGGGTTATTGAAACAGTGAAAAAATTGAATTGGTCTCCGGACATTATTCATGTTCACGGTTGGTTGGCCTCCTTCTTGCCTCTGTATATCAGGAATTATTATGAGAATGAACCTTTGTTTGAGAACAGTAAAATAGTCACTTCAATATACAATCAAGGGTTTGAAGACACGTTAGATACTAAAGTTTCGGAGAAGATCATGTTTGATGGGATCGAAGAACAAATGATTGAAGAATTGAAGACTCCCTCCTATGTGAATATGATGAAACTGGCCATTAAGAATTCAGATGCTGTGATCAAAGGATCGGAAGAATTACCCGATGAACTGGAAGAGTATCTTAACAATCTTGAAATGCCCGTGTTAAATTATCACAAAATTGATGATTTTTCTGAAGCTTATTTAGAATTTTACAATTCAAAAGTGTTACAATAATTTATACTTTTCAAAAAAACATATGAAGACCAGACGAACATTGCCTGCTACCATGGCAATTTTATTTTTTATAATTATACTGTCATCTTGCGAAGAGGATTTCGTAACAATTGGAGCTGACATTATTGGAGATCAAGTAAATGACGCCGAATTGTATGATGACGGAACGGTTGTCTCATATAGCAAGTTGCTTCTACCCATACAAACCAATGGATTACCCTCATATCAATTAGGAGTTTACAATGATCCAATTTACGGTAAGACCACATCAAATCTGCTATCCCAGTTATTCATGGATGTGCCAGACCCCGATTTTGGATACGTTCCAATTCTGGATAGTGTTGTATTGTATGTGCCTTTTTATAATGAATTGAATATCACCAACACCGATTCGGTTTATACGGTAGATTCCCTTTATGGTAATCAACCCATAAATATTTCGGTATATGAGTCGAATTATTTTTTGAGGGATATCGATCCGGATTCAAATTTTGAAGAAGCTCAGAACTATTATTCCGATCAAAGCTCATTATTTGAAGGGTTTTTGGGTGAGGAACTAATAGCGATTGAAGACTATGTGCCAAGTGTCGAACCCTATATCCTTACTGAAAAAGTATTGGATACCGCAACTGGGACATATGACACGATACGCACTAAAAGCGCTCCGGGGCTAAGGGCGAAATTGCCAAATGATTTCTTCAAGCAGAAGATAATCGGTATGGCAGGTACAACGGAATTGTTGAACAACAATAATTTTAAGGAATATTTCAGAGGATTGTATTTTGATACTGAATCGATGAATACCGATGGGAACTTATTTCTATTCAACATCGAAAATTCAAGAGTGACCATGCATTATAGATATTATGAAAACCCTCTGGATATCGAAGGAAATACAGACCCTGATAATCCGCAATTAACTGGCACATTTACCTTCTCCTTTTCTGGGATCAATGTCAATACTTTTGAAAACAATATACCAGCAAGCATTCAAGCTGCACTATCTAACCCAGATACAATAAATGGTGAAGAACATCTCTATTTAAAAGGGGGTGAAGGGATCATTACTGTCGTAGATCTGTTTGGAAAGGACATTGACGAAAATGGAGTTGCAGATGAGCTGGAGATACTGAGAGAAAAGGAATGGTTGATCAATGAGGCCAATCTGATCTTCTATGTAGACCAGGATAATGTACCCGGAGGTGACACCGAGCCGGAAAGGATCATCATCTTTGATATTAAGAACAATACCATCCTTGAAGATTATAAGATCGATATTACCAGTGGTGAAGAACCCGTAAATGCCGTAAATGTTCATTTAGGCAGACTGGTAAGAGGAAGCGATGACCAAGGCGAATATTATAAGATACGGGTAACCACACACATCAGTAATCTGATCAATAAGGATTCTACCAATGTGCCTTTAGGACTAATGGTCTCCCAAAATGTTCTATTGGCAGGTTATCAGGATACATATGAGGAACAAAGCCCCGGTATTGATAAAGTACCTGTTGGGAGTGTTATTTCTCCCGAGGGAACTATACTTTTCGGTAACGCTACCACCAACGATGAAAAACGCCTAAAGCTTCAAATTTTTTATACCGAACCAAATTAGTACATTTATGGTATGTGTGGAATAGTTGGATATATTGGAAATAGAGATGCATACCCGATCATTCTGAACGGATTGAAAAGACTTGAATACCGTGGATATGATAGCGCCGGGATCGCATTATACGACGGAACCAATATCCAATTGTGTAAGACCAAGGGAAAGGTCAGTGACCTTGAAAAGAGGGTAAAAAAAGAGATCGATACCAAAGGTAGTTTGGGAATAGGTCATACCCGATGGGCAACCCATGGGGTTCCAAATGATGTGAATTCCCACCCACAATATTCGAATAGCGGTAATCTTGTTTTGATCCATAATGGGATCATTGAGAATTATGCCACTATAAAGGAAGAACTGCTGAAGAGAGGATACACGTTTTCCTCTGAGACCGATACCGAAGTACTGGTCAACTTGATAGAAGATGTAAAGAAGAATGAGAATGTCAAATTGGGCAAAGCCGTTCAAATAGCTTTAAACCAGGTGGTTGGAGCATACGCCATTGCATTATTTGATAAGAACAAACCCGACGAGATCGTTGTAGCCAAGTTAGGAAGTCCATTGGCTATTGGAATTGGTGACGACGAATTCTTTGTTGCCAGCGATGCATCTCCTTTCATAGAATTTACAAATAATGCCATATATCTTGAAGATGAGGAAATGGCCATTATTCGAAAAGGGAGAGAGATCAATGTTCGTAAGATAAAAGACGATCGATCGGTAGACCCCTATGTTCAGGAATTGGAAATGAATCTTGAGCAGATCGAAAAAGGCGGCTATGAGCATTTCATGTTAAAGGAGATCTTTGAGCAGCCTTCCGTGATCAAGGACACCTACCGAGGGAGATTATTGGCCAACAAGGGGATCATTAAGTTAGGTGGACTTGAAAACTATATTAAGAAATTTACCAATGCCGACAGGATCATTATAGTTGCCTGTGGAACCTCATGGCATGCCGGCCTAGTTGCCGAATATATTTTTGAGGATTGGGCCAGAATTCCGGTCGAGGTGGAATATGCCTCAGAATTTCGGTATCGAAATCCGATCATAACTGAAAAAGATGTGGTGATCGCAATTTCACAAAGTGGAGAAACTGCCGATACTCTTGCTGCCGTTAAACTTGCAAAAGAAAAAGGAGCATTTGTCTATGGGATCTGTAATGTGGTGGGTTCTACCATCCCAAGAGAGACCCATAGCGGAACCTATACCCATGCCGGTCCGGAGATAGGGGTGGCCTCAACAAAAGCATTTACAACTCAGATTACCGTGCTAACCATGATCGCCCTGAAGCTGGCTAAGATTAAGGGTACGATTCCGTATAGCGACTATATGCAGCACCTCAGGGAGTTGGAGTTGATCCCTTCAAAGGTGGAAGAAGCACTTAAGGCGAATCATAAGATCGAAGAAATTGCTGAGATCTTCAAAGGAGTGAATAATTTTCTATACTTAGGACGGGGTTATAACTTTCCGGTAGCTTTGGAAGGAGCCTTAAAACTGAAGGAGATATCCTATATTCACGCCGAAGGCTATCCTGCAGCCGAAATGAAACACGGACCAATTGCTTTGATCGATGAACACATGCCGGTAGTGGTCATTGCAGTGAATAGTAACCATTATGATAAGGTGGTTAGTAATATTCAGGAGATCAAATCCCGAAAAGGTGTGATCATAGCAGTCGTCACAAAAGGAGATACTGTTGTTAAGGAAATTGCCGACTATATCATGGAAGTCCCCAACACAGAAGAAGCATTATCTCCATTGGTTACTACCATTCCATTGCAGCTGCTATCTTACCATATTGCGGTTATGTTGAATCGAAATGTCGACCAGCCCAGAAATCTTGCAAAATCAGTTACTGTAGAGTGATTTTAGGATAAAATTATCTTTTTTTTCCTGAAATGCCCTCTTTTTTGTCTTTGTTCGCCTTAAAAAAAGGCAAAAATCCGTATATTCGATTTATAATCAAATCAAATCTTCGAACATGAAAGCAATTTTTACTATTTTTTCTATGTGTTTCTGCGTTTTCGCATTCTCACAAACGACCATTACCGGAAATGTTGTTGACGAATCTCAGGAACCCATATTAGGAGCCAATGTGATAGTTGTTGGAACATCTTCCGGAACATCTACAGATTATGATGGTAATTTCTCATTGACCGTTAGTCAAAATCCTCCCTTTTCTATTGAAGTGAGTATTATTGGATACAAAACGGTAATGGAGGAAGTGACTTCAAATAACCAGTCTTTCTCAATCGTCTTGATTGAAGGTGACGAATTGGATGAGATTGTCGTATCTGCTTCTCGAACCCCTGAAAGTGTTCGGGAATCCCCTGTAACCATTGAGCGTTTCGATGTTCAGGACATTAAATTTTCTACGTCACCCAATTTCTACACCAGTTTGGAGAACTTAAAAGGGGTTGATGTAAACAAAGGAAGTTTAACCTTCAATGCCATAAACACTCGTGGTTTTGCAACCTTCGCAAATACCCGTTTCGTACAATTGGTAGATGGTATGGATAATGCCTCACCGGTTCTTAACTTCCCGGTTGGAAACTTCCTGGCTATGAATGAGCTGGATATTGAAAGTATTGAGATTCTTCCCGGAGCATCTTCGGCACTTTATGGAGCGAATGCATTCAATGGGATCTTGTTCATGAACAGTAAGAGCCCTTTCGATGACCAAGGGATAAGTACTTATTTGAAGACCGGATTAACTTCACAAGAAGCTGCCGGCGATAATAAATTCTATGACTTTGGAGTTCGGGCAGCCTATAAATTCAGTGATAAACTGGCTGCGAAAGCCTCTTTCTCCTATTTATATGGAACCGATTGGTACGCTACGGATACTAACCAATATGTGTTGGGTTCACCGGGTGAGCCTGATGATATTCTTCCGTTTAGATCCAGTTATGCTCATGACGCCATGCATATCTATGGTGATGAAGTGGCTACATTATTGGATTGGGATGAGATTGCCGGAACTCCTGATGGTACATTAGGATCAGATAATGTTGGAAGAACCGGGTATATGGAATCCGATCTTACCGATTACAAGGCTAAAAACGGTAAATTGGATATGGCAGTGCACTACAGACCTTCAGGGAATGATTTTGAGATCACCTGGAATTCCAGATTCGGATTTGGAAACACCATTTATCAGGGAGCTAACAGATATCAATTGAAGAATTTCTTGATGCAACAACATAGATTGGAACTTTCTAACGATGATTTCTTCATCAGGGGATATACAACTAACGAAGCAGCAGGGGATTCGTATGATATGCGTTTTACTGGGATCAATATGAATAAAGTGAATGCAGAGCAGTGGTTTGGAGCATATGCACAGGCATATCTTGGAGGTATATTTGGCGGTGCAACTCCAGAAGAAGCCCATGCAGGAGCCAGAATATTTGCTGATGATGCTTTCACTCCACAGCCTGGAACTGATGCATTCAACAGGTTGTTCAACAATGTGACCAGAGACCCGAATATTGAAACAGGATCTAAATTCCAGGATAATACCGGAATGTTGGTGGGTGAAGGAAATTATAATTTTAAAAGATTATTGAATAATGTCATGGATCTTCAGGTAGGAGGCTCTTACCGACAATATTCCTTAGATTCTAAGGGAACCATCATGACTGATTATGACGGGCCTATAAAATACAATGAGTATGGCGCCTATATTCAGGGAATCAAAAAATTCCTTGATGACCGATTGAAACTTACTGCTTCATTAAGAATCGATCAGAATGAGTTCTTTGATGAATCTTATTCTCCAAGAGTATCCTTAGTATATTCTGCAGGAGAGAACAAGAATCATAACTTCAGAGCATCGTTCCAAACCGGATTCAGAAATCCAGACACCCAATCATTATTTATTGGATTTGATGTGGGGAGAGCCATATTAGTAGGTGCTGCCCCTGATAATTTGGACAGAAGATTGCCCAACACCGATCTAACGGGTAGAGATGCTTATTTTGATTCTTATAAATTATCATCCGTATTGGAATTTTATGGTGCATTAGGAGCAACCGGAGTTCCTGATTTTACGATACTGGAGCCAACCGCTACACCTTTGGTAGAACAGGAAAAGGTGACCGCATTCGATGTAGGATATAGAGGAAAAATTGGACCTGTAAATATTGACTTGAATGGATATTATAATATCTATGAAGGATTTATTGCCAACAAATATGTAGTTGCACCAGTGAACGGTAGTGCCTTTGATGAATCAGGTTTAGCAGATATTATAGATGCTATCCCAAATAGTACTTCATCAAGTTTTGACAGAAATTTTCTACAAACATTTCAGTTATATACAAATTCTCTAGCAGACGTTAAATCATATGGAGCCGTTATTGGACTTTCTACCACATTTGCAGGAGACTATAGAGTTGGCGTAAATTATACCTATGCCATGTTCGATATGGATAGCGATGATGATCCTGATTTCAGAGCTGGGTTCAATACTCCAGAAAATCAAATCAAGGTCTCATTCGGAAATCCGCAACTCTTTGAAAACTTCGGCTTCAACGTTGATTTCAGATATAGAGGAGAATATCTCTGGGAATCGAGTATAGCCAACGCATTGATGCCATCAACAAATGTGTTTGATGCTCAACTGAACTATTCGGTACCATCCATTAAATCGGTATTTAAAATTGGTGGAACCAACTTAGGTGGAGATGAATATCAAAGTGCTGTAGGAACCGGATTTATCGGATCACAGTATTATATTTCCTGGACGATCAATCAATAGATAGACACCAAATATAATTTGAAAAATGCTTCGATTTATCGAAGCATTTTTTTTATCCATCCCGATTTTGATCTTAAAAAAATCATTATCGGAGACGTAAAAAAATTAAGAGTAAGGCTTTTAATTTTTCAATATAAAAACTATCTTTGCCCCGTTTAAAACAAAGGCCATAATTGGTCTTTAAAGTTCTAAAAATTAAACCATTCAGAATGTCACAAATTATAGGTAAAGTTGCTCAAATTATTGGTCCGGTAGTAGACGTAGAGTTTTCAAACGGGCAGGATCTTCCAAAGATATATGACTCTATCGAAGTAGAGAATCATGGAAATAAATTAATTCTTGAAGTACAATCACACATTGGTGAAAATACTGTTAGAACCGTTTCTATGGATTCTACCGATGGATTGAGTAGAGGAGTTGATGCCGTTGCTACGGGAGCTCCAATTCAAATGCCTATCGGAGAAGATGTTTACGGACGTCTTTTCAACGTGATCGGTGATGCCATTGATGGAATGGGGAACTTACCTAAGGCAGGAGATAATGGTCTTCCAATTCACAGAGAAGCTCCTAAATTTGAAGATCTTTCTACCTCAGCCGAAGTGTTGTTTACCGGGATCAAGGTGATCGACCTTATCGAGCCTTATGCAAAAGGAGGAAAGATTGGTCTGTTCGGTGGAGCCGGAGTAGGGAAAACAGTATTGTTGATGGAATTGATCAACAACATTGCAAAAGGACATGGTGGTTTATCGGTTTTTGCAGGAGTAGGTGAAAGAACTCGTGAGGGGAATGACCTGCTTAGAGAGATGTTGGAATCCGGAATTATAAAATACGGTGACGAATTCCTTCATTCCATGGAAGAAGGTGGATGGGATCTTACCAAAGTAGATAAGAAAGCATTGAAGGAATCCAAGGCTTCCTTCGTATTTGGACAAATGAACGAACCTCCGGGAGCACGTGCACGTGTTGCTCTTTCAGGATTGACCGTAGCGGAATATTTCCGAGATGGAGCAGGAGACGGACAAGGAAAGGATGTACTTTTCTTTGTCGATAATATATTTAGATTTACCCAGGCTGGATCAGAGGTGTCTGCACTACTTGGGCGTATGCCTTCAGCGGTAGGTTACCAACCAACACTGGCTACAGAAATGGGAGCGTTGCAGGAACGAATCACATCTACCAAGAAAGGATCGATCACATCGGTACAGGCGGTTTATGTGCCTGCAGATGACTTGACCGACCCTGCACCGGCGACCACATTTGCCCACTTGGATGCGACTACGGTACTATCACGAAAGATCACCGAATTAGGTATTTACCCAGCTGTTGATCCATTGGATTCAACTTCAAGGATATTAACCCCGGAGATATTGGGAGACGAACACTATGATTGTGCCCAAAGAGTAAAAGAGTTGTTACAACGCTATAAAGAACTTCAGGATATTATCGCGATCTTAGGAATGGAAGAATTGTCAGAAGAAGACAAACAGGCCGTTCACAGAGCAAGAAGGGTACAACGTTTCTTATCACAACCGTTCCATGTTGCTGAACAATTTACCGGAACACCGGGTGTTCTTGTGGATATCAAGGATACCATCAAAGGATTCAATATGATAATGGATGGTGAGTTGGATCACTTGCCTGAGGCGTCCTTCAACCTAAAGGGAACCATTGAAGATGCTATTGAAGCAGGTGAAAAAATGTTAGCTGAAGCTTAATATCAAAATAAACTATGTTTTTAGAAATTGTCACTCCAGAAGCCTCATTAGTTCATGGCGAAGTTGAATCGGTCACGGTACCTGGAGTAAATGGTCCTTTTCAAATGTTGAACAATCACGCACCTATTGTATCTACACTAATAGGTGGAACGGTATTGTTCAAAGGAGAACCAAATTTCTCTGAAGGATTTAAGGGAAAATTTACCAAGCAGGATGATGGAAAATGGGCACTTGATATCAATAGCGGAACGGTAGAGATGAAAGAGAACAAGATCATTGTTCTTGCCGATTAATATTTAGGACATTTCCCAGTATATTGTTTTCATTTTAGTGTCAATCAAGGGTGAATTTTGGGATATACATTAGTTACTTTTTTCTTAACTTAGGAGCTTAAACGATCGACTATTGAAATTAGATCTTCAAGATATACCTCGAGTCCAAACAATTACCAAAAAGGAATTCCTTCAAAACTATTTCAAGCCTCAAAAGCCTGTTGTCATTGAGCGTTTTATTGAAGACTGGCCAGCCTACCAAAAATGGGATCTGGATTATATGGCACGTGTTGCCGGAGATAAGGTTGTCCCTCTTTACGACGATCGTCCAGTAGATTATAACGATGCGTTCAATGAGCCTCATGCTAAGATGAAGATGAACGAATAT
This sequence comes from Flavobacterium sp., assembly GCA_024644805.1. Taxonomy (GTDB): domain Bacteria; phylum Bacteroidota; class Bacteroidia; order Flavobacteriales; family Flavobacteriaceae; genus Marifrigoribacter. Next base: position 801 of record JAHEHC010000071.1, on the reverse strand, counting down.
GTTGATCTTCTAAAAAATGAGCCTACCAAATACCGAATATTTCTATGGAACATTCTTAAAGAAGTTCCGGAACTCAGAGGCGATTTTCAATATCCAGACCTGGGATTGAGATTAATGAAAAAGCTCCCCATGCTGTTCTTTGGAGGTCGAGATTCCCATACGTTCATGCATGTGGATATTGATCTTGCCAATATCTTTCATTTTCATTTTGAGGGTCAGAAACAAGCCATACTTTTCGATCAGAGGCAAACGAGATACCTGTATAAGATACCCCATTCACTGATCACCCGAGAGGATATAGATTTCAGCAATCCCGACTTTGATAAATGGCCCGCTTTAAAGAAGGCCAAAGGTTGGGTGGCCAATTTGGAACATGGGAATATCCTGTATATGCCAGAAGGTTATTGGCATTATATGCGATACATCACTCCTGGTTTTTCAATGAGTTTAAGAGCCATTGCAAGAAACCCTAAGAATCTCTCAAAAGCCTTATACAATATATTCATCATGCGGCATTACGATAATATGATGCGAAAACGTAAAGGTCAGGCCTGGATCGACGAGAAGAATGAAAGGGCCATCTCAAGAACAAACAGGAATATGGGAATCACCTGAACAGTTCATTCTTTTTATCATAGATCATATCGGTCTCCCATCCTCGATAGTTCAGATAATCGATGAACTTTTTCATTTTCTTCCTAATATTGGTCTCTGAGCGCAATTGATCAAATCGCTTTTCTGATATAGCATTAAACGTTTTCCAATATTCTTTATCTGATATCTCTTTCAATGCCAGATCGA
>JAHEHC010000160.1 GCA_024644805.1 Flavobacterium sp. | reverse complement strand
ATTCAAAACCCCAATACAGTTCGGTCCGATCAAACATCCATTTACCTTTTCAATTTGCGATACTAGTTCATTTTCAATTTGTTTCCCCATTTTCCCAGCTTCAGCAAATCCAGCGGAAATAATGATAAAGGCTTTCGTGTTTTTCTCCTCTGTAAGGATCCTGACCGTATCCAAACAATAATCGGCAGGAATAGCCAATATTCCAAGCTCAGTATCAGGCAAGTCATTTAAATTAGCATAAGTATCCACACCCTGAACATTTTTATCCTTAGGGTTCACTACCCTTAGATCTTTATCGTAACCTCCATCCAGAATATTTTTAAGGATCTTACCTCCCGGTTTCCTGATATCATTTGATCCTCCAACGATCACAATACTTTTAGGGTCTAATAATTCTTTGTTAAGCATCGCATACTATTTGATACAAAATTAGACCATATCCAATTCATAAAAGGACTATCACATGTTTTTTTATTTGTGAAATATATTTCTGAGGTTTTTATAAGGAAAATTCTAATTTGTACATTTGTTTGGCTCTAAAATATATTGGTTGCAACTTTATTCTTCAGGAATACAGATTGTTACCAATTTATTTTGAATATGATTTTTTTATGAGGTCAAAAAAAACGAAGAACAATATTATAATTATCACCCTCTTAGTTACTCTATTCAGCATCTATAATATTTTTATCTACACCTCTGATAACAAACCAATACCTGTAAAACTTAATCCTGAGGCATCCTTAGGCCTTCAGATTTGGCAAGATAATAACTGCTGGTCCTGTCATCAGGTTTATGGTCTTGGAGGGTATTTAGGTCCTGATCTCACCAATATTTATTCGCATCCGGACAAAGGAGAAAGTTATATCAAAGCATTTTTAAATAACGGTGTGAAGACCATGCCTAAGTTTAATTTTACAGAAAAAGAAAAAGATGCGATCGTTGCCTATCTGAAACACATTGACAGTACAGGATATTATCCAAACTACGGTGCCCGGTTCAAATACTCGGGGTGGGTAGAAATAAAGAATAAACATGAAGAATAGAGCGTCTATATATTTCATCGTTTTTGCGCTCCTTTCATTGATGCTGGGAGTTCTCTTTGGAATGTTAGCCTCTTTGCAATATTTGTTCCCGGAATTCTTGAAGGAGGTGATCCCTTTCAATAAGATGAGACCATATCATGTTACATCGGTACTTTCATGGATCGTGCTTGGTGCAACCGGAAGTATCTATTTTTATCTGACTCGGATAGAAAAGTTGAAATTGTTCTCTCCTAAAATGGTTATGGTTCACTTTATAACCTTTTTGGTCGTGGGGTTGATCATTTATATTTCCTTTTTTTTAGGTGAAATGCAAGGTCGAGAATACCTGGCTTATTCACCGTTACTTACCATTCCAATTTTATTGGGTTGGTTTCTCTTTGGACTGAATTACTTTAAGACATTGGTCAATAAGGTCAGCAATTGGCCAGTATATTATTGGATGTGGGGTACTGGGATCGTGTTCATGATATTTCATTTAATTGAAGCCCATTTATGGGTATTTCCCTATTTCAAAGAATCGGTCATCAAGGATCTATCGGTACAATGGAAATCCTACGGCTCTTTTATCGGCTCTTGGAATATGTTGGTTTATGGATTGGCGATCTATCTGATGTCAAAGATCAAAGACGATGAGAATGTAGCTCGCGGTAAATTGGTATTCTTCTTTTATTTTCTCGGGTTGGTTAATCTTATGTTCGGATGGGCACACCACACCTATATCATCCCGATGCAGCCCTGGATCAGAGTTGTCGCTTACATCATAAGCATGACCGAATGGGTTATCTTGGCCCATATCATCCTAACCTGGAAACGATCCCTTAATCAAGAACAAAAGGTCGAATCCTCGATGTCCTATCGTTTTTTGGTAACCGCTGATTTCTGGGTCTTTTTAAATCTGTTCCTCGCATTGTTATTATCGATCCCAGCAATCAATTTCTTTACCCATGGTACTCATATCACCGTCGCTCATTCCATGGGTACGACAATTGGAATCAATACGACCATCCTTTTGGCTTCGGTCTTCTTTATCGTTTCCAAATTGAATCCTGAATTCAATGTCAATCGGTTCCTTATACAGAAAGGATACCTTTTATTTAAGATCTCTTTATTACTGTTCTGGATTCTACTATTGGTTGCCGGTATTAAAAAAAGTCACTGGATGTATTTCTCGGAAAATGTCTTATTCTCAGAAATGCAAGAGAATTTGCACCTTGTTTATGCTGGTATCTTGGTGTTTGGAATTGGACTAACCATGTCTATAATCATGTTAGCAGTACCACTACTGAAAAATCTGATCGTAAGACGAAAATAAAAGATTTCGATCTAAGAATAGATCTTATTTAAGTGCATCAAAATCCTTAAGTGATATCACCCTTCCGGTCTTGATGATCTCATCTGCAAACTGCTCGATGGTCTTGTCCCTAAAATCATTAAGAAGGCTTTCTTTAAAGGGTCCAACTATAAAATGGACAGGACATGGGTTTTCATCCCCGCAGATTGCCAGACCCAAAAAACACTGATCGAATTTTTCGGTACCATCAATACACTTAACAATATCCCATAGGGAGTTTTTTCTGTTTTTCTTGTCCAGATAAAATCCTCCATTGGGGCCTTTGACCGAAGAAACCAATTTACTTTTTGCAAGCTGTTGAAGCAATTTTGCCAAAAAAGGCTGAGGCGTTTCCAGCTCCTTAGAAATTCGCTTTACCCCTATTTTTTTATACTCATTGGTGAAAATAGCTAAATAGAGTATTGAACGAATAGCATACTGACAAGCATTTGATAACATAAGTTAGATTATTGATACCCAAAGGTAGTAAAAAAGAAGATGTCTTAGTCTTTTAAAAACCCCCATGTTCACTTATTTGTCGATTATTATTGATTAAATTTGGGAGACTCAAAATTAACATCTCATGAATAAGTTTTTCGGAATATTATTGTTTTTTATAATTGGATCTGTTACTGCGCAGGAAATGAAGCATTTAAGTTTGGAAGATGCTGTCTTGGGCTACTACAAAGGCCTTTATCCTGAACAGATATCCTATCAATGGATCGATGATTCAGACAATTTCATCACTATAGAAAATAATGGTGTTTTCGCTCTGTCGGCGACTCGTCCCGATAGGGAACGAAGAACATCCTTGTTCGATCTCGAAGATCTGCAGGTTTCTATCCCTGAAATCAAAGAATTGCCCCATTCATTTCTTCGCATAACACCTCGAGAAGTGTATTTCGGTTTTGAGCACTCGATCATTGCATACAACTATATCGAAAAAGATATCATCGGAAAAGTTGATTTCCCCGATGAAGCAGAGAATACCGATTTTAATCCAAAGGCTATGGCTGTGGCTTACACCATGGAAAATAATCTCTATATCGCAACCTCAAAAAACTCAATGATCCCCGTTACTACTCATGAAGATCCTAATTTGGTTTCTGGCCAGGCCATTGCGCGTTCTGAGTTTGGAATACGAAAAGGAACATTTTGGAGCCCCAACGGAAATCAATTGGCATTTTATGAGAAGG
>JAHEHC010000159.1 GCA_024644805.1 Flavobacterium sp. | reverse complement strand
ATACCTCAGATCCAACCGCAGGAGTAGATATTCTGATCCCAATCTTTATATTCTATCCTATACTACTCGGGATATTGGCATGGCGATATAAATGGAACAATTGGTATGGAAAATTATTTGGTAGGATCACAGCACCCCCGGAACCCATTCCAATACAGGAAGAAATTGACCAATAATTCAATCTAGATCGACTTGAATACAACCTCACCATACCTTCATCCAACATTTAAGTTCAATGGTTTGCAATTTCAAATCGATGACCTGATGTTATTCGCAAAGGACCTTGTTAAAAAGGGGGATAAGCATGAGGTCAAGATTGGGACATTCATTCAAGAATGGTTTGATGATAAAGATCATGTGATAGTAAAAACCTCTGGATCGACAGGAGATCCAAAAGAGGTCACCTTGAAGAAATCACATATGTTAAATAGTGCACGGGCAACTGGGATATTCTTCAAATTAGGTGAAAATACCCGAGCTTTACTGTGTCTCCCTGCCAATTTCATTGCAGGTAAAATGATGTTGGTCAGAGCAATGACCATGGGGTGGGATCTTCATGTGGTTGCTCCAGAGAAAGATGCGCTGACCCAATATGACAATGATTATGACTTTGTGGCCATGGTTCCTTATCAGGTAAGTTATTCGTATGGAGCTCTTGGGAAAGTTAAGAAATTGATCATTGGAGGAGGATCAATTTCAGAAGAACTGGAAGAGAAGCTGATGGAGGTTGATACTGAGGTCTTCGAGACCTATGGAATGACAGAAACAGTTACCCATATCGCGGTGCGCAGGATCAACGGATTGGCCCGGTCAGAACATTTCACCGCCTTGCCCAATATACGATTTAAAACAGACGACAGGAATTGTTTGGTGATCAATGCCCCATCTATTTCCGATGAAATAGTGGTTACGAATGATATGGTGAACTTAAATTCACCAACTACATTTAAGTGGTTGGGGCGTTACGATCATGTGATCAATAGTGGCGGTGTGAAATTATTCCCGGAAGAGATCGAGAAGAAATTGGCGACTCGCATCAGGTTGCCATTTGTTATATCTTCACTCAAAAATGATGAATTTGGTGAATGTGTGATCCTCATTGTAAAGAAACCCAAGGATATCGATTTGCCAGATTTCTCTGACGCCTTTGCTGTCCTGAACAAATACGAACGACCTAAGAAGGTTTATAGTTTTTCAAAATTTCCTTATACATCAACCGGGAAGATAAAACGGACTAAGATCATGGAGCTTTTAAAAGAAAGATTGAATAAATGATATCGAATTTCTTTTATTTGTATTTCATTACTTTTAATTGCTAATAATTTTTAAACCATCATGAGAATTTTAATTGTACTCATCTTTTTGATTTCTTTTTCTTTAAAGGCTCAAATACTATCTGAACGTGAAAGAGCTGCATTAAAGGACGAGATCCTGGCCGATCGCTTCAATGAGCTTTTACCCAATCTCATGGATAGGACTGAGATCGATATGTGGGTGATCATTTCAAGAGAATACAACGAAGATCCGGTGCTAAAGACCATGCTGCCAGCCTTGTGGCTAAATGCAAGGCGCAGGACCATTTTGGTTTTCTATAGGAATAAGGAAGAAAATAAGATAGAAAAACTCGCAGTAGCACGTTACGATATTGGTGAGAATATAACTTCTGCATGGAATAAGGAAGATCAACCTGACCAATGGAAAGCACTTGTCAAAATCATTGAAGAAAAGAATCCCAAGAAGATAGGCATCAATATTTCAAAGCATTTTGGTTTGGCCGATGGAATGGTGAAGACCGACTATGATGAATTTTTAGAGGTCTTACCCGATCATCTTGAAAACAGATTGGTATCGGCTGAAGAGTTGGCCATTGGTTGGATAGAGACCCGAACCGAAAAAGAGATGGAACTGTATCGGGATCTGGTTCAGATCACCCATGCCATCATCGATGAAGCATTTTCTGAAAAGGTGATTACTCCGGGTGTAACCACCACCGATGATGTGGTTTGGTGGATGCGCCAAAAAGTGACCGATCTGGGATTGGAGACCTGGTTTCATCCGACAGTAGATATTCAAAGAACCAATGAGGCACTTAAAAGTCATATCTATTCTTTCAGTAAAGGAGAAAAAGATAAGCTGATCATTCACGGAGACTTGTTGCATTGTGATTTCGGGATCACGTATATTGGATTGAATACCGATTGTCAACAGCATGCCTATGTTTTGCATGAGGATGAGAATGTAGTCCCCCATTTCCTTTCCAAAGCATTTGAAAAGGGAAATAGGTTACAAGATATACTGACCTCTAATTTCAGTGTTGGAAACACTGGGAATGAAATACTTCTGAAGTCACTGGAGGAGGCCAAGAAAGAAGGTCTGCGACCTTCCATCTACACACATCCATTAGGGCTTTACGGTCACAGTGCTGGAACCACCATTGGTATGTGGGACTCACAAGGGGGAGTGCCTTTCAATGGGGACTATCCAATGTATCCCAATACCGTTTATGCAATTGAATTGAACACTACAGTAACCATTGAAGAATGGAAAAAGGACATTCGAATCATGTTGGAGGAAGACGGCTTTTTTGGAATTGATGGATTCAGATATGTGAATGGGCGACAGAAATCCATAAAGGCAATTCCAGGCAACTCCAAAGAGTAAAACCTATACCTGTAAAACACCCATATTGAATGGTCTTTCAATTGGGGCATGGTTGGCAGCTTCTATACCCATTGAGATCCATTTTCTGGTCTCAGATGGATCTATGATGGCATCTGTCCAGATCCTTGAAGCTGCATAGTATGGAGAAATTTGTCGGTCGTATCGCTCTTTGATCTTCTGATATAGTTCTTGTTCCTCCTTCTCGGTGATCTCTTTACCGAGTTTCTTCAAAGAGGCTGTTTCGATCTGAAGTAGGACCTTTGCAGCACTATTTCCACTCATTACGGCGAGTTCGGCACTGGGCCAAGAAACGATTAGTCTTGGGTCATAGGCCTTTCCACACATGGCATAATTACCAGCACCATAGGAGTTACCGATGATGATCGTGAATTTAGGCACCACACTATTGCTCACCGCATTCACCATTTTAGCCCCATCTTTTATAATACCACCATGCTCGCTTTTGCTTCCCACCATAAAACCGGTCACATCTTGTAAGAAAACCAATGGAATCTTTTTCTGATTGCAATTGGCAATGAAACGAGTTGCTTTATCAGCACTATCGCTATAGATCACACCGCCAAATTGCATTTCTCTCTTTTTATTCTTGACCATGGTTCTTTGATTGGCGACAATACCAACTGCCCAGCCATCGATCCTTGCATAGCCTGTTAATAGGGTCTTTCCATATTCTTTTTTATACTCCTCAAACTCACTATCATCGACCAAACGCTTAATGACCTCACGCATATCATATTGTTCCGTTCTCTTTTTGGGAATGATCCCATAGATATCCATAGGGTTATCCTTCGGTTTTTTTGCTGGGGTTACCCGATTGAATCCTGCCTTTTCGAATTCACCGATCTTGGACATTATATTCTTTATGGTATCCAATGCGTCCTGATCATCCTTCGATTTATAATCGGTTACCCCACTAATCTCACAATG
>JAHEHC010000158.1 GCA_024644805.1 Flavobacterium sp. | reverse complement strand
CTGGATGTTGTCTTTAATCCAAAGATCACCGAATGGCAGGCCTCCTATGATGGAAGAAGGAAAGAGCCAATCAATCTGCCGGTCATGTTCCCCTTATTGCTTGCTCAGGGAGCTGAAGGGATCGCTGTGGGACTTTCAACCAAAGTATTGCCACATAATTTCAACGAACTTCTGGATGCTTCTGTGAAGCACCTGCAAGGAAAGAAAGTAAAGATATTTCCCGATTTCCCAACCGGTGGCATAGCCGATTTCACAAATTATAATGATGGATTGCGAGGAGGGCGGATACGTACACGTGCCCGAATAAATCAATTGGATAAAAATGTGCTGGTGATCAAAGAGATCCCATTTGGCACAACGACCAGTTCGCTAATCGATTCCATCCTGAAAGCCAATGATAAAGGAAAGATCAAGATCAAGAAGATCGAAGACAATACCGCAGCTGAAGTAGAGATCCTTATACATATTCCTCCCGGAATATCCCCAGATAAGACTATTGATGCCTTATATGCCTTTACCAACTGCGAGAATTCAATCTCTCCATTGGGTTGTGTGATTGAAGACAACAAACCTTTATTTATTGGAGTTTCTGAAATGTTAAGCCGATCTACCGATAGAACGGTCGAGCTGTTGAAAAGTGAGTTGGAGATCCAATTAGATGAACTGGAATCTCAATGGCACTTTGCCTCATTGGAACGCATATTCATTGAAAACAGGATCTATAGGGATATAGAGGAGGAAGATACCTGGGAAGGGGTGATCAAAGCGATCGACAAAGGTTTGAAGCCTCATGTAAAGATGTTGAAACGAAAGATCACCGAAGATGACATCGTTAGACTTACCGAGATCAGGATCAAGCGCATCTCTAAATTCGATATTGATAAGGCACAACAAAAGATCGAGACTCTGGAAGATCGTATCGCAGAAGTGAAGAACCATCTTGAAAACCTGATCGAATATGCCATTAATTACTTCAAGAGGTTGAAGAAAGACTATGGTAAAGGAAGAGAAAGGAAGACCGAGATCAGGATTTTCGACGATATTGAAGCTACAAAAGTAGCTATCAGAAACACCAAGCTCTATGTGAATCGATCTGAAGGATTTGTAGGAACAAGTTTGAGAAGGGACGAATATGTGACCGATTGCAGTGATATAGACGATATAATTGTCTTCACCGAAGAAGGTATGATGATGGTCACCAAAGTGGATAGTAAGACCTTTATTGGAAAAGGGATCATCCATGTGGCTGTGTTCAAGAAGAAGGATTCCCGAACCATCTATAATATGATCTATAAGGACGGCCGGGGAGGAGCTACCTTTGTGAAGCGATTTGCGGTTACAGCCATTACGCGCGATAAGGAATACGATCTGACCAGAGGATCAAAAATGAGTAAAGTGCTTTATTTCACCGCAAACCCAAATGGAGAGGCCGAAGTGGTCACTGTGCACTTAAAGCAAACTGGAAATATCAAAAAATTAAAATTCGACTTGGATTTTTCAGACCAATTGGTAAAAGGCAGAGGTACTGTTGGAAATATTGTGACCAAATACTCCGTAAAAAGGATTGAACTCAAAGAAAAAGGGCTGTCAACTTTGAAACCCAGAAAATTGTGGTTTGATGATACGGTTCAGCGGTTGAATGTTGATGAACGAGGAGAACTATTGGGAGATTTCACCAGTGAGGACCGACTGTTGATCATCAATCAAAAAGGGGTTGTAAAGACTGTCATACCTGAGATCACACTTCGATTCGATGACGATATGATCGTGCTGGAGAAATGGGAACCCAAGAAACCCCTCTCGGTGATCTATTGGGAAGGTGAGAAGGAATTGTTCTATGTAAAACGATTTTTGATCGAGAATCCCGACAGGGAGGAGTGTGTTATATCGGACCATCCAAAATCGTATTTGGAAAAAGTGTTCACCGAATGGCGTCCGGTAGCTGAAGTGGTCTTTGTCAAGAAACGAGGTCAGGAGCGCTCCGATAACCTGGAGGTCAATCTGGAAGAGTTCATCGCCATTAAAGGAATAACTGCTTTAGGCAACCAACTTACAAAAAGCAAAGTACTGGAGATCAATGACATGGAGCCATTACCGTATACGCCTCCCATTCCTAAAGAGGCCAATGAAATTGATGTAATTGATGAAGAAACTGTAAGTCCGGAAGCAGAAATTCCAAAGCCAGCTCCGAAAGATAAAAGCAAAAAAGCTAAGAGATCCAAACCCGATGATGAGGCTCAGACCTCATTGTTCTAATCCATAATCTCATGAGAAAATTCTATCAAGAATTTAAGGATTTTGCCTTAAAGGGAAATATGATCGATATGGCGATCGGGATCATTATCGGGGTTGCTTTCAATAATGTGGTAAGTGCTTTGGTGAAAAAGGTTTTGATGCCTCCATTTGCGCTACTCTCAAATAATGTAAAACTTTCCGATCAGAAGTACATCCTCAAGGAAGCCATCGGGGATCAACCAGAGGTTGCCATTGGTTATGGCTCTTTACTGGTGGTTCTGGTCGATTTTATCATTATCACCTTGACTATTTTTGTGGTGATCAAAGTGATGAATCGATTTAGAAGGAAGGCAGATGATCCGAAGGATGAGGATATTGAAACCCCTAAAAACATTGAATTGTTATCCAATATCGAGAAATTGATGGAAGAGCAGAACAAACTGCTTAAAAATAGGATGTCGGAAGATTAATCGATCTTTTTGACCGTTCCTTTCTGTTTTTTCGAATCTCCTACAATATTGTATTCAAAGAGGTATTCATCACCGTTGGTGCTGATGATCTTCATGTGAATGGCCTTTTGTTCTGAGCGGCTCCTGGGGTTCAGGTTTTTGACAATATACTCGCAATCATTGATCCATCGTATAGAGGAGGTGTCTGTATGCCCTTTGAACTGTTCGATCTCAATAGAATCGTTTCGAATAAAAGTGGTCTTAAGTAGCTCGGTTCCAACCATGGCCTCATATTCGAAGATGCCGGTTTTAAAATCGGAGCAGTTCCTTTCAACCTGATAGCAGCTTATCGATGATAGAACAAATAAAAAGAGATAGATGGATTTATGCAGCATCCTCATTGGACAAATTTCTGAAAATAAATGCTATTTTCTATGATTCTTGTAGACTTTAAAACTGCCGTCCTTAAAAAACAGGATGACCTGCTCCAGATCATCAAGATCATAGTGGTTTTGGGCAATATTAGTGATTTCTTCGATGCTTTTTTTGCTCTCTGTCAGTGAAGGATCGCGTTGAGGGCTTTCTAAGGGGTCGGCAGAAGAGGAGATGGGATCGTTTTTTACTACCGGAAATGTTCCGCTTCCATTCAACAACCAATGCAATTCTACTTCTGGAAAATTTTGAAGGACCTTCATCACGAATTCAAGACTGGGCCTATTTCTACCTGAAAGTAAGTGGGAGATGGTCGACCTGTTGAAATCGATCGCCTCCGAAAATGCAGTGGCAGATAAGCCGTAATAGTGGAGTATTTCCTGCAGTCTTTTACTAAATTCCTTACTGTTTACCATTGTAAATAAAAATTATGTCCACAGTTGTTTACAAATGTAGAATATTATTTGTTTGAATCAAAATACTGATCAATAATTT
>JAHEHC010000070.1 GCA_024644805.1 Flavobacterium sp. | reverse complement strand
CATTGGCGTATAAGGTGCCTGCTCCAGGAATACTTTGCTGATCGTTGGTTGTACCATCATTTACGGCAGTTTGTATGCCCTGTCCAGTGGTTACATCAATAGAAAGAGTATCAAATAACAGCAAACCGCTATTTCCATTTGAATTATGGTGCCTAACGATCAAATATCCCATTTGTCCTGCAATAGCCGTGGTGTTCACTGTTTTAATCTCACTGAAATTGTTTAGGGTATATCCCTGATCCAATATGATACCACTATTCATTGCTGAGGCACTTGATATATCGGTTGTCCAGTATATTGAATAGTAATCTGCGTCCGAATAGGTTCCAATTCCATATGTGAATTCAACATTTGTTGCTGATGAAGAAATAGATTGTATTGGGCTAATTAAATAATTATCGGGATCAGCAGTTCCAGAACCAGGTCCACCTAAAATTGTAAGATCGGTTTCAGAAGCTAAAAATGTACCCGATATTCCTGGCCATGTAAGACCGGTAACTTCGAGCCAGCTATTACCATCTCCATCATCGTCGAGGGTCAACCAGCCTGTCAGATCTTGCATGTCGTATGATGCAATGGTGTTTGTTTGCGAGGCTACAGGAACCAGATCATCATTTATAATGGTCAAATAATAGGTGTCGGCATTACTATCCCCGGATGCATCTCCACCATTGGCATTCACAGTAAAATCAATTATGGCTGTTTCATCACTTTCAACAAAGCCATCATGATATACCCTTATGGACATTACTTGTGGATTTACAGATCCTGAAGGGAATGTTACGTTGGGTGTCAATAATTCAAAATCCAGCCCATCTGTAGCTGTACTACTACCATTGACTGTAAATGTTACGTCGGCATTTGCTGAAGGGGCTTGTGCTATATTCAGTGGCACATTCAAGTCGGTGTAACTGCAATTGCTCTCTTCATTGAAATTGCTGGAAGTACTACCAAAACTAATTACCGGTGTTGATGCAACAACAACTCCTGTAACGATCAATGAAAAATCTTGCGACCCGCTTGATAATGTTCCTTTGTGGGTCACAGTAAGCGTATAACTACCTGAAGCACCATTAATATCAATTCGTTCATAGGGATCAACAAGGTTGTCTCCTGTGCCATTGGTAGTAACCCCGGTCAATCTCCATGGAGTAAATGTAGTTCCATTATCCAATCGAATATCAAGATCATTGACCAAAGCAGGTGTATTACTATTTGTGCCAGTATTTATCGTTCCGGCCGGATCGGTCCATGAAATGGAAGCCAATAACGGATTAATGCCGTCAGATTGTACTGTGATCTGATACGATTGCCCTTGATTTAGGGTAACTTCATTGATCAGTGCACTTCCACTACTGGCAGCAGCAGTTGTAATTGTTTCAGCTGCAAATTTTGCATTCATCAGGCCCCATCCGGTTTGAGCATCAGGTCCAGCAGGTGAAACATCATCGGCAGTATGTAAGGCCAATCCTTTTAAAGTGGCCGCTCTCATAAAGCTTCCATTCTCATCGAAATAGTGCTCTTGCAGTAATAGTAATGTGCCTGTTACATTGGGGGTTGCCATTGAAGTTCCCGAAATGGTTCCATAGGCACTATTGGATGTTTCAAAACAGGAATACAAACTAGTACCATTACCCATGATATCCGGTTTTATCCTATAATCATCAGTAGGACCTTCACTGGATCCGGAATTCCTAAAAACGGAATTTAGACTACCATCCGGATTGATATTGGCATCCAATCCATTAGCCACCACTAAATTATTCTTCGCAGTAGCATGTCCGTTCAATTTATCATAAAGGGATTCTCCATCAAGCGGAATCCCATTGGAACTATTATCATTACCATCATTTCCTGCTGCTACTAGCATTAGATAGTAGGGTGCGGAATACATGAGTCCATCCCAATCTCGTGCATCGGATCCGTATTGTCCGAACCAGGAATCTGGAATTGATGCCGCACTATACCCATAGGAGTGGTTGGATACCAGCATCCCACTACCAGCTTCAGCAGTCGCTTCAGAAACATCATTATTCCAGTCGTGTGTTAGTGCATTGGCCTGCCAGGCCATACCTTTTGCTGCTGCTTGAAACCCTGAAGCAACAATGGTTCCTGTAACATGCATAGCATGAAAACTATTTCCATTGATTCCGGTAACACCATCATTAATGGAAACTCGGTTATTCCCTCCTGCCCCATCGAATTCCTGATGCGTCGTACGTGTAGGTCCACCATCCCAAACATGGGCAGTTAGATTGTCACCATCCAATGTAAGTCCAAGTCCGCCACCGGTATTCAGGAAATTTGCACGAGTCGAAATAGCTGCATTGACATTGTATAGTGTGTAATATACCGGAGTTCCTTCATCAGATATCTTTTGTAGTTCATCAAATGAACCATCTTCATTATCACGAATTATGGGAATGTTATTCAATAAGGCGTAGGATTCAGCTTCCACCCTTTGTCTGGTATATCTTTCATTATATTCTGCATACAACTGAGATAGTTTAACCTGATCATAGGTGTTTGCAATAGAATCTAATTGTCTTTTGTAAATAGAACCTCTATCCTGAGAAAAGGCAGAGATCGAAATAAGACAAAATAAAAAAAGAGTAAAAACAGATTTTACCCCAATACGAAAGTTAGATATTGGACGTTTCACAATCATTCAATTTAGGGCTATGCGTACCAAAAATAACACTTTATCGGATTAAAACAACATTTTGTCCGATTTTATTTTAATGCAAAGCCTATAATCCTAAGTGTTCAGGTTGTATATGGACCTGTTAAGTTAAGAAATACGGATCAGAATATGAAGAAAATCTGGGCTATAATTATCCGCCAAAATCATCAAATCGTATATTCTCGTCTGGAATACCAAAATCTTCACCCATTTTTTGAACTGCCTGATTCATTAGTGGTGGACCACAGAAGTACAGTTCTATATCTTCAGGAGTTTCGTGTTTAGACAAGTATTCTTCAATCACTGCCTGATGTACAAATCCAGTGAATCCGTCACCTTCTGTATCATTGATATCCTTTTTATTGACCCAGTTATCTTCGGGCAATGGTTCGGAAAGAACCACATAGAATTTGAAATTTGGAAATTCCTTTTCCAGTTCATAGAAATGATCCAGATAGAACAATTCCCTTTTTGAACGTCCGCCATACCAATAGGATACTTTTCTACCGGTTTTCAATGTTTTGAATAAATGATATAAATGGGATCTCATGGGTGCCATTCCTGCACCACCCCCTACATAAAGCATCTCATCATCGGATTCATTGATAAAGAATTCACCATAAGGTCCTGAGATGGTCACCTTATCTCCTACCTTCCTTGAAAAGATATACGATGAGGCGATTCCTGGATTCACATTCATCCATTGATTCTTGTCGCGATCCCAGGGTGGAGTTGCAACACGAACATTTAGCATGATCTCACGTCCCTCAGCAGGATATGAAGCCATGGAATATGCTCTTTCAACGATCTCATTGTTCTTCATGACCAATGGCCAGAGCCCAAATTTATCCCACTCAACCTGAAATTTATCGGGAGTTTCATGTTCATCGGGATGAGCAGTAATATCGATGTCGGAAAATTTGATCTCACTAGGAGGGATCTCAATTTGAATATATCCCCCTGCTTTGTAATTCATGTCTTCAGGGATCTCAACGACAAATTCTTTGATAAATGAGGCCACATTATAATTCCTAACTACAGTAGCATCCCACTTCTTGATCCCAAACACTTCTTCCGGGATATGAATATTCATATCTTGTTTTACCTTGACCTGGCAAGCCAAACGTGCTCCTTCTTTCAATTCTCTTCTGGTAAAATGGGGGGTCTCGGTAGGCAATGCCTCACCTCCTCCATTCATAACATGACATTCACATTGGATACAGGTTCCTCCACCACCACAAGCTGATGGTAAGAAGATCTTGGCATTTCCAAGTGTGGTCAATAAACTGGATCCGGAGGGGACTTCGATCTCCTTTTCATCATTGATGGTAATCTTAACCGGACCTGATGGTGCCAGCTTTTCTTTGGTGATCAGTAATAGGGCTACCAATAGCAAGATCAATACCAAAAAAGCAACTACGGTTGCAATGATTACTCCTAAAGTGCTTACAGCTATAAACATATTATTGTTCTGTTATATTTGTTGATTCAACCACCAGTGTTGAAATCTGTTTGTCTTGTTTGCTCTCTTTGTTATCTTCTGCTGTTTGGACATTTTCTGTCTCAGGTTCTTCAGAGTCACCACCGGTCAGCATACCTCCAAAACTCATAAATCCAATGGCCATCAATCCAGTAATGATAAAAGTGATTCCCAATCCCCGTAACGGTGGTGGGACATTGGAATATCTTATTTTTTCACGTATTGCGGCTATAGCTAAAATGGCCAGAAACCATCCAATTCCGGAACTTACCCCATAATTGAATGCCAATCCTAAAGTTTCGATCTCACGAGATTGCATGAACAATGAACCTCCTAAAATGGCACAGTTCACAGCGATCAGTGGTAAGAAGATACCCAGTGAATTGTAAAGGGCCGGTGAAAATTTCTCAACAACTATTTCCACCAGTTGCACCATGGTAGCTATCGTTGCGATAAAAAGTATGAATGAAAGGAAACTAAGATCATACTGGGCATATTCCTCACCCAACCAGACCAAGGCTCCTTCCTGTAAAATATATTGATCCAACAACCAGTTCAACGGAACGGTCACAGCTAAAACGAAGATCACTGCTGCACCTAGACCTACCGCGGTAGATACTTTTTTCGAAACAGCAAGGTAGGAACACATTCCGAGGAATGTGGCGAAGACCATGTTGTCTATAAAAATCGATTTAAAAAATAATTCTATATGTTCCATATCCTATTCTTCTTCAATTAATGATTTGTTTCTGGATCTCTGTACCCAAATGATTATACCCACAACGATCAAGGCCATGGGTGATAACAGCATAAATCCATTATTCTCATATCCTATCGAATACACGCCCGTCTTGTTGATCGGATCTCCAAGTACCTTTATTCCGAGAAGGGTGCCAGACCCCAACAATTCTCTGAAGAATCCAACAATTATCAGAATGATCCCATATCCCAATGCATTACCAATTCCATCTAAAAATGACTTCCAGGGGCCATTGGCCAAGGCAAATGCTTCAAAGCGTCCCATGATGATACAGTTGGTAATGATCAGACCAATGAATACCGCCAATTCCTTACTTAATGTATAGGCATAGGCTTTCAATACCTGATCAACAATGATTACCAGAGTAGCAACCACTACCAATTGAACGATGATCCTGATCTTTTGTGGCATGATATTTCTCATCAATGAGATCACAACATTCCCAACACCCATTACAAAAAGTACTGAAATTGTCATGACAATTGATGCTTCAAGCTGTGCAGTAATAGCCAAAGCAGAACAAATTCCCAAAACCTGAATCGTAATTGGGTTATTATCTGCTAAGGGGTCTAAAATTAACTTACTGTCTTTTTTCGATAATAGTCCCATATACTAATTCTTTAAGGTTTTGAGATAAGGTATATACATCTTCAGATCTTTTTTGATCATTGCAGCTAAACCGTTTCCAGTAATAGTTGCTCCAGCAAGAGCATCTACTGCGTTGTCTTCTTTATCTTTATTCAAAGGATCGTTATTCCCTTTGGCAACGTCTATTCCTTTAAAGGTTTCTCCATCAAATAGTAACTCTCCCTCGAAATCATCCATGAAATAACGCTCTTTGATATTCGATCCTAGACCAGGAGTCTCGGCTTTATGATCGAAGAAGATACCTTGTACCACCAGCTCTTCATCTAAGGAAACAAAGCCCCAGATGGCATCCCATAGACCTTTACCCCTCATGGGTATGATATAGTACGTATTTCCATCTTTCTCACCAATGAACAGTGGCAATCTTCTTTCATAAGGCTCCTTTGAATTCTTTGCTTTAGCTTCCTCTTGCTTGATATCAATCAGGTAGGCTTCTTGATCTTCAATCACCTGATCCCCTTGAAAGACCAATTGCTTGGTTATGTATTTTGGGAATACCTGCTGAACTTCAGTATCCGATATAAATGTGACATCACTATCACCTTCGTTATTATGGACTCCCATCGCATAGAGAATATTCTGTTGCTTTTCTATACGCTTATTCTCGTCTATCTTCCCTTTGAATCCTTGAGCAATACCCGCCAGTAATGATCCCACAACAATTACCATTATTACTGAAAAAAGAACGGTATAACTATTTTTATCCGTGTTTATCGCCATAATTATGCTGATTTAACTTTAATTCTCTTCAATCTTCTTTTTATGTTTCCTCTGATCACATAATGATCAATCGTTGGAGCAAATACATTCATGAGTAGAATGGCCAACATAACTCCTTCCGGATAGGCCGGGTTAAATACCCGTATCATCACCGAAATAAATCCAATCAAGAAGCCAAATATCCATTTTCCCCTATTGGTCTGTGACGCTGTCACCGGATCGGTAGCCATGAAGACAATACCAAAGGCCAAACCTCCAATTAGAAGATGTTGCCAGAATTCCACGCTCATCAAGCCATAGAATTTACTTCCTTCACCTATCCAGTTGAGGTCAACCACCAAATTGAAGATATAACCCATGACCAGAGCTCCTATAACAGATGACAGCATGATCCTCCAGCTTCCAATTCTGGTGAAAATAAGGAACAGTCCCGAAAGCAATATGAGCAATGTAGAGGTTTCTCCTATCGATCCAGGAATGAATCCGTAGAACATATCCATAACACTATAACCCAGATCGGTGTTTTGTGCCAGACCACCGAGTATGGTCTCTCCAGAGATCGCATCGGGCTGACCCGTTCTGTTAACCGCATCCAACACCCAAACCTTATCACCGGTCATCCAGGTAGGATAGGCAAAGAATAAGAAGGCTCTTATAGTCAATGCCGGGTTCAGAATATTCATCCCGGTACCACCAAAGATCTCTTTTCCAATTACAACACCAAAAATGATAGCAACGATCAACATCCAGATGGGAATATCGACCGGTACGATCAATGGGACCAACATACCTGTAACCAGATATCCTTCTTCAACCTCATGCCCCTTTATTGTCGCAAATAAGAACTCCACTCCCAATCCAACAACATAGGATATGATAACCAGGGGTAATACAGCCCATGCTCCTACTGTAAAATTCTCCCAGGTTAGGAAATTTTCGAAAAGGGATAGTTGTCTGCTAATGCCGTTAGAAGCATCAATAGCTGCAAAATGTTGGTAACCGGTATTAAAAATTCCAAATAAAAGAACCGGGACCAATGATAGCACCACCATATTCATAGTTCTTTTCAGATCGTCTACTACCCGTATATGTGCACCCGATTTCGTTGTGTCGTCGGGGGTAAATAAAAATGTATGTAAGGCACCATATGCTGGGGCTATTTTGGTCCCTTCATACTTTTTCTTTAGTCTGTCTAATTTTTGTTTCAATCCCATAATACTATCCAATTTCTTTTATCATTAGGTCCAACCCTTTACGAATGATCTCCTGATGAGGTTGTTTTGAAATACAAACAAATTCGGTAAGCGCAAAATCTTCTGGTGCCACTTCATACATTCCCAGTTGCTCCATATTATCGAGATCTTTCACCATACATGCTTTAAGTAGTTGCATCGGATAGATATCCATTGGAAATACTTCTTCGTAGTTACCGGTTATAACAAAAGCTCTGTGTTCACCATTGGTATTGGTGTCCAATTTATATTTCTTCTTTGGAAATAACCAACTGAATGTCAGTGATCGGGTAATGGATTTCTTATTGAAGACCGGTTTGGCCCATCCAAAGAAATCATAATAATTCCCTTCAGGAATCACTGTTATCGTATTGTCATAATATCTCAGATGTCCCTTTGGGGATATCTTGTTTCCAGTAAGCACATTTCCGCTTATGACCCGTGCATTCTCTTCATTCAATCCCGAATCATAGATAAAGGTCGCTACTTCAGAGCCAATGATTGACTTGTAATATTTTGGTGTTTTAACAGAAGAACCAGATAAGGCGATCACCCTTTCAGCATTGAAATTACCGGTAAGAAGCAATTCGCCAATAATAACCAGGTCGGCCGCTGAAATTGTCCAAACGCATTCCCCTTTATTGACCGGATCGATCTTAGCAATTTGCACCCCTACATTACCCGCAGGATGAACACCGGAAATGCGATGCAATTCGATATCCTTAAGATCCTTAAAGGCACTGCTGCTATTTTTTCCTATGCAAACATGTACGCTTCCTTCAGTTAATTTATTTAATGCAGATAAAGCTGCCTGAAGTTCCTTTTCTTTTCCCAACAAGGTGAAATCAAGATCAGCCGCTAATGGAGCGGTTGAATAACCAGAAACAAAAATGGCTTTAGGCGATAAGTCGGGATTGGCTATGATATCATATGGACGTTGTTTGATAAATGGCCAACAGCCAGACTCCAATAAGAAGTTCTTTATGGTCTCACTATCTTCCGATTTTGGATCCAATTTTCCAAAATCCCTGAAGGTATCGCTTTGATCGCCTTCGATAATGATTGACGTAATGACTCTTTTTGCTCCACGCTCTATTGTTTTCAGAGTTCCACTTACAGGAGAAACAAATTTTATTTGTTCATTGGCCTTTGAATAAAAAATTACATCACCGGCATGTAGTTTTGCACCTTCTTTTACAACCATCTTGGGTGTAATAAGATGAAAATCGGAAGGTTTAATAACGAATGTCCTGGATCGAGGTGCTTTAGAAAGTATTTTTTCAGCTCCGCCTTGTAATCGAATGTTAAGACCCTTTTTAATCTTAATGTCTTTAGACATAGAATACTTGTGTTAAAATTCTATTTAGAAATCAATCTCAAAATGCTTTTGAGACAAAGGTGTGCAAATTTATAAATTTTAAGTAGCATCTCGAAAAAATTACAAGTATTTTATCCACTTTGTTACTGAAGAACGGTAAATTCAAATTGAGGCATAAAAATTGATTATATTAGGACCATAATTAAAACGCATGAGAAAAGTTTTTATCTGTTTCATCCTGGTATTCGGATGGACCTTCAGCACTTACTCACAGGTTGAAGAAAAAATTGAGCCATCTTATATCAAGACCATACAGTTCAAAGGGTCTACCAATCAGAGTCAATTACCGATCTTACAGTTAGGGGAGCCCATTAACCTAAGCTTTGATGCATTGAATGGCGATGAGGCCGATTTCTATTATGTGATCGACCATTTCGATTTCGACTGGACACCAAGTGATCTTTCCAAAGGAGAATATCTCGATGGATTTGATGAAGTTAGAATCTATGAATATGAAAATTCATTCAACACACTTCAGATCTTTTCGAATTACAGGCTCTCCATCCCCAATAATGAAACAAGAAGGATCAAAAAAAGTGGTAATTATTTGCTGAGCATCTACGATGATGATAGCAATCTGGTATTTTCGAGAAAGTTCATGGTTGTTGAACATCTTACCAGCGTTTCTGTAGAGATCAAAAGATCCAGGGACTTTAAATATATCGGTGAGAAACAGGTTGTACAATTCAGCATTAATTCACCTAACCTACTCATCACCAATCCAAAACAAACCATAAAGACATTGGTGCTTCAGAACAGCAATCTTAAAACTGCTATAACTGATCTAAAACCTCAATATACAATTGGCACAGAACTGATCTATCGATATGATAAGGAATCTTCTTTCTGGGGAGGTAATGAATTTCAGAATTTCGATAATAAAGCCATACGGGGGGCTACCTCAAGCATTCGTTTTGTAGATCTCGCCGATATCTATGAGAATTATCTCTATACGGACATTTCAAGGAAAAACAGACCTTACACCTATAATCCGGATATCAATGGAAATTTTGTAGTTCGGGCACTATATGTCGAAAATCAAGATATTGAAGCCGATTATGCTCGGATTTATTTTAATCTTCAATTCTTCGAGGATATCGGAGATAAAGAAATTCATCTCTATGGAAATTTCAATAATTGGACGATTGATGAAAGCACCTATATGGTCTATGACGAAGAAAACGATGTTTATAGTAATTACAGGCTATTCAAACAGGGTTTCTATAACTACAAATATGTTTTGGTAGATAGAGACGGAAGTATTGATGAAGGGGCCATTTGTGGCAACTTCTGGCAAACAGAAAATGATTATACGGTGCTTGTCTATTTCAGAGACCTTGGAGCACGATATGATAGGATCGTTGGTTTGGGAAGAGCAAATTCTACCAATATCTCCAATAATTAAAAAAAATGTGATGATCGTTATTTGAAATGGTCAAATAAAATCAGCTATTTTGTAAACTTTTGTGAGACAAATAGACCATTAAACCACTAATTAATAAGAATCTGTTGAAAAAAGAATTAAAGTTATTTCAGAAAATTGTTCTTAAACTGCTTAAAGAGGAAAAGAAAAATCCAACATTAAAGCCAATTCCATCAAAAGACATTTGGAATCGATTGGATCTAAAATTGGAAGATTACCCCATATCTGAAAGTGAGTTTGAGGAAATATTAAGAGCATTGGTTCTTTCAACTCCAAGGACCAGTACCAACACATTCTTCAATCAGCTATACGGCGGAAGGAATCCTAAAGCTACATTGGGCGATCTGCTTTCTGTACTGCTGAATTCCAGCATGTATACCTATAAAGTAGCAGGTGTCCAGGTTGGTGTTGAGAAGGAGATCGTGAACAGGATCATTCAATTGATCAATTTTCCGAAAACCAGTAGTGGTACGATCACATCGGGTGGATCCATGAGCAATTTACTGGCCATGTTAATGGCACGTGACAGGTTCGACCCAGATATCATCCACAAAGGAATGAAGGAATCCTTATTGCTGTATACATCTGAGGCATCACATTACTCGATCAATAAAAATGCATCCATATTGGGACTGGGAAAGGGCAGTGTAAGAACCATTCCGATAGATGAACATGGAAGGATGATCCCAGAACAGCTTGAACAGGCCATTGCAAATGATATCAAAAACAATAGAAAACCGTTCTTTATCAATGCAACAGCGGGGACTACGGTACTTGGTGTTTTCGATCCTGTAGATAAATTGGCTGTAATTGCTAAAAAATACAATATTTGGCTGCATGTCGATGGAGCCTATAGTGGTGGTGTTATCTTCAGTGATAAATATAAATACCTCATCACCGGATTGGATCAATCAGATTCATTTGTGTTGAATGCCCATAAGATGATGGGAGTTCCCCTCACCTGCTCCATTTTATTAACCAAACATAAAAAACAGTTGTATAAGTCACTTTCTGCAGATGCCAATTATCTATATCAAACAGAAGATGACGATTATAATTTAGGAAAATCATCGCTACAGTGTGGTAGGAAGAACAATGCCCTGAAGTTTTGGACTTTATGGAAATCGGTTGGAACAAAAGGTCTTGAGAATATTGTGAATAAACAATTCCATTTGGCTGATATCGCCAGGAACTATATTTCAGACCATCCCGATTATACCCTGTACAGTTTTGATGATTCGCTTTCAGTTTGCTTTAACTATAAAAACATTCCTGCTGAATCGCTTTGCAGATCATTGTATGAAAATGGTGAACTTATGGTGGGCTACGGAAGTTTTTTGGAAACAACCTTTATTCGTTTGGTAACGATCAACTATGGAAATTCAAAGGA
>JAHEHC010000069.1 GCA_024644805.1 Flavobacterium sp. | reverse complement strand
CCATGATCCTGAAGAATATTGCCGATGAGATCGGTATGGACGTATCTACTGTTTCCAGGGTCGCTAACAGCAAATATGTTGATACTCCCTATGGCACAAAACTGATCAAGGAATTCTTTAGTGAATCGATGACCAATGTTGAAGGAGAAGAAGTGTCGACCCGTGAGATCAAGAAGATCCTGGAGATCACCATTTCAGAAGAGAACAAGAAAAAGCCCCTGACCGATGATAAATTGGCTAAGATCCTAAAAGAAAAAGGGTATCCCATAGCGAGACGGACCGTTGCAAAATACCGCGAGCAATTGGATCTCCCAGTAGCCCGTCTTCGAAAAGAAATATAATGAATCATTTTTTACGATTTGCAGCCTATTTATTTCATCCTTTGCTGATGCCCTTGTTTGGTGTGCTTATTTATTTCACTATAACCCCACGATTCATTGAGCCCGATATAGTAAGAGCGAAAGTTATAGCAATTATTATAATCACCCTGCTGATCCCTATAGTTTCTTTTTTCTTGCTGAAGAATTTGAATCTGATTCGATCGATACATCTTGTCGATGTGAAAGAGCGAAAATTTCCATTGATGATTCAGATCTTATTATACCTTTTGGTTATTAAGATGATATTCTCCCCTTATGAAAATCCGGAACTTTATTATTTTTTTGTTGGAATTCTTATATCGACCATAGCTGCACTGATCCTGGTCTTGTTACGTTTTAAGGTCAGCCTTCATCAATTGGGCCTTGCGGGAGTTACCATGTTCTTAATTGCTCTGAGTATTCATTTTAAGATCAATATGCTAATCGGAATTGGAGCTTTCTTCTTCTTTAACGGTTGGATTGCCTCATCGCGTTTGCATACGGGATCACATAATTACATTGAATTGATCATAGGATTCTTCCTTGGTGTCCTGCCTCAGATAATTGTTCTAAATTTTTGGTTATAAGATATACAGGATAAAACCCAATTTCAATGGGAAAAAATCGACAGGTTCTCCTGTATCTGTTTTTGCTGAATCAGAGAACATGGGATTGATACCATATTGTACATGAAAGTTAAATGTACTATATCCAACACCCAAAGTTGCGGTCATTCTAAATTTTTCGAGTTCGGGGATATCTGTGATTTTAATTCGAGTGTCGGGACCCTTGTAATTGGCTTTATGGGAGATCACATACCCAAACCGTACTCCGCTGTACACTCTCCAAAATTTATAGATGGATGGTGTAGAGCCCCTCCAGCGTAATTCAACAGGAGCCTCTATTACAATAGTACTGAGTCTATTGTAGGAGATTGAATTGGTGTTTTCGATGACTGAAAAAATAGTTTCCCCCGTAGGACCTTTATCTATCAATAGGTTTTGACCATATTGATCGATCGATATTCCAGCTCCTATTGCAACTGCAACATTTCGCCGTGCGTTGACGGGCATGTCTCTGAGAAAGCCCAGTTGTAAGCCTCCCGAAACACCCAGTGCACTAACGCCAGACGGAGCTGAGGTGCCAATGTTATATGTTATTCCAAAGTAAAACTGATCTTCGCGATATAATGAATCTTCTACCGAAATTGCAAGTTCATCTTGAGAATAGCCCGATAGTGTCAACAATCCAAATAGTAATAACAGGTATTTATTGAAGCGCTTAATCATAGAATAAAGATAGTCTTATTAGCTCATTTTTGAAATAAAAAAAACGCCTCGTAAATTCGAAGCGTTTCTATCTGTTAGCTTTTTTAAAAAAATTATTCGTTCAATTGATTTCCAGGTGCAGTAATATAGATCAACTTTAACATGTTCAATTCTCTCAATTCCTGCTTGATGTCTGAAACCAATCCCGTGTTTGTGTCCTCATCTACCTTTAAGGCCACCATCACTTTATCCTGAAGTTCTGGACGAAGTTTACCGCGTAATTCGGTTAGGGCCGATCTTAGATTGGTCACATCGGTATACTTGTCACCAATCTGTATCTTACCTTCCTTACCATATTTATCCTGATATCTGGAACTTGGTTTTCCGGCGTAAATGAATACGGATCGATCCTTTTTGAGTTTCTCAACCTGATCTGCTTTCGGTAATGTATTTTCTACCAATAAGTTGCTGTCTCTAAGTACGGTTACCACCATAAAGAAGAACAATAACATAAATACGATATCGGGCAAAGATGCGGTTGATATGGCTGGTAGATCGCTACTTTTTTTCTTTGTGAATTTCGACATAGTCTGATTATATTTTAATTACCGCCTGCTTTTTTAGGCTCTGCTTCTGAAAGTTTCAAAGGAAACAATTCTTGAACGTTCTTCAGTTTTTCTTCTGTACTGCTTATATTACCAGAGAAATTCCCTTCATCTATAGCTCTTTTAACCTCTGTGAACTTCCATCCATAGAGGCGTTGGGATTCTCGATCCCTCAGAAAATTATAGGCTGCCACCAGTTCATTTTGAACCGCAATGAACATCTTATAGGATGTAAGTCGATCATTTTGAACTGAGATAACCGCCTTATCCGGGTTAACCGAAGACTCTATATTCCTCCTTCCTTTGCAATAATCACAATACTCTGGAGTTCCTGCTGGGGCACCACCATTGTCAAGAAAATCGATAGCAGTCTGACGGAGGTCTTTTAATTCCATCAAATCATCATTTACCAATAGCTGGTCGTTCTTATTGACCAGTACAACCAGTAAATTCCTTTTCTTGATGATTACCTTATCATCGGGTTGTTGTTCTGTTTTAGGAGGCAGCTGTCTGGCGATTCCCTTATCCTTTTCAATGGTCGTTGTGACCAGAAAGAAAATAAGAAGCAGGAATGCTATATCTGCCATGGATCCCGCATTGACCTCGGGCGCTGAACGTCTTGCCATTATTTCGCTTTTTTAAATCCGCTGAAAATCATTGCACCTATAGCTACGATCGCTAAGATGTAGAAGGAGTATAATCCTGTTCCTACCCATTTTGATCCGGTACCTGAAAGAATTCCTTCCTTCATAGGCATTTCAGTTCCATCGGCCAATACATAGGAAATTCCTATGATTACCAATAAAACAACAACCGGTAATATGGTTTTTTTAACATCCCCGGAGAAAAAGCCTTTCAATCCAGAAAATAATACAAAGGCCAGTACCAGTGCAAACATGATATAGGCAACATATAATGCCCAATCCAATATTGCAACTTCTTCACCATTGAAAAGTGCGTCCTTTATTGCTTGATCCCCTTTTAAAAAGATCATCATATATAAAACCACTCCAACAACACTGAGAAGTAATGCTACTATTTTAATAATTTTAAGTAAACTCATTATGTTTGGTGATTTTAATGATTATTTGTTTTTATTGTCTACAAGCATATCGATCAACGTGATGGAAGCATCTTCCATACTATTTACGATGCTATCGATCTTTGCAATAATAAAGTTATAGAACACCTGAAGTATGATCGCTACTATAAGTCCGAATACGGTGGTCAAAAGTGCAATCTTAATACCTCCTGCAACTAACGATGGGTTCATGTCTCCTGCAGCTTCAATCTTATCGAATGCAGAGATCATACCAATTACGGTTCCCATGAAACCAAGCATCGGAGCAATGGCAATGAATAATGAGATCCAGGATACGTTTTTCTCCAATTGTCCCATTTGAACACCGCCATAGGCGATCACTGCTTTTTCTGCAGCGTCAACACTTTCGTCGGCACGATCCAATCCTTGATAATAGATGGAAGCAACTGGCCCCTTTGTATTTCTACATACCTCTTTTGCGGCTTCAACCCCACCACTTTTCAATGCTTCTTCAACATCATCAGCTAATTTTTGAGTGTTGGTAGTAGAAAGATATAGATATATGATTCTTTCTATGGCAAATGCAAGTCCGAGGATCAGACAAAGAAGAACGATTCCCATGAATGCTGGGCCTCCTTCAACAAAACGATCCTTCAATACCTGGTGAAATCCTTTGGATTCCTCTTCTACAACAGCTTCCTCTTCATCTTGAAGAGCAGTTACAGCAGTTGTAGTTACCAAAGTGTTTGCATTGCTTAAAATAATCGGTGATACTGTTGCTTTCGCACTAAAAGTACCGGCAAAAACCATCGCAGTTATTGCCATAATAGAAAATAATTTTTTCATTGCTATCGACTTAAAAATTTGTTTTTGATTATAAGGTTTTAAAGATATAAAATTTTAGTTAATCTCCAAGAATTATTATTAATTACAGAAAATCAGTAAGTGCAATTTCCTCATGAAAACATTGGGTTTAATGATTCCAACCATAAGAAAACAACTGAATTTATCAAAGATACTAATCCTGTTCGATAAAACCGATCTGAATTTACCTTTTTAGGTAGGTCCGTAAAGTATTGATGTTTGTAGAATATCCTGAAAAGGAACATATATACACAGTTGCTATTTGTGTCTGAGAAATAGGACTAATACAGTTGATCCCAATAGACTATACTGGCAATACATTTCAAATACAGCTGCTGCGCAGCAGTCATTTGTACAATCAAAATAGGATTAACTCGATTTGAAAAAATCAAATCTCGTTGATCCCAATAGACTATACTGGCAATACATTTCAAATACAGCTGCTGCGCAGCAGTCATTTGTACAATCAAAAAATGGGCTGAAGCAAGCTTCGACCCATTTTTCTCATGTACAAATGTATTCGCAGAGAGGAAGGGATTCGAACCCTCGATACGCTTGTGGCGTATACACACTTTCCAGGCGTGCGCCTTCGACCACTCGGCCACCTCTCTAAATTGTTCCCGACTCTAATGAAAGGAGTGGGCAAATATCAGCAAAAAAAATTGCGAGATAAAATTTTTGATCCAAATTTATGCCATTTCTCCACGTAGTGATGTTTCAAATGCCGATTTGAATTTATCTGAAGGAATTCCCTCTCCTAATAAATACATCATCTTTGCCAATGCGGCCTCCGTGGTACAATCCTTACCCGATATTACACCGATTTTTTTCAGGTGTGCACTGGTATCATACATCCCCATGTTCACACTCCCGCCAGAACACTGTGTTACATTGACCACCGGTATTCCTCTATCTACGATTTTCTTAATTGCGTCGATAAACCACTGCCTGTTGGTTACATTGCCGCTGCCATAGGTTTCCAACACCATTCCTTTCATTTGTTGAAATGAGAATAAATGATCTATTGTCGTCATATCGATTCCAGGAAACATCTTGATCAATAAAATATGAGAGACTAAATTCTTATGAACTATCAGTGGCTCCTTATTCTCTCTTTTCAATAATGCTTCTTTGTTTACTTTTAAATGCACGCCGCTCTCAACCAAAGGAGGGTAATTCAATGAGGAGAATGCTTGAAAATGTTCAGCATTGATCTTGGTAGTACGGTTTGCCCGATAGAGCTTGTACTCAAAATACAATCCAACTTCTTGAATAAAGGGTTTGCCATGATCTTGTAAAGCAGCTATTTGTATTGAAGTGATCAGGTTCTCCTTGGCATCGGTCCTAAGATCTCCGATGGGTAATTGAGATCCTGTAAAAATCACAGGCTTCGAAAGGTTTTCTAGCATAAAGCTCAATGCTGATGATGTATAGGACATGGTATCGCTTCCATGCAAAACTACAAATCCATCAAAGTCTTCATAGTTGTTTTCAATCAAGGAAGCAAGCTCTACCCAATAATCTGGATTCATATTAGAGCTATCGATAGGTTCCTTGAAACTGATAGTCTCAATAGTACAATACAAAAAATTTATCTCGGGAATTTGATCAAGTAGTTCATCAAAATTGAAATTCTTCAAAGTACCTGTTTCAAAGTCTTTGATCATACCAATGGTCCCTCCGGTATATATCAGTAATATATGTGCTGGTTTATTCATCATCTTATTATCAGATTCCAAAGACCTCTTTAGAATTAGCTGTGGTGATCCTGGCTACCTCTTCTTCATCTACCCCATAGATCTCGGCTACTTTTTTACAGACCAAAGATAGGTAACTGCTCTCATTTCGCTTTCCCCGATAGGGTGCCGGTGCCAAATAGGGTGCATCCGTCTCCAAAACTATATGTCGAAGATCGAACTTGCTCAGAAATTGATCGATCTTTCCATTCTTGAACGTAACAACTCCTCCTATACCCAGTTTCATGTTATAGGAAATAGCATGTTCGGCTTGCTCTTCAGTTCCGGAGAAACAATGAAAGATCCCGCGTAGATCCTTATCCCTCTCAGAATCCAACACCTCAAAGACCTCATCAAAGGAATTCCTGGTATGGATCACTATGGGAAGCTGGTGTTCCTTTGCCAATTGGATCTGTCTTTTAAAGGCTTCTTTCTGAATTGTCAATGTTGAAGTATCCCAATACAGATCGATTCCTATTTCACCAACAGCGATAAATGTTCTTTTTTCGAACTGCTCATAAACATGGGTCAATTCCTCTTCAAAATTCTCTTTGACCGAGGTTGGATGCAAACCCATCATCAAAAAAACTTGTTCCGCATAGGCTTTCTCCAAGTCGTACATGGCCTTCGTATGCCCTGAATCGATTGCCGGAATAAAGAAACGCTTTACTCCCGCCTGAAATGCTCGTTGCATCATTTGATCGCGATCTTCACCAAAAGAATCGCTGTATAAATGAGTATGGGTGTCGGTCAACATAGTTGCAAAGCTAATTATTTTGTTCCCTATATTTACAAAAAAATGAATGGCAACGTTAAGAACCTTACTTGAAGGCAACGGATTTCATAGAGTCCCATTAAAAAAATTAGTGACTGGACATTACAAGCTTGTCGCAAGAATTAATGCAGTCCGCGGGAATTTCATCCTGGATACGGGGGCATCAAACAGTTGTATTGGATTCGATTCGATTGCATATTTTTCGTTAGACACCGAAGAAAGTAGTGTTAAAGCTGCGGGAGCCGGGGCCATCAATATGAAGACAAAATTGACCAGAAAGAATACCCTGTCCATCAACTCCAAGACCTTCCCTCCAATAGATATCGTTCTATTTGACCTGTCTCATGTAAATGAGGCGCTCAATCAAGCTGATGAAGATCCTGTTCATGGGATCATAGGAGCCGATTTCCTGAAAAGTTCTAGAGCGGTGATCGATTACGGCAGGAATTGTCTGTATGTGAAATAGCCTATAAATCCAGTGCCTTCTTTATATCGTTGCTCATTAGAAGCTCTACAGGATTTTCGAGTGCTTCCTTGATTGCGACCAGAAATCCAACCGATTCTCTTCCGTCGATTATTCTATGATCGTAAGACAACGCCAGATACATGATCGGTCTGATCTCCACCTTTCCATCAACTGCAACTGGGCGTTCTACAATATTATGCATACCCAGTATGGCGCTTTGCGGAGGATTTAGGATCGGTGTCGATAACATACTCCCGAATACACCTCCATTGGAAATGGTAAAAGTACCTCCGGTCATTTCATCAACACTGATCTCTCCATCTCTTGCCCTTAGAGCCAATCGTTTCACTTCGGATTCCACTTCCATAAAAGACAGGTTCTCCGCATTCCGTATTACCGGAACCATCAAGCCTTTTGGTCCTGAAACTGCAATCGAAATATCTTTAAAATCGTAGGTGACCTTATGATCTCCATCGATCATTGAATTCACTTCAGGATACATTCCCAGAGCCCTAACAGTAGCCAATGTGAAAAATGACATGAATCCCAAACCGACTCCATGTTTCTCTTTGAAAGCTTCCTTGTATTTTTTTCTGATCTCGAAGATAGGCGACATATCCACTTCGTTGAAGGTAGTCAGCATTGCAGTTTCATTCTTCACACTCACCAGTCTTTCGGCAACTTTCCTTCGCAATAAGGACAGCTTTTTACGTTCTGAACTTCGATCCCCTTTTGGAGTCCCCATTGCAGGCACAGCGTTCAAAGCATCGCTTTTTGTGATCCTTCCATCTTTCCCGGTTCCCTTAATGGTCTTGGGATCGATACCCTTTTCCGCTAAAACTTTTCTGGCGCTTGGTGAAGGTGTTCCTGTTGCATAGGTTTGTTTTGAATCGGTAGTAGATACCTTCTCAACCGCAATTTCTTCTTCTGGGGTAGCATCCTTTTTAGCAGCTGCGCCTTCTGGTCGTTCAGCTGAGGTGTCTATCAAGCAGACCACCTGGCCAACAGCTACCGCATCACCCTCTTCAGCCTTAAGCGTAACTACTCCACTTTCTTCAGCAGGCAATTCCAGGGTCGCCTTATCGCTATCCACTTCTGCGATGGCCTGGTCCTTTTCAACCCAATCTCCATCTGAAACAAGCCATTGTGCTATTTCTACTTCTGTTATGGACTCTCCCGGTGAAGGGACTTTCATTTCTAATATCATATTATCCTTCCTTTTATTGGAATTATTCTTTATGGTTAAAGACATCTTCGATCACTTGATCGTGTCTTGATCTAAATCGTGTTGGACTTCCTGAAGCTGGGGCTGCATAGATCCTTCTGCTGCAAACTCTAAAATCTCTGGCTTTGTCGAAATGCAACAATATATGGGCATAAGCTCCCATATTCTTTGGTTCCTCCTGAGCCCAGACAATATCTTCTGCATTATACTTTTCGATGATCTCCTCCATTTGATCTACGGGTAGTGGAAATAATTGCTCTACCCGAACAAGAGCAACATCATCTCTGTTCAATTTTTCTTTGACTTCCAGCAGATCGTAATAGAATTTTCCGGTGACAAAGACCAAGGTAGTTGTTTGTTCAGCTACAGCCTTTTCATCATCAATCACCATTTCAAACTGTCCGTTTGCAAAATCCTCCTTTGTTGAGACCACTTTTGGATGTCTTAGAAGACTTTTCGGCGTAAATACGATCAAGGGTTTTCGGAAATTCACTTTCATTTGCCGGCGCAGCAAATGGTATAGGTTAGCAGGTGTTGTACAGTCTGCTACATACATATTATCCTTGGCACACAATTGAAGATACCGCTCCATTCTTGCTGATGAATGTTCAGCTCCTTGACCTTCATAACCATGAGGCAGCAACATGACCAGGCCATTTTGCAGGTGCCATTTGTCTTCGGCAGACGAAATATACTGATCGATCATGATCTGTGCACCATTGCTGAAATCTCCAAATTGAGCTTCCCAGATGGTTAGTGTTTTTGGACTGGCCATAGCATAACCATAATCAAATCCAACCACTCCATATTCGGAAAGCAGGGAATTATAGATATAGAAATTCCCCTGGTCTCCATCTAAATTATTCAATAAGATGATCTCTTCTTCGCTGTCTTCAACCATAACAACAGCATGTCGATGCGAGAATGTTCCGCGCTCAACATCCTGTCCGCTTATACGAACATCGTATCCTTCCTTAAGCAAGCTTCCGTATGCCAGTAGTTCGGCCATGGCCCAATCCAGAGTGTTGTCATCAAAGTACATCTTATGACGGGCTTCAATAAGTCTGGAGATCTTTCTCAGAAATTTTTTATCCTTTGGCAATTGAGTGATCGATTCAGCAATTTCAGTAAGTCGATCCAAGGAGATCTTGGTATCGACTGGTTGCATCATTACATCTTCTTCAGCATGTGAAAATCCTTTCCATTCATCCTTCATGATCGCAGTGATGATCGCTTTGTCTCCTTTTCGTGAATCTTCCAGCTTTTCCTCTAATCTATCTTTATACTCCTGTTCGAGTTTTTTTACATATCCTTCTGTGATCACGCCTTGTTTTAGCAATTCTTCAGCATAAATATCTCTGGAGTTCTTATGCTTAGCGATGGCTTTATACAGTTTTGGCTGGGTAAATCGTGGCTCATCGCCCTCGTTATGACCGTATTTCCTATAGCCCAGCAGGTCGATGAACACATCCCTGCCAAATTCCATTCTGAAATCCAGGGCAAATAACACGGCATGTGCTACAGCTTCTGCATCATCGGCATTTACGTGAAGAACCGGTGAAAGAGTCACCTTTCCTACATCGGTACAATAGGTGGATGATCGTCCATCCAGGTAATTCGTGGTGAATCCGATCTGGTTATTCACCACAATATGAATGGTTCCTCCTGTCTTATAGCCCTCCAGCTTGGCCATTTGCACTACTTCATAAACAATTCCCTGTCCGGCAATGGCAGCATCACCATGAACCACAATGGGCAATACCTTCTCAAAATGCTCCTTATACTTCCTATCCTGCTTTGCTCTGGTGATCCCTTCTACCAACGATCCAACTGTTTCGAGATGTGAAGGGTTGGGAGCAATATTCAGATTTATGGTTTTGTTCTTAGCGATCTTTCGTTTGGAGGTCCATCCCAAATGATATTTTACATCTCCATCAAAAATATCCTTTTCATAGTCCTTCCCTTCAAATTCACTGAAGATATCCTTAGCGCTCTTTCCGAATATATTGGTTAGTGTGTTCAATCTTCCCCTGTGGGCCATTCCCATGACAAACTCCTCAACACCTTTATCAGCAGCTGCTTTGATCAGTATATCCAATGCCGGTATCAGGCTCTCACCCCCTTCCAGGGAAAATCTTTTCTGACCAACGTATTTTGTATGCAGGAAATGTTCAAATGATATGGCTTCATTCAATTTCTTGAGGATCTGCTTTTTTTGATCGTCTGAAAAAGAAGGGTGGTTTACATTTTCATTCAGTTTATTCTGGATCCATTGAATTTCATCTGGATTTCGAATGTACATATATTCAATTCCTATCGAATCACAATAGATCGTCTGTAGGTGCCCAATGATATCCTCTAAGGTAGCATCTCCAATTCCAATGATCTCTCCCGCTTTATAGGTCGTTTTAAGATCGTCCTGAGTGAGCCCAAAATTCTCTATATCTAAATTTGGTGAGTATTTTCTGCGCGCTCTGACCGGATTGGTCTTGGTGAAAAGATGACCCCGTGTGCGATACCCGTTGATCAGTTTGATGACTTTGAATTCATTATAGACATCCTCACACACCAGATCTTCATCGTTCACAATCCCAAGTGTTTCTAAGGAACCGTTCTCGATCGCAAAATCAAACCCCTGAAAAAATGCTTTCCAACTGGGTTCAATTTCATCGGGAGTCTTTAAGTAGGTATCGTAAAGCTCTGCGATAAATGAAGGATGTACGGCATTTAAGAATGAAAACTTATCCATAGTTTGTATTCAAAATCATTTTTTTAAAACGGGGACAAAAATACAATAAATCACCAACTATATTCTTGGAATTTATATATTTATAACATTCAAATAAAAAAATGATCGCTTATGAAACTCCGTTATAATACTCTTAAAATCATAATTGTATTATTGTTAATCCTAACATCGGTAAACAGTCAGGCACAAGACGAAAGATCCAATTTCTGGTCACATGTACAATATGGAGGTGGATTGGGCTTAAGCTTTGGTGACGGATTCTTTAGTGGAACCATCGCTCCAAGTGCCTTGTATCGTTTCAACGATCGAATTGCTACCGGAATAGGATTAAGCGGGACCTATAGCAGTGAGAAGAACTTTTATAAATCGACCATCCTTGGAGCCAGTTCAATAACCCTATTCAATGTGATTCCTGAGATTCAATTGTCGGCCGAATTTGAAGAATATTACGTCTCACGAAACTTTGAAAGCGATCTCAATATAAAAAATGACAGCTTCTGGGTGCCTGCCCTATTCTTCGGAATTGGATTTCAAACTCGGAATGTTACCATGGGTATACGGTACGATGTATTATACGACAGTTCCAAAAACATATATGCCAATGCCTATATGCCATTTGTAAGGTTCTATTTCTAATC
>JAHEHC010000157.1 GCA_024644805.1 Flavobacterium sp. | reverse complement strand
TATGGATCGGTGTTTTAGCAGAAATATTCCTGAAAGCATTCTCAAACTGATTCCTTTCGTAATCTTTCAAACGATTAAAGGACTCGGTCTTTGATTGAATGTTTGGTCGACCATCCAATCCTGAAAATATTTTTGTGGTTGTTTTTTTATTGATCAGTTTCTTGAACTGTATGCTATCGATCTCAAGATCAAGAAAACTGGTTGAAAGCTTATAATCTTCTTCCAGAATGCCATCAGAGAAAATAAAAGTCTCATTGTTGCTTTCATTCTTAATCGTATAGATCAGCTCACTGAACCTTTCCTGGTCGGGTTCATCGATCGAATCGATCAATCCGCTATAGATCTCGTAATAGTATTGCGTTTCGTTGAGTTGAATGGTCTTTGATACTGAAATAAGTACCTGACGGACATTTAACGTGAATTGATCCTCTTTGTTTTTATACGAATTAGCGATCCAATACCCTTGTACAAAAATGATACCCAATAATGAGATCGACATCAATGCGATGAGTAATTTGAATAGCCGTTTATTCATGAATCAAAAATAGGATTTTAACATTTAGAGGGGCGGTTATTTAACCAAATGTTAACA
Source organism: Flavobacterium sp. (assembly GCA_024644805.1). Taxonomy (GTDB): domain Bacteria; phylum Bacteroidota; class Bacteroidia; order Flavobacteriales; family Flavobacteriaceae; genus Marifrigoribacter. Next base: position 3,050 of record JAHEHC010000157.1, on the reverse strand, counting down.
AAATAAAATATTGATAGATAATTTAGGTTTTTAATAGGAATAAATGAATTTCTTTGATCTTTTGTTGCGTATTTTCTAAATCAATATTCTCAATGATAATATCTGCTAAATTTTCCTTTTCCAAATCGGACCATTGATTTTTCATTCTTCTTTCGATCTCCTCAACAGTTGCATTCCGATCTCTTTCCAAAACCCTCTTAATGCGTAATTCTTTAGGTGCTTTCACAAGAATAGTAAGATCGCAGTCTTCATAACTGCCGCTTTCAAATAGTATCGCAGCTTCTTTGATACAGTATGGACCTTCTTGTTTTTCGATCCATTTTTTAAAGTGTTTGGCCACTTTGGGATGAATGATCGCATTGAGATCTTTCAATAGTGTTTCATCATTGAATACCTTATTAGCAACATATTCAGAATTGATCACTTTTCCATTATAGGATTCTTTTCCCAGTAAGGCTTTGATCTTTTTTCGAATCTTTTTTGAAGTTCTGGTGAGTTTCTTAGCTTCAAGATCTGCAATATAAACAGGTACTCCCAAATCGGTGAACATAGCTGCTACAGTCGATTTTCCGCTACCTATACCTCCGGTAAGTCCTATGATCTTCATTTAAAAATCAAATATTCAATTCGTTGTGTGCCCAAAACTAAATTTGAAAGAGACTCCGGGAAGTTCTCTAATATGGGGTTCAGGCTGTTATTGGTCTCATCTCTTTCAGAGAAATCGCAGATTATTCTAAAGTCTGATTCCGTAATGGTGTTGAATTCCTCAATAGAAACATCAAAAGTGATGGTCACCGTCTCAGGCAATAATTTCACCGTTTGTCCTTCTGGGATATTGATCAATTCAATAGGCAATATCAATTGTTTCTGAGTGAATTCTTCAACTTTCAACAGGACTCTTACATTTTTTGTTTCAATAGAAATATTAACATCTTCAGGAGGAAGCAACTTAATACTCTTATCGATATCATTATCAACTTCATTCAATTCCAAACTTTCAGAAACGATGTGTTCGATAGTATTCAACTTGTTCTGCGGACCGAAAACCAATACAGAATCCGGATCTTTCACAAAGTCACCCATTCCCTTAAAACCTTCTTTAAATTGGATATTTGAACGAATTATTACGGGGAGTTTAATAGATACGATCGAGTCCAGTTCAATGATCAATCCATCTCCGAAAACGCTTTTCACAGAATTGTAATTGGATAACTGATCGTTAATAATATTTACAAGATCATTGTTTGACAGTGATATGGATTTCATTCCATCCTTATAATAGGAATTGATATTTAAATCGATTTTGGGTTTCTTAATCTTAAAAAAGAGTGATTCAAATCCGTTGGTTACAATATCAAACCGTATCATAGATGATCTCTCGCCTACTATGGTAACCTGTTCAGGAATGTTTTTATAAACCAAAGTAGCCTGGATCGTTTCGGAATATTCCTTTGAAAATTTTGTCAATACCCAAAACACCAACGACAATAGCAGAAATAACAAAAAGGATCTATACTTTCCGTTTTTGATTTGATGGGTGATCGAACGCGACATATTGAATTTATCTGACTTATAAATTTACTCAAAAAATAGTTTAGGAAACTGTTCTTTTGGATCCCTTTTTAACAAACCTATCAAGATACTTGATCTTAAAAAGGCCAGTCCATAACCAAAAAACTGATAGAACACGGCTCCTACTGATAGCGCACCAATAAAAACACTTTTATTCTTAAAACTTGAATCCATAAAAATGAACAAGAGATATAGTGCTAATGGCAGCGACACAATCCAAAATTTCAACACTAAAGCCAGCAATGACAATAGGGTATATATTAAAAAAGCTGTTGGAAACCAAAAGGTGAGTTTAGCTGTTTCCGGATGCCATTGATTGAGAATGGGTCGTACCAATCCAAATTTTGTAACCTGCTGATAGAACTTGTTCCATGAAATTCTTCTCTTATGGAAAACAGCGGCATTGGGAATAAACGTTGTTTTAAAACCCGATTTGATGATTCGCTGAGAAAGATCGGGATCTTCCCCGGGGTGTATCTTTGAAAATCCACCAGTACGTTTGAAGGCTTCTTTGGAAATACCCATATTAAAGCTTCTTGGCTCAAAACGATTCATACTGTGCTCACTTCCTCGAATTCCGCCTGTGGTAAAAAAAGAGGTCATTGCATAATTTATGGCCTTTTGTAAGGGAGTAAAACTCACATGAGCATCGTCAGCACCTCCATAACAGTCATAGTATTCATTCTCTAAAAATTCATCAACCACTTGAAGGTAATCAGGAGGTATCAAACAATCGGAGTCCAATATAATGAAGTAATCCCCTTTCGCCACTCTCATACCAAAATTCCTCGAATCCCCCGGGCCAGTATTTTCTTTAAAATGATATGATAGCGGCAATGAAGTATATTGGCCTACTATTTCCTCTGATGCTCTATCTGAACCGTCCTCGATGATCAGTATCTCAAAATCACCGTCGAAATGAAGTTCCATAAAACTATCCAGGAGTTCTTTGATCTCCTGTGGTCTGTTATATACCGGTATGATAAATGAATACATCATTGCTATAATGCAAATGTAAAAAAAAAGCCACCCGCAAATGCGGATGGCTTAATCTTAATTAACTAAAATGAGTTATCTCTTAAGAACCTTATACGTTCCTATTTGATCTCCTACAGTCACTTTCATAATATAAGCTCCTGTACTAAGATCAGATACATTCACTTGAGTTGATATAGCATCAACTCTTAGATCGATCACTTTCTGACCTAAGATGTTATACAACACTACACCATCAATGTTATCAAGAGCACTTAAGTTGATAGTCTCATCGGCTGGATTCGGATAATAGTTGAATCCGGCGATTTGATTATCCTCAACTCCTAATAGATCACACTCAAATGTAATATCAGTAATTCCTCCTGTGTTAACCACAAATGTATAATACCATTGTCCAACTACTGTTGGGATGGTAGTCGTTGTTCCTGGCACACATTGGTTATCAAAGTAATCAACCAATACAAGATCACTTTCAGATGCGT
>JAHEHC010000156.1 GCA_024644805.1 Flavobacterium sp. | reverse complement strand
CACTGTCGATGGCCACGATTCCTCCGGTCCCTCCGAGTTCAGTCAGTTTGGTCTGTATAACTTCTTCTGCTGCTTCATCAAGGGAAACTCCTTTATATTCAATCATAGCGGATATATCATAGGCTACTAGACCTCTCATAAAATACTCGCCCCATCCGGTGGATGACACAGCGCATGTCTTGTTATTGGCATAGGTGCCAGCACCTATTATCGGGGAATCTCCAACACGATTCCATCGTTTGTTGGTCATTCCACCAGTAGAGGTTCCTGCTGCAAGATCTCCATTCTTATCCAAAGCGACACAACCAACTGTCCCATATTTTGAGTCCTTTATAAACGGATCATTGAGTGAGAAGCCTTTGGCTTCATCCCTTTTTTTCGCTCTCATCAGGGACTGGTATCTGTTTTCAGTATAGAAATAGGCGGGATCCACCCACTCGAATCCTTGTTCCTTAGCAAAGATCTCGGCTCCTTTCCCGGTAAGCAGTACATGGGGAGAGTCGTTCATTACTGCCAAAGCGAGATCGATCGGGTTCTTTATTCGTGTAACTCCGGCAACGGATCCGGCATTTAATGTCGCACCATCCATGATCGAAGCATCCAATTCATTGGTCTCTTCATGGGTGAAGACAGCTCCTTTTCCGGAATTGAACAGTGGGGAATCCTCCATGATATTGATCGTTGCAGTTACCGCTTCCAAAGAAGAACCCCCTTTTTCTAAAATTTCATGGCCGGTTCGTATGGCTTTTTCAAGAATGACCCTGTAGGCCATTTCCATAGAATCGGACATATTCTCTTTTAATATGGTTCCAGCGCCACCATGAATGACAATTCCGAAATTGGACTGTTTATTATCAGATTTTTCAATAGAAATATCAGTAAATTCTGACATCTTATTAGTTTTATTACAGCTAAAAAGCACAAAAAATCCGATTAAAAGTGTTAAAATTTGTTTCATCCTACATTATTTTTTTCCTACAGCTAATATAATGCAAAATCCCAAGCATAGCAATGCCTGACATGATTTTTGTTTGTAGGAAAAACAACATAAAGACATTCAAAACATCGATAAACGACATATTAAAGTCGATAAAAAGCATTTTTGTCTTAATTTTTTTATATATTTGATCCAACATCATGCCCCAAATTTGATGTTCCCCGTATTATGAAACTTATTAAAACTAGCCTACTTGCTATGGCAATTGTTTGCTTAGCTGCCTCTTGTTCAAAAGACGCTCCGGAGGAATTCACTCAAGAAACCAATTATGTAATCGATCTGAACCTGGCCATGGAAACAGACTGGGTTGTGGCAGATGAGATTCTTTTATTGGTCAACGATCATAGAGCAACCTTAGGTCTTGACGCGATCAAAAGGGATCAGCAGTATGCTTCTGCATATGCGGTAGATCACACCATGTATATGATCGATGTGAATAATATCAATCATGATAACTTCAGTGAAAGATCTCAGGCTCTTAAGGACCGAGGTGCTAAAATGGTAGCAGAAAATGTTGCCTATGGGTATAGTTCTGCTGAAAGTGTTGTTAATGCATGGTTAAACAGTCCAGGACACCGTAGAGTGATCGAAGGTCAGTATACACACTCTGGTTTTGGTGTACTAAAGAACAGCGAAGGAAGGTATTACTATACGCAGCTATTCTATAGAAAATAAAATTACTTTTCATTTTATAAAGCAATTACCGTATTTTTACGAAGACTCATAAAAATACGGTAATGGCTATTTTACAACCTTTCAATTTGAAACAATGGATCGAAGAGAACCGAGATCTATTGAAACCTCCTGTAAGCAATAAGAATCTGTTTGTACAATCAGGTGATTATATTGTGATGATCGTAGGCGGTCCAAATGCCCGAAACGACTATCATTATAATGAGACCGAGGAGTTGTTCTACCAACTTGAGGGGAATATTCAAGTAGCTATCCAGGAAGAAGGCAAAAAAAAGGTCATGAAGCTTGGACCGGGCGATATGTTCCTTCTTCCAGCTAAGATACCTCATTCTCCGGGTCGAAGTGAAGGTTCAATTGGTCTAGTCGTTGAAAGAGTTCGTAAAGGAACCGGACTTAAAGATGGTCTTTTATGGTTCTGTGATAACTGCAACCATAAATTGCATGAGGTCTATTTTGAGCTATTGGATGTGGAAAAGGATTTTCAACCAAATTTCAAGGAATTCTATACATCAGAAGAACTTCGTACCTGTGATAATTGTGGAACTATCATGGAAACAGATCCACGTTATATCGAAGATTAGAACTTAATCCAATTAGTTAGTAGTTATTTTTCATTTTAGGTTATCATGTATATTCTTAAAGGGATATTATGTAACTTTGCACCCTATTATTTAAGAACAAAATAAAATTTATATATGGCTAATGTTGCAGCAGCATTTGGAATTGAAAATGCATTAAAAAAATTAGGGATCAAAGAGATAAACCAAGGAACTTCAACTGGGAACAAATGGTTTTCAGATGGAGAAGCAATTGCTTCTTATTCTCCTGTTGATGGGCAACTTATAGGAAAAGTAACCACGACCACTAAAGAAGATTACGAGAGAGTGATTGAATCTGCTCAACAAGCATTTCTATCTTGGAGAGCTATCCCAGCACCACAAAGAGGAGAAATAGTTCGTCAATTTGGCAATAAACTAAGAGAGTTAAAAGAACCTCTTGGTCAATTAGTTTCATATGAAATGGGGAAATCACTTCAAGAAGGATACGGAGAGGTTCAGGAAATGATTGACATTTGTGATTTTGCAGTTGGATTATCAAGGCAATTAAACGGACAAACCATTCCGTCAGAACGCCCGGGTCACGTTATGAGAGAACAATGGCATCCAATAGGAATTGTTGGTATTATCTCTGCCTTTAACTTTCCAGTTGCTGTTTGGTCTTGGAATACTGCATTAGCTTGGGTATGTGGCGATGTATGTGTTTGGAAAGCTTCTGAAAAAGCACCTATTTGTTCAATAGCTTGTCAAAATATAATTGCTGAAGTTTTAAAAGAGAATAAATTACCTGAAGGAATTTCTTGTATCATTAATGGGGACTATAAGGTTGGTGAAATGATGACTACGGATACTCGTATTCCATTAATTTCTGCAACTGGATCAACAAGGATGGGTAGAATTGTTGGTACAACTGTAGCCGAACGTTTTGGAAAATCATTATTAGAGCTAGGAGGCAACAATGCGATTATTATTACACCTACCGCAGATTTAAAAGTAGTAGTTCCAGGTGCCGTATTTGGTGCAGTTGGTACCTGCGGACAACGTTGTACATCAACGAGAAGATTAATTATCCATGAATCTGTTTACGATAAAGTAAGAGATGCTATTGTGGGTGCATATGGCCAATTAACAATCGGAAATCCTTTAGATGAAAAAAATCATATAGGTCCATTAATTGATCAAGATGCGGTTGAGATGTATTTAGCTGCTATTGAAACGGCAAAATCTGAAGGCGGTAATGTATTAGTAGAAGGTGGAGTTCTAGAAGGAGATGGTTATGAAAGCGGTTGTTATGTTAAGCCTGCAATTATAGAAGCTGAAAATCACTACAAAATAGTTCAACATGAAACATTTGCCCCAATTTTATATTTATTGAAATATACTGGAGGAATTGAGAATGCTATTGAATTGCAAAATGG
>JAHEHC010000068.1 GCA_024644805.1 Flavobacterium sp. | reverse complement strand
TTGGGGTTGGGAACATAAATACAGTTTGGACGATATCACTATGGACATGTTGAAGAATCTTGCATCCATGTATTGACCCCCATGATATTATAGATTGGCCAAGGCCGAAGGCAATTCCATGGCCCTCCTCCAGGCTGCTAATTGTCCCAAATGCATGTTCTCATGCGAGATGCACATAAAGAATAAGAGACCTCCTAAAGTAGGCATATGATCACTAAATCTCCATATAATAGGTTGCTCAAACCTCTTTTCTTCCAGAGTCATAATCATATCTTCCACCAGTCTGTGTTGGTTGGATAATTCTGCTAACAATTCTTCTTTTTTTGGATAAAGATAGGAATTGCTGTCTGGCAATTTCGGATCTCCGGGACCGGTTCTTCTGAACAATTCTTCCCATTTTGGTTTCAGTTCATACGCACCACCCAGATATTTTACGGTAAGAGCAGCTGCAGTCACCAGATGCCCTAAGGTGAAAGCAGGATGATTCTCAAATCCCTTTCCAGCAGAAGTGGCCATCATTGAGTCATCAAGGTCGGCCACCAACTCATGAGCGTACTTTAGATTGAATTGGTAAGATCTAATCAGTATTTCTTTCATGTAAATATGGGGTTATTCATAAAAACGACTCACCTCTTGCAGAGATTTTCTTGTGATGTTGGGCACAAACACCTTTTCGCCTGGATAGCCAACCGGAAAGAGGATAAAAGCTCTTTCATTTGAGGGCCTTTTCAGCAATTTTGCCAGGAAATTCATGGGGCTGGGTGTGTGGGTGAGTGTGACCAATCCCGCATTATGAATGGCGGTGATCATCATTCCACAAGCAATGCCAACCGATTCATTCACATAATAATTATTGTGTTTATTCCCTTCTTGATCGACATCATAGGCTTTTTTAAAAGCGATGATCAACCATGGTGCGATCTCTAAAAAGGGCTTATTCATGTCGGTGCCTAAGGGTTCGAGGTCTTTTTTCCAACGTTCACTCATCCTGCTCTCATAGCTTATTTTCTCTTCAACCTCTGCTGCCTCTCGTATCTTTGATTTCAGGGATGGATTCGAGATCGCACAGAAGGTCCAGGGTTGTTTATGAGCACCGGATGGAGCTGTAGAAGCTGATAAGATGATGTTCTCGATCACCACTCTTGGGACTTCCTTATCCGAGAACATTCGAATGGATCGTCTTTGATCCAGCCAGGTATAAAATTCCTTACTTCGTGTGATCAACTCCTCTTTTGTATAGGTGAGTGGAGGTTCAAATGAGATATGCTCGTATCCGTTAACTCGTATCGTCTCTTTCTTTGCCATTGTAAATAAATTAATGATGATAAAGTTAGGATTATATCTGTGAATCAATAATCACAAATAAGATAAAAGTGTTCAATTAAATTAATTAAATAGAGTTTATTTAATTAAATATTATTTAACTTTGTTAAACGCCCTTTTCAATGAAACAATAGGGCCAAAGCATAATGAATACCGAGTCTACCCCTATGGACTTAATGGGAAAACGCATTAAGTTGAAAAGAGAGGTACTTGGCTTGCTTGTCAAGGACCTTTCTGCTCAGATCGGAGTCACTCCCAGTTTAATATCTCAGATCGAGAGAGGGAAGGCATTTCCTTCCATTGTTACCTTAAAAAAGATATCTGATGCCTTAAGTACCACCGTTGGTGAATTGATCGGCGAACACGAGAATTTAAGTCAGCATCCGCTACTGAAATCCAATGAAAGAAGATTTGTAAAGAAGAATAAGAAGGGCACCAGTCTGCACATGCTGTCCTATCATGATCCAACAAAACAAATAGAACCCTATATCATACAGTTCAATAAGAATTCCAATTCCAAAGGGATCATGACCAGTAATTTTCCTGGTCAGGAGTTTTGCTTTGTATTGAAAGGGAAGTTTGAAGCCGAAGTCAATAACAAACACTATAAATTGAATGATGGCGACGGATTCTATTTTAACTCAAAACTACCTCATAATTTTAAGAATATAAGCGGGGATGAAGCAGAAATGCTTTGGATAATTAGCCCCAACAATAATAAGATTTCGACAAATTAAATACGTGTACTATGACTACATTCACAAAAGCAGCGCCAACAATTTCAGAATTCGACAGGGTGCTATTTCAAACCCAAGATATAGAGGAATTGATGGATCATCATGACCTCGATGCACATGCCAGGGAAATTATCAGGACCGAGAATTTGCTCCCACCAACATTACTATCCCGATTGCATAATAATTTTCCGCAGCATTCTTTATTCAAAAGAAGATCAACTCCCATTTTCAGCAAAGGGAAGAACAAATACACCGGTTTATCCGGATTCAGGGCAGTCTGTGAAGTTTTGAAGCAACATGATATTGTTCTGAGTGATATCAAAGAGCGTGAGCTTTTTATAGAAGTGTATGCTTTCTTGGCGACCAAACACATACTGAACACCATTGATTGGGAGAACTATCAAACAGATCCTGTTTTTCAATTGGTATTTCCTCAACCCAATATGATCGATAAAAAAGTGGTTGATGAATACAGCAGTATAGAAAATGATGTAGAACGCATGAAGATGGTGGTGGAATACCGGGATAAGACCAACCCGCACGATGGGAAACAGATCTTGAATCGACCATCGTTCTATTGGGAAGATGGGGCCCTGGAAGCCATAGATGGCGGTCAGCATAAATACCCCCAGGTATTCTTACTGTTCGATAAAACAACACAGGGTTGCTATGCTTATTGCACCTATTGCTTCCGTCATGCTCAGGTAAGAGGTGATGAGGATATGTTCATACAGAACGATGTCCAACAGGTGCACAATTACCTTAAAAAGCACAAAGAAGTAACCGATATACTAATAACCGGTGGTGATGCAGGGTACATGCCATATAGCAGGCTGAAAGAATACTTAGGGCCAATATTGGAAGACCCGGAATTGATGCATATTCGCAATATCCGAATTGCTTCCAGAGCTTTGACCTATGAGCCCAGTGTGGTGCTGAACTCGAAATATGATGATATCCTGAAACTCTTCGGAAAATTGATCGATCATGGTGTTCAGGTATTGTGGATGGGACACTTTTCTGCCCCTAAGGAATTTCTCAACATACATACTTTGGCAGCGATTCGCCGATTACGCGCTCATCGCATCAATATAAGAAGTCAGAGTCCCATGATGAACCATGTTAGCTTGTTCATGGATGAGAATGGAAAAGTTGATACAGACCGATCTGCACAGAATTGGATAGACCTCGGAAATATATTGATGATGCTGGGAATGAACTTCCATTCCATCTATTGTGCGAGGCCAACGGGCGAGCATGACTATTTCACGGCGCCATTGGCCGACATGAATACCATTTTCAGTAAAATATATCGCAGCCTGCCATCCATTGGCAGACCGTCCAGATACATCACGATGACCTCCTCTGCCGGGAAGACCTCATTGATGGGTACGGTTGATGTTAACGGTAAAAAGGCCTTTGCTTTGAAATTCAATGAAGCCCGAAATATGGAATGGCTCGATAAGGTGTATTTAGCCGAATATGATGAAACGGAAAACACCATCGAGAAATTAAAACCATTTGAAGGAGGAGAATACTTCTATAAAGATGAGCTGGAAAGAATTGAATTGGATCTTAAAGAGAAATATGACAAGTCGGAGAAATTGACTTGATCGTTAATGATAGTATTAGGACAAATTTAAAGAGATTATTATGATTAATAAGATTGTTGGATCTGCCGCAGAAGCTGTCCGTGAGATACATGACGGTGCTGCGGTTATGATCGGAGGATTTGGTGAGGCGGGAAGCCCCATCGAATTGATCCATGCTTTGATCGATCACGGTGCAAAAGACCTGACCGTAATCAGTAATAATACAGGGAGTGGTCATGTTGGACTGGCTGCTCTTATTGAGAACAAACAAGTTGCTAAAACGATCTGTTCGTTTCCAAGAACAGCAAATTCCAAAGTGTTTCCAGAACTATATCATGCCGGGGAGATAGAACTCGAGTTAGTGCCCCAGGGAACTCTTGCTGAAAGGATTCGAGCCGGAGGAGCTGGGATCCCTGCTTTTTATACTCCGGCATCGGTCAATACTCCTCTTGCTGAAGGGAAGGAGTCCAGAAATATTAATGGGCAGGAGTATGTATTGGAATATGGGATCAAGGCCGATTTCGCATTGGTCAAAGCTGAAACGGCAGACCGGTATGGAAATCTGCTCTATCATGCTACTGCACGAAACTTTGGCCCCATCATGTGTACGGCTTCAAATGTAGCCATTGTGCAAGCCAGAAAGATCGTAGAACCCGGAAGCATTGACCCTGAAACGGTTATCACTCCCGGGATATTTGTTCAGAAAATCGTTGAAATAACTACTCCCGCCGATGAGTCAAAATTGGTGGAAGACGAAATGAGCTACCCATGATAAATACAGATGATAAAACCCGACTGAACGATGATGTCGGGCAGGTTGGTTGGAGCCGTGCAGAAATGGCTCAAAAAGTGGCTTTGGATATTCCTGATGGCTCCTATGTGAACCTTGGGATCGGAATTCCTGAAATGGTGGCCGACTTTGTGCCTGAGGGGAGGGAGTTGATCTATCAGACTGAAAATGGTCTGTTGGGGATGGGACCGGTACCTGAAAAAGGTATGGGAGATCGGGAATTGGTCAATGCCGGGAAAAAATATGTGACCACAATTCCCGGAGCGGCATATTTTCATCATGCAGACAGTTTCGGAATGATACGCGGAGGTCATATAGATATTTGTGTTCTTGGAGCCATGCAGGTCTCAAAGAATGGGGATCTGGCCAATTGGTCTACCGGGGCTAAGGATGCAATACCTGCTGTTGGAGGAGCTATGGACCTGGTTGCCGGTGTAAAGAGGATCTTTGTCATTACACAACATGTCACGAAACATGGAGATCCGAAGATCGTTGAAGAATGTAGCTTCCCATTGACTGGGAAAGGGGTCATTGAGCGCATTTATACAGATCTGGCCATTCTCGATGTAAAAGAAGAGGGATTATTCGTCAGGGAGATGGCACCGAATGTGAGTTTTGATCACCTGCAGAAACTAACAGGAACCAAGCTGAAGCAATACGCTGAAGCATAATATTAAAATCCTATCCATATTCTCAAATCAGCTGTATGAAAACAGTCACCAAAACGAACAAGAACATTTACAATCGTGCTTGTAGGGTTCTTACAGGGGGAGTTAGTAGAAACACTATATACAGGAAACCACATCCTTTTTATGTGGCCACAGCCAAAGGAAGTTACATAACCGATATCGAAGGGGTAGAGCGTATCGATTTTGCGAATAATATGGCCTCATTGATCCATGGTCATTCCCACCCTGCGATTAATGAAGCTGTAATAGAACAAATTCAGAGAGGAACAGCCTTCACCATGGGAACAGAAGCTGAGGTCAGATTTGCCGAATTAATGATCAAGCGATCAGACTCCTTTGAGAGGATGCGATTCGTGAATTCAGGAACCGAGGCGGTCATGACCATGATCAAAACCTCCAGGGTATATACCAAGAAACCAAAAATAGCAAAAGCAGAAGGGGCATACCATGGGACCTATGATTATGCTGAGGCGAGTCAAACATCCAACCCAAGCAATTGGGGAGATATCAATAAACCCAATGTGAACCAGGTAGTTGAAGGCACACCACAGGGAGCTCTTGATGATGTAGTGGTCTATCCTTTTAACGATATTGAAAGAACTCTTAATATTCTGGATCAGCATGCAGATGAAATAGCCTGTGTACTTATTGATCCGGTACCCCATCGTGTGGGTCTCTTTCCGGCCACCAACGAGTTTGTTAATGCAGTGTATAATTGGACCCGAAAAAATAACGCACTCATGGTCTTTGATGAGGTGGTCACCTATCGGGTAAATTATGGTGGTAAACAAGAAATATTTAGTGTTAAACCCGATCTAACTGCCATGGGAAAGATGATTGGTGGAGGCTTCCCTATTGGAGCATTGGCGGGCAAAAAAGAGATCATGGAAATGCTTAATCCTCGCGGAAGAATATTAAGGCACCCCCATTCAGGCACCTTTTCAGCAAATCCAATTTCCACGACGGCAGGAAGAGTAGCCATGGAGTTATTTGATCGGGAAGCGGTGTTAAAATTGAATGCCCTCACCAGTATTGCCATCAAACAGATCGAGGAATCAATCAGAATTGCAGATGTTCCGGTATCGGTTACGGGTGCCGGATCGATGTTCAGACTTCATCTTCAGGCAACTAAACCAACAAGTTACCGGGAAGCCTATCATTCAAAAGAGAAGAAGGCTTTGATCACCGAACTGTTGGATTATCTGTTCTTAGAGGAAAACATTATCATGATCAATACGGGCGCCTGCATGTTTGCAACCACGCTCAGACAGAAAGAAGTGGACCGATTGTCCGATGCCTTGTTGAATGGTTTTAAGTTATTTAAGCCTAAGCTTGATCGGTTAGATCATTAAGGGTATTATTTAGTGACATTTCAGCTTCCTTGTGAAGTGAGCGCGCTTTTTCAAATAGGATGTTAAGGGTGGTATAAACTCTGTTATTGACCTCATTCTCAATTTCTATCAGCACATTTTTCAATTCTGAAATTCCCATGAAATCTGCCTGGGGTTTTAATGAATGGGCATTGATCCGTAGCTGTTCATAATCATCTTCCTCCAAATTTTGCTTCATACGATCAAATGTTTTTGGAGCCACATCCAAATACAAAGAAATATACCGTTTCTTCTTATCCGGGTTCCCTTTTGTGAATTTTTCTAGAAATGACAGATCGACCATTATATATTTGCTTTTATGAGTTTAAAAATCTCTGCAAAAGCTTCTTGTCCTTTGATTACATAATGCACTGCTCCATACATGATAGTTTGTGATGCCGTCGCATAACTCTTTTGACTGGACAGCATAATGACTGGTAATGCCTTGTTCCTTTTTTTGATTTCCTTGAGAATATCGATTCCATTGGCAGCATCCTTCTCTTTAGAATTCAAGTAGTAATCCAGTATAACAATATCCGGATTCTGATCAAATTTATTAAGACAAGCCTCTCCAGTTGGAAAGGAATTTATAGATAAATTTGGATCACTTTCTTTGAGAAAATCGGTTAGCATTTCAGCCAATAATGGTTCATCATCAACGATAAAAACTTTTGGACTCTGTTGTGACATGGGATATCATTTTTTAAGATTATATATTTTGTTAAGTAATTTTTCGGTATCAAATGGTTTACCGATAAATTCATTCATTCCAGCTTTATAGCAGAGATCTATTTCTTCTTTAAGCACATTGGCTGTCATAGCAATTATTGGGATCTTAGCTTTTTCATCTTCCAATTTCCTAATAGCCTCAGTGGCTTCATATCCATTCATGGTGGGCATTTGCACATCCATAAGAACAATATCAAAATCGCTATGTGACATTTGTTCTAAAGCAATGGCCCCGTTTTCCGCTACAACAACCGAAACATTTTCTATGGCATCTTCCAATTCTTCCTGGGCAACCACAGCGTTAAATGCATTATCTTCAACTAATAATATCCTGATACCTTTTAGTTGCTTAACAATATTTTTCTTAGCGGTGTCTTCTGATGAAGTTTTATTGTCTTCAGTTTCTTTATTAACTGAATATGGAAAAATAAAATGGAACTGACTACCCTTCCCTTTATTGCTTTCCACCCAGATCTTCCCTTTATGGAGATCCACTAATTTTTTTGATATGCTTAATCCAAGTCCGGTGCCTCCAAACTTTCTACTGGTATCAGAATAGGCCTGTTCAAAGGATTTGAAGATTTTATCATAGCGGTCTGCATCCAATCCTATTCCAGTGTCAGAAACCGTAAAATGCATCTTTATTTTAGATGGATCTTTATGTGATTCCATTTTTAGTGAAATAGTAACCATCCCTTTTTCAGTGAATTTGACGGCATTACTTACTAGATTGACCAAAACTTGTTTGAGACGGGAAGGATCTCCTATTACTGATGGGATATTTTCAGGGAGATTAGATTTTAACTTCAATCCCTTTTCTTCTGCCTTGAACTGCATGATGATCTTCACATTTTTTATTACTTCATAAATTGAGAATGGAATTTTTTCAAGTTGAATTTTCCCTGCTTCAATTTTTGAAATATCCAAGATGTCATTAATGATCACTAGTAACGAATCTGAAGACTCTTTTATACCACTTAAATATTCCAACTGTTCTTTTTTTGGGTCTCTACGAAGCAGAATATCTGTCATTCCTTTAATTGCATTCATTGGGGTTCGTATCTCATGGCTCATGTTCGCAAGAAACTGATGTTTTGCTTTTTCAGATGATTTGGCTTTTTCTTTTTCCGCTTCGATCACCAGATTTTTCTCCTTGAGCATTTGCTGAGTTCTTCTGGAATACCTCAGTCGAAAGAACAATCCAATAGCAAATAATACTGCAATGACCCCAAGTCCAATAATGATATTTCTACTGGTTCGTTCCTTGCTGATCTTCTTTTGAAAACTGAGTTCTTGTGTAAGATTTTGTTTAGCTATTGCAAGACTATCTGCATATCGTTCCTGCTGAAAGTTGTTTTCCAATTCCAATCGGGTTACCTCCTGACTGTTCCTCAGAACCTCTAAGGAATCATTAGCTTTCACATAAATTTTATAAGCCTCATACGCCTTTTTATAATTCCTCTTTTTCTCCCAGATCTTATAAGTGATCTCGTGAATGTCTTTGGCTTCACCCATGGTTTTCATGGGATGTTCAATTGCCTTTTCAACAGACTTGATAGCATTGTCGTACTGTTTTAATCCAAAATATGAGCGCCCCATCTGATAATAAAAAAAGGAATAGTTATATCTGATTTCAGAATTAGCATCATAATATACCTTTGTGTCCAGGAGTTCTTCAAGGGCTTCCTGATACCTTTTTTGCTCATTATATACACCGGCTCTTAGATTGTAGGCATAGTACAAACAGGACTCACACGATGGGTTAGCGGCAGAGGGTTTCATTATAGATATGGCGGAATCTATGTATTTCAGCGCGATTTCAGGTTCTTTCTTCCTCAGATTCATTGTAGCCAATCCTACATAGGAAGAGCCTATTCTTAAAGTATCTTTATTTAAAATGCTAGACACATTACTTTTTTTATAATATTTCTCAGCTTCCTTAAAATTCTCAATATCGCTATGGATCTCACCCATTTTATAATAGGTTTCAGCAAGAGCAATAGGTGATCTTTCTATTTGATTTGAAATTGTTAAGTATTTCCGGAAATAGGTTAATGATTCAGGATATCTAGATTCATTTTGAAGCGCAACTGCTAGAACGTTATATAATTCGGCTATTTCTGATTTATTATTAAATTTTTCTTCTAAGTCGAGCACTAAATCTGAGAGGTTTAGGATGGAATACTTTGCATCAACATCGGAACATGTTTCATAAAGGAAAAACCCTAATATTCTTACAACTGATGAGTAATCGTTATATTCCAAGGCCTTGTCCATTGCTTCATGTGCTAATTCACATGAAGATTTTGGGTCACCAATCATATAAAATTGGTAAAATACTTTAAACACTAAAAATCTAGAGATATATTTTTCATTCCCTGATGTCCTTGCCAGAGTGATAGCTTCGTCTAATTCGTTATACCATACTTCAACTTTGTTAATATCTGGTGTTTCGTGTAATTTCATATACGCCACCTCATAGATTGCCTCCAATCTGTTTTGGGTGGTTTCGGTACTATCGAGCCAAATTTCAAAAAACTGATCTTTTGTAGTGTCCTGAGACCAAATACTCACGGGGAAAATCGTAAGTAATAAATATAATCTTAAAATTTTACAGCTCTTCATAATTACTTTTGTTCAAACTATTTTCAATTAATTTTAATGTAAATAGGTGTTATTATCTACGAATATAGTAATTGAACTTCTTGTTTGGTGTTATCTATTTATCAGAAGGTAAATTCATTTATCTAACGGTCATGCAATAGGATTAGAATTTATTTTTTAAATTACTTGAATAAACTAAAACTTAAAATGAAGATAAGATCGATAATTGTTGATGACAATGAATTCATGGCCGAAGTTCTATCTGATCTTATTTTGGAAAATCATCCTGAAATAGAAGTTATGGGAATTGCTCATAGCGGAAAAGAAGGTATTCAAAAAATTAATCAATTAAAACCAAACCTGGTTTTTCTTGATATTGAAATGCCCGATATGTCGGGATTCTTAATGTTAAGTCAGTTGGGTGCAATAAATTTTCAGACCATCTTCACTACAGCCCATAGTCATTATGCTATAAAGGCAATTCGATTCAATGCTCTGGACTATTTAGTAAAACCAATTGATGAGAAAGAACTTTCAGAATCCATTAAGAGACTCAAGAATGAATTTGAGATATTTAAGAATAAAAATAAAGTTCAGAATGCCTTACTTAACCTGAAAGAGGAAAATGTTGAAAATCAGAAACTCTTTTTACAAACACAGAAGGGCACTCTTAGGATCACATTGAAGAATATAGTTAGAATAGAAGGAGACAGAAATTACAGCATCATATATCTTAAGAATAATACTAAAAAACTATCCTCCAAAACACTTGGATATTTTGAAGAAATCCTATCAGACAAGGGTTTTTTCAGATGTCATAGATCACATTTAATCAATAAGACCCACGTTGATTCGATCAATAACCAAGGTTGTTTTTTGCTAAATAATAAAGAGTCAATTCCAGTATCCAGACGAAAGATGAATGATGCCAGGACATGGTTTTATGAGTAATTTACATTGACATTTGAATTGAAATTTCAATGTTTTCAACTATACTTTAATACGATAGATCCTCGATTCTTCTCCCCAGGGGTGATAGCCTTGTCCGATATAGTTAAAGCCGTATTTTTCGTAGAAGCCTATGTGATCAGTACATAGATATAAATTATCAAACCCAGCTTTTTTGACATCATCCTTTGCCTTATCGATCAGCAAAGAACCATATTCATTTCCCCGATATTTCTCTTCAATGAAAATAGCACAGACCCAAGGGTATAGATCCATTCTACTGATAAAATCATTGGTGATCAGTCCTGCACAGCCAATCAATTCTCCTTTTTTTTCCAACAAGTACCATTGGGGTAAAGGGCTATCAGTAAGGACACTATGACTGATGCAATCCTCGTAGATAACTGGTATTACACTTGGCCAGGATCTCTGAAAATAAGCTATGGCTTTATCTTTATATTCCGGATTGTTGCGAATGGATATAATCTTCATGGTAATTTTTATCAATCGCTATAAATTGTGGTTGTACAGGATCACCCGATTTTCATCGGGATAGACTTCGAGTCAATGCTTTGCATTTCATTGCTGTCGCAATGCTGTTGCGTCTACTTCGTAGCCTCACCAGGACTCGAACCTGGATCTAAAGTTTAGGAAACTTCTATTCTATCCCTTGAACTATGAGGCCTATTTGTATTGGCAAAATTACGCTAATATAAGAAGATGGTAAAATAAAAAAACCCTTGTCGGGGACAACAAGGGTTTTACATGTTGGTTAGTTAATAATTACCTTTCAACTATAATAAATTCCGAACGCCTGTTCTTCTGATGTTGTTCCTCGGTACAATTTTCACCGCAATTTACAACAGGTCTTGCCTCACCAAATCCTTCACCGCTAATTCTACTGCTGTCAATTCCTTTGGAGATCACATACTGAACTGTCGATTGAGCTCTTCTGTTTGAAAGATCATTATTATAATCTTCAGTTGCTCTGTTATCTGTATGACTTTCCACTTTTATGATCATGTTGGGATACTTCTCCATGATCGAT
>JAHEHC010000155.1 GCA_024644805.1 Flavobacterium sp. | reverse complement strand
CCAATACGCTTATGATTTTTGAATAATTACTACTACCTTTGTTTGAAAATAAATTCAATGTTAAAAGCAGGGGTAATAGGCGCAGGACATCTGGGGAAAATACACCTCAAATTATTAGATCAGTCCACTAAATACGACCTTGTTGGATTCTATGATTCAGATCCAAAAGTGTCAGAGACAATTTCAAAAGAGTTTGGTTTTAATAGCTTTCCAAGTATGGAGGCACTTATCGATGCCTGTGATATGGTTGATGTGGTCACTCCTACCGTTCATCATTTTGAATGTGCTAAGAAAGTGATCGAAGCAGGAAAACATCTCTTTATTGAAAAGCCCATCACCCAAACCGTTGAAGAGGCAGTTGCCTTACGGGAACTGGCAAAAAAACACAAAGTTCGCGGTCAGGTTGGTCAGGTAGAACGTTTTAACCCGGCATTTATGGCCGCTCGGGATAAGATCGACAACCCCATGTTCATCGAATCACACCGTCTGGCAGAATTCAATCCACGTGGGACCGATGTTTCTGTGATTTTGGATCTGATGATCCATGACATCGATGTTATATTGAGTGTGGTAAAGTCGAAAGTGGTCAAAGTGACTGCCAATGGAGTATCTGTGATCAGTGAGACACCGGATATTGCAAATGCCCGAATCGAATTTGTAAATGGTTGTATTGCCAATTTAACGGCCAGTAGGATCTCTTTGAAGAGTATGAGAAAATCACGATTCTTTCAAAAAGATGCCTATATCTCGATCGATTTTCTTGAAAAGAAATGTGAAGTGGTCAAAATGAAAGATGCACCGGAGGATCCTGACGAATTTGCTATGATACTCACCAATGCAGAAGGTGTGAAGAAGCAGATCTATTTTGACAATCCCGATATACAACCCAACAATGCCATTTTGGATGAATTGAACACATTTGCTGATGCCATTGAGAACGGCACTTTGCCCGTTGTTCCCCTGGGTCAGGGAACCGAAGCCTTGCGAATTGCCATGCTGGTCATTGAAAATTTTAAAACATTATAAAAACAAATCAACTCTATGAAAAATGTAGCAGTTATCGGAGCAGGAACCATGGGAAATGGGATCGCACATACCTTTGCACAATACGATTTTAAAGTTCAATTGATAGATGTTTCAAGATCTGCATTGGATAAAGGATTGGCAACCATAGAAAAAAACCTGGACAGAATGGTGGCCCGTGAGCGTATAACAGAAGAAGATAAAGCAAAGACACTGAACAATATCACCACCTATACCGATCTTGAAGCAGGTGTAGAATATGCCAGCCTGGTGGTTGAAGCTGCTACTGAGAACCTGGATTTGAAATTGAAGATATTTAAGGATCTGGATCGATTTTGTCCGGATGACACTATTTTGGCCAGCAATACCTCTTCCATATCAATAACACAGATCGCTTCGGTGACATCAAGACCCGAGATGGTTATTGGGATGCATTTCATGAACCCTGTACCCGTGATGAAGTTGGTTGAGATCATCAAAGGATATAACACCAGCAACGAGACCTATTCCATAGTAAAAGAACTCTCTGAAAAACTGAATAAGATCCCGGTTGAAGTCAATGATTACCCCGGTTTCGTGGCTAATAGAATTCTGATGCCCATGATCAATGAGGCCATTGAGACCTTATACAATGGAGTGGCCGGTGTGGAAGAAATAGACACCGTGATGAAATTAGGTATGGCACACCCTATGGGACCACTTCAATTGGCCGATTTCATAGGATTGGATGTATGCCTGTCTATTTTGAAAGTAATGTATGATGGATTCAAAAATCCAAAATACGCTCCCTGTCCGCTATTGGTGAATATGGTAATGGCAGGTAAACTTGGTGTAAAGAGCGGTGAGGGATTCTATGATTACAGCGAAAGCCGAAAAGCTGAAAAAGTAGCATCCATGTTCAGATAAAACCTATGGCTACAATTATTCCTTTTAAGGCGGTTCGTCCTACCCGGGACAAAGTCGGATTGATCGCTTCACGATCTTACGATGATTATTCCCTAAAGGAAAGAAATGCCCGATTGAGAGACAATCCATTTTCATTCCTGCATATTCTAAACCCCGGATTTAAATATCGAAAGAGTATTTCTGGAGAGCGTAGATATTCGCTGGTGCGCAATCGCTATCTCGAATTCAAGGAGGACGGGATCTTTACACAAGATGATACACCCTGCTATTATTTCTACAAGAAAGTAAACCGCGATGGAAATGAATTCAATGGGATCATTGCCGGTGCCAGCACCAGAGAATATGAAGAGGATCTTATCAAAAAACATGAACATACCATCAGTAGCAGACAAACCCTCTTTAAGGACTATCTAAAAACAGTTGGTTTCAATGCAGAACCGGTACTACTCACCTACCCCGATAATTCCGAATTGAAAGAGATCATTCATGATGTGATGCGATCTAGAGCGGAATATGAATTCACGACCACGTATAGAGACACCCACTACATTTGGATTGTTTACCAACAGGAGATCATCGATAAAGTGGCCAAGCTATTCTCTTCTATGGATAAACTGTATATTGCTGATGGTCACCATCGTTGTGCTTCATCCTATTTATTATACCATGAAATGAAGGATGAAAATAAGGGTCATGGAGGTAATGAAGATTATAATTACTTTATGAGTTACCTGATACCGGAAAGTGATCTCATGATCTTTGAATTCAATCGCCTGGTAAAAGATCTGAATGGCTTGAGCAAAGAGGAGTTTCTGATCATGTTGGATGAATCGTTCCGGGTTGAGGACCGGGGGATCGAATATTATAAGCCTTCTAAGAAAAAACATTTCAGCATGTACCTTGATGGGAAATTCTATTCGCTGTATCTTAGAAAAAAAAGGTATAATGCTAATAATGCATTGGAAGACCTGGATGTTCAAATACTATATAAAACCATCCTGAATCCTATATTGGGAATTATCGATCCCAGAAAGGACAACCGTTTGTCCTATTCGCACGGTAAAAACGATTTGAGCCATATAAGTAAACTGGTCAATTCTGGAAAATTTGCTGTGGGTTTTGGTTTGCTCCCCATTTCGACTACGGAAATGAAGAAAGTGGCTGATGAAGGTCTTACCATGCCTCCTAAGAGTACCTTTATTGAACCCAAGCTAAGAAGTGGCATTACCATCTATGAATTCTAACTATGAAAATTGCTGAAAATCTAGATAGCATTATAAAAAGCATACCAGATGGGGTTAGATTGGTAGCCGTATCCAAGACCAAGCCAGTCGATATCATTATGATGGCCTATAATTCAGGACATAGGATCTTTGGAGAGAACAAGATCCAGGAGATGGTCACTAAACATCAAGAAATGCCCAAAGATGTAGAATGGCATATGATTGGTCATTTACAGCGTAATAAGGTCAAATACATCGCTTCATTTGTGAGCCTGATCCATTCGGTGGATGGTCTGAAATTATTAAAGGAAATTGATAAAAGAGCTGCTCAGCATGATAGGGTCATTTCCTGCTTGCTACAGATAAAGATCGCAGAAGAAGAAAGTAAATTCGGACTATCAGAACAAGGTGCCCTGGACCTGTTGGAATCGGATGAGCTTAGTTCTTTAAACAACATTCGTATCATTGGATTGATGGGAATGGCTACATTTACAGATGATCAGGAACAATTGAAAAGGGAATTCAGTAGTCTTAAGCGT
>JAHEHC010000154.1 GCA_024644805.1 Flavobacterium sp. | reverse complement strand
TCCGGCAAAGGCAATTGTACGATGAACCCATCAATATCATCATTGGTATTGAGTTCTTCAATTTTCTGAAGCAGTTCTTCTTCTGAAGTAGTATCTGGTAGTTTCACCAAAGTTGAATCAAATCCTACGCGTTCGCAGGCTCTAACCTTACTGCCAACATAAGTAAGACTGGCACCATCGTCACCTACCAGAACAGCAGCAAGATGCGGCACCTTCTCGCCTCTGTCTTTCATTTTTTGTACATCAATTGCTATCTCATCTTTGATGTCATTCGAAGTTTTTCTTCCGTCAAGTATAGTCATTGGTTCTAATTTTATTTTAATTTATTCATGGCTTGCATCATCTTACGTCCGCCGCCACCTTGCATCATCTTCATCATCTTACTCATTTGATTGAATTGCTTCATCAGCTGGTTCACTTCCTGTACAGAAGTACCACTACCTTTTCCAATTCTCTTTTTCCTGCTGGCATTGATAATAGATGGCGTACTTCTCTCTTCAGGGGTCATGGAATGGATGATCGCTTCAATACCTTTAAAGGCATCATCATCGATATCGACATTTTTAAGAGCTTTTCCCGCTCCGGGTATCATACCCACTAGGTCTTTCATATTCCCCATTTTTTTGACCTGATGGATTTGTTTCAGAAAATCGTCAAAACCAAACTGATTCTTGGCAATCTTCTTCTGTATCTTCCTGGCCTCCTGCTCATCAAATTGTTCCTGGGCTCTTTCAACCAGCGAAACAACATCACCCATACCCAATATCCTATCGGCCATTCTTGAAGGATGGAATACATCGATGGCTTCCATCTTTTCTCCTGTCCCAATGAATTTGATCGGTTTATCGACCACACTCTTGATGGAGATAGCTGCACCACCACGTGTGTCACCATCCAGTTTTGTAAGAACAACACCATCAAAATTCAATCGATCGTTGAAGGTTTTAGCCGTATTCACAGCATCCTGACCCGTCATTGAATCGACCACAAATAAAGTTTCCTGTGGTTGTATCGCTTTATGGATGTTCTCGATCTCGTTCATCATGGCATCATCGATCGCTAAACGACCCGCTGTATCGATGATCACTACGTTATGCCCATTTTGTTTTGCATGGGAAATGGCGTCTTGTGCAATTTTTACCGGATCCTGATTTCCTTCATCACTGAATACCTCTACTCCTATTTGATCACCGACCACATGAAGCTGATTGATCGCCGCTGGTCTATATACATCACAGGCTACCAATAAAGGTTTCTTAGATTTTTTCGTTTTTAAGAAGTTGGCCAGTTTCCCAGAAAAAGTGGTCTTACCACTTCCTTGAAGTCCGGACATGAGTATCACAGTTGGAGAACCTCCCAAATTGATCCCTTCGGTATCACCGCCCATCAGTTCGGTAAGCTCATCCTTGACCAATTTCACCATCAACTGACCAGGTTTCAGTGAGGAAAGAACATTTTGGCCCATGGCCTTTTCTTTCACTCTATTGGTAAAACCTTTGGCTATTTTAAAATTGACATCAGCATCCAATAAAGCCCGTCTTACCTCTTTCAACGTCTCAGCAACGTTGACCTCCGTAATGCTACCATGACCTTTTAATACATGAAATGCCTTATCGAGTTTATCACTTAAATTATCAAACATAGTTTAACATCTGTTTATAGGATTGCAAAGATAACAATTGATCAGGGAGATACAAATAGGACCTGCAGGAAAGATTGTGTTCTTTTCTTTGAAATCGATTGAACCCCATCAAAGCAACAATTCTTAGATAGATCGATATTGTTTGAACATATTTAATTAACTTTAAGTACGTTATGAACTAATCGATTAATAGAATCCATCATGGAACTATCAATACTAATTGCAAGGATCATCGGAATCGTTTATTTATCCTTTGGATTAGGTCTTATTTTCAGCAATAAATATTACAAAAGAGAGGTAATAAATCTTTATGACAACACATCGTATATACTTTTCGTTGGAATTCTGGCATCGATAATAGGATCGTTGATCATTACCTACCACAATATTTGGGAATGGAACTGGAGACTAATGGTCACCATTTATGGATGGTTGGGTTTGATTGAAGGTATATTAGTACTTATTTTCCCCGGTATCATTTTATGGATCAAACCCTTGATGAATCCTAAGGTTATAGATTATTTTATACTCCCTTTTTCATTAATCCTAGGGTTGATTTTCAGTTACTTTGGATTTTTAATTTAACAGATAAATTTTGAAGATTGTCAATTTATCTTACATTTATAATTGTAAAATTAAGATCATGACAAAACAAAAATCTTCAAGAAGAAAATTCCTGAAACTACTAGGATTATCTACTACTGCTTCTATAGTTAGCACTAACACTTTTTTAGGTAACAACCCAGATTCTGAAATAAAAAAATTAAATCCTGAGCAACAGGAATTTATGATTCGCTATGAGAAATGGATGGATGAGTTCACGGACGTGATCAGAATAAAAAAAGAAAAACCATTTGACTTAGAGAATAATAAAAAAATGGATTTATTAACGAAGAAAGTTGAGAAAATGAAACCTGAGCTAACAGCATTTTTAAAGGATGAAACTTTTGCAATAATTTATATGGCTTCTATAAAAAGAGTAAAGGATGAAATTAAATTTTGAAAAATTTATTTCAGAGAATTTTTATAATTATAAAAAAACCTGATTGCAGTTTCAAACAAATAAGAACCCTTCTAATATAATTGATCGATCTGTAAGCATCTTATATCTTCATTTTTAGTCAAATAATTCGTACCTTTAAAAGACTATTTTCTAAGTATTAATTTTAATACCATCGCCATGAGATCGTTCATAAATTTTATTCCATTCCTTATTATTTCATTGACCGTAACTGTAACCGCTCAAGATGAGAATAAATCACAGGCTTATTGGATTCATGAGGATCCGGTTTATCCGGCCATGGTTCTTGATTATGAGGAAACCTGCAAGGAATTGGTGTTGAATTGTAATAAATACAATATTCAGGAAGCAAATTGGGTGACCATTTCGACCGATGACCTAAAATATTATTTCATCTCAGCAATTGAAAAGATGGGAGATCTGGATAAAAGTAGATTTGCCAATCTTCAGGAAAATATGAATATTGACGATTTCAATAATATCTTCGACACGTTTGATAATTGCTACGACACCCATTACGATTATATCATTCATTTGGATCATGAGCTTTCCTATAAACCTGACGGAAACCATCTATCTCAAGAGGATATGTCCTACAGAAAGATGGAATATTATTATATAACTCCTCAAAATTTTAATACTGCCATTGAAATACTGAATGAATTCAAAAAACTCTATTCCAATAAGAACTCCCAAGAACATTATTCTATTTTTAGAAGTGGATTCGGTTCGGAAGGAGATTATATCATGGTCCTCTTCTCTGCTAAAAGTGCAGAAGACTTTGAACGGGTTCGAGAAGAAAGCAATAAGAACTTTGGTCCCGAAAGAGATGTCCTCTATAAAAAATTGTTAGGGATCACCAATAGGGTTGAGACTTTAAACGGATTTTACAGATTGGATCTTTCCTATATTCCTAAATAAGGCACAAACATAATTGTAGGACTTATCTTGCTTTATTTGAGGCATTTGTATTTTTTTATGTAATTTGGTTTACAACAATCACTAATCAATAAATATTAAACTAACTAA
>JAHEHC010000153.1 GCA_024644805.1 Flavobacterium sp. | reverse complement strand
CTGTAAGTGAAAGTCATCCTGCTGATGATGGGGTGTGGAATTATCACAGCGTCAACATTAAAAATTTAAAACCCTATACATTGTATTCTTATCGTGTAGGTAATGGGAATTTCTGGTCAGAATGGGCTGAATTCAAAACAGCTACTGGAGAAAATGAAAAATTTTCTTTTTTATACTTTGGAGATGTACAAAGGGACATTCTGTCGCTGGGAAGTCGAACTATACGACAAGCAGTTCTGAACAGACCGGATGCTAAATTCCTGCTTTTTGGAGGTGACATGGTTCATCGTGGTGGTTTGAACAAAGAAAACTGGAATGAGTTTTTCCCAACCGGTGGATGGGTATTTCAAAATTACCCTTTACTTGCCACTCCAGGGAATCACGAACACTTGATTGCTAAGAGTGGCGAGAATCTTTCGGAGCATTGGAATCTGAATTTCACTTACCCACGAAATGGACCAGAAGGACATCTGGAAGAAACCTACTTTGTTGACTACAATAACGTTCGTGTGATCTCACTAAATCTCTGCAGATATAAGTATCCTGAAGACAAAGAAGTAATTTTGAAGTGGACTGAAGAAAGACTCAAGGAATACACAGGCGATTGGATATTTATTACCCATCATTATGCCATGGATGCCTCTGCAAGAAATAGGAATCCTGGCATCCGTTTCCCTGAATTTAAGGAATTATATGAAAAATATAATGTCCCAATCATTCTAACCGGGCATGAACATTTGTACGCTCGTGGTAGAATGGATAACAAGTTTCCGGTTTATGTAGTCTCCGTTTCTGGACCGTATCAAAATGCAATTCAATTTGGAGATTGGGTAGAACGAGCAGGGACATCACTACAATTGTACCAGGAGATAGATATCACTCCAAATGAAATTCATTATATCAGCAAGACCGTTACCGGAGAAGTGTATGACGAGTTTACCATTAGAAAAGATAAAAAAGGAAGGCTAAGTTATTCTGTGAGTGAAAATCTAGGAACGGAGTCACTTATACCTCCGGATCGCTTTGAGGAACGATATAAAAAAGAACTTGTAGAATCCTGGGAGGATGATAAAAAGGCCTATTTGGACAGAAAGTAAAACAATAAAAACAATGTTATGCGCAAATACCTGTTACTAATTATAATCGTAAATGTGAACATTGCATGCCAAGATTCTAAAAATACCAAGGAAGGCACAAAATATAAAGATCCTGGGATTCAACACGTAGAAGTCTCTTACGAAAAAGGATTTTTTAGTGGCTGGCCAGCCAACTTTGGCGCATGGAATTGGGAAAATGAAATCCTAGTTGGCTTTGATAAAGGTTTTCACAAAGACCTCGGCCCTGATATGCACAATATTGATCGTGACAAACCAGAACAAACGCTTTTTGCGCGTAGCCTGGACGGTGGACTTACCTGGACGATAGAAGATCCATCTGCAGATGGCAGGTTGGTTGCCCGGGGATCTAGCCTTCATGGAGTTGAACCAATTTACCCAAACCGAGTCGAACCTACCAACCTGAATGAACCAATTAATTTCAGTCATCCTGATTTCGCCATGACCATGCGTTTTCTAAATTATAATACTGGTCCTTCAGTATTTTACTATTCCTATGATCGAGGTCACTCCTGGAAAGGACCATTTACTCTTGTGGTATCCGGCATGTCCAACATTCTGGCCAGAACAGATTACATTATACTTGATCAACACACATGTATGGCAAATTTATCACAATCCAAGGCTGATAATCATGAAGGAAGACCAATCTGTACGATCACACATGATGGTGGATTGACCTGGGAAATTGTTTCTGAGATTGGTCCCGAACCAGATGGATTTGGTATCATGCCTTCAACGGTGAAGTTATCAGACACAGATTATATAACAACTATTCGAAGAAGAGAAGATAAGCATCGATGGATTGATGCATGGTCAAGCAATGATGCTGGAGAGAGTTGGTCCTTACTCCCTCCTCCCATCGAGGATTTGGGTGAAGGCAATCCGCCAAGCCTCATTAAATTAAAGGATGGAAGATTATGCCTTACGTATGGTGTTCGTGAGGAGCCTTATCGCATTGCGGCAAAAATAAGTGAAGATCAAGGCAAGTCATGGTCGGAAGAAATTGTACTTCGCGATGACGGAGCTGGCCGGGATATCGGTTATGTGCGATCACTTCAACGCCCTGATGGAAAAATGGTAACGATGTACTACTTCCAGGATAAGCTCAGACCGGAAAGGTATATCGCAGCCACAATTTGGGAGCCTTAGAGCAAAAATTAAATTGAGTGGTTAATAAATAGATAGTTAATAACTCCAATAAGAGGAACCACATTCAACAAATTTAACAGGTGTTTCAGGCAAAATTCTACTTAGCCAATCAGCACTATACTTCATACCGCTTTCTTCCGACGAAATATGGCCAATAAAAACTATTGCTTTATTTCTGCCTTGCTCAACTGCATCTCTTACATATTCATAGGTTTCCCATTGAGAAACTTCACCGGCAATCACTACATCCACATCTTCTTTCCGAAGTAAATTAATATGAGTAATACTTCCTGGAGCACCAGGTGCAAGTCTTACATTTGATAACCTCATAGTAGGTTCACCTACAACATAAAATGCGTTTTCAGGAAATGTTTCCTTAAGGTTTGAAAGTAGCTCACTAAGACTCATTTCAGGAAATGAATACTTGCTTAAATCATTTTCAACCACGTAATCTTTCCAACCAAGTTTTTCTACCATTCCACTAAATATCCCATCTGGCTGAATCCGATGGATGTAATCATGAAACCGCCAAACCACTAAATTATGATCGTTGATATATTTCTTTTTAGCCAGGAAGACAGGATCTTGTTCAAATTGTTCTGTCTGATCCAGATGGTTATAATACAATGGCTCATGTGTTATGATAAGATTACTATTTAAATCGACAGCTCTTTTTAATACTTCCATTGTAGCGAACATACAAGTGACTATTCCTGTGATAGGAGTCTTTGGGTCACCTTCCTTAATGATATCTACGGTATTGGGAACTGGATCTGAACCAGTCTTTTCAATGATCTCCTGGATTAGTTTTTCAGCTGAGATATGCATATCCCCTGAACCATTTTTTTCCATAATTGTTGTTGATAACAAACTCAAAAACAGAATTGATAATGCTTTCATACTTGGTAATTTCGATTTAAAATTGACTTCAATGCCTTCTGTAAATGAAGTGAAAGGACTTAAAAAAAACTACAAATTTATTGATTACTTATTCCATTGATCAATTTTTCCGGAACCGTTCATGCACACTTTTACCCACCCGTACAATGATGTCAATAATCTCTTCAATATCCTTAGCAGAGGTACGAAAATTTACAATACATCCCCTTAAGCAATACTTTCCATCCACAATTGCATTGGACAGAAATACTTCTCCTCCTCGTTGCAATTCGTCTAGCAAACTTTCATTTAGTTCGTTTAGATATGACTCATCCTTACAATTCAAAGGAACATACCTTAAGGTCGTAATACTTAGATGCTGAGTTATTGCCTCAAGTTCCGGTTGCTTTCTGGCTAGTTCAAAAAATAGCTTAGAAAGTTCAATATCTTCACTGATCATTTCAATATAGCCATTCTTACCTACGTGTTGCAGTGCCAGCCAAACTTTCAACGCTCGAAAACCACGGGAATTTTGAAGACCATATTCATAATAATTTAACGTAAGCTCTTCATCATCTTT
>JAHEHC010000067.1:3004-12064 GCA_024644805.1 Flavobacterium sp. | reverse complement strand
GCACAGCCCAACAATCGATTCCCAGCAAGAAGGAAAGCACTTTGATATCGGAGCAAATACTGCGTATGTTG
Source organism: Flavobacterium sp. (assembly GCA_024644805.1). Lineage (GTDB taxonomy): Bacteria > Bacteroidota > Bacteroidia > Flavobacteriales > Flavobacteriaceae > Marifrigoribacter. The sequence continues at coordinate 11,993 of JAHEHC010000067.1, read as the reverse complement.
GAAGAAAGCAATTATACCTCAAGAGAAATGGTAGAAAGTCTTAATTTTAATGAATCTAAGATCCTAAAGGTGATCCACCAACTAATGGATTTAGAAAAAATAGGAATCAATACAAAAAATCAGTATTATTTGAATTAATGAAAGAGCTGCGAATCATATTCATGGGAACACCCGAATTTGCCGTTGAGATACTCAAACAGTTGATCGACCATGGGAAACATGTAGTGGGTGTGATCACGGCACCGGACAAGCCTGCTGGTCGGGGACGAAAATTAAAAGGCTCAGCTGTCAAGGAATTTGCACTTGAACACGGACTTGAATTATTGCAGCCAACCAACTTAAAGGATGAAACTTTTTTGGAGGAGCTCAAGGCACTGGAAGCCAATTTACATATTGTTGTTGCTTTTAGAATGCTTCCAAAAGTGGTCTGGGATATGCCAGAATACGGAACTTTCAATCTTCACGCCTCTCTGCTACCCCAATATCGGGGAGCGGCACCGATTAATTGGGCCATAATCAATGGAGAGACCAAAACCGGGGTTACGACATTCTTTATTGACGAGAAGATCGATACCGGTGCAATGATCCTAAAGGAAGAGTTGGAAATAGCCGAAAATGAGACCGCTGGAAGCTTGCATGACCGTTTGATGATGCTGGGTGCTAAAGTGGTCTTAGAGACCGTTTGTTTGATCGAGAAGGGTAAAACGGAGGCCATTGAACAAGAAGTTATTGAAGATCTGAAGAAAGCCCCCAAACTAACTCCAGAAAACACCAGGATCAATTGGGATGAATCGATACAGGTGATCGACAGAAAGATCAGGGGCTTAGACCCCTATCCTGTGGCTTGGAGTGTTTTAGTCGATAAGGGACAAGAGCTGAAAGTAAAGATCTATAAAGGAGAGGCTTTTGAAGTTGAACACTCTGAGAGTCCGGGAACCCTTAAAATTGGTAAAAATGAGTTAAGAATTGCAGCTTCAAACGGATACCTGAATATCCTGGAATTGCAATTGCCTGGAAAGCGAAAAATGGATGCCCGATCTTTACTAAATGGGTATCAATTTTCAGAAAATGCATTTATGATGTAAACCCTTACTATCATTGAATTCATTAAAAAAATGAAATTAATGCTATGTTTATTAACAAACGCAGCAAGTTATCAACAAAAATCGCTATTTAGCCCGTTATTACTTGCATGGACCGATATTCCGACTAAATTTGTAGAACAATAAATGAAAGTTTAACCAACATTTAATTTTAAAACTTATGAACAAATCAGATTTAATTGACGCAATGGCAGAACATGCTGGAATCACTAAAGCAGCAGCAAAAAAAGCATTAGAATGTATGCTAATAGAAATCGAAGGATCTTTACAAAAAGGAAATAGAGTATCTTTAGTTGGATTCGGATCTTGGTCAGTTTCTAGAAGAGCCGCTAGAGATGGAAGAAATCCACAAACTGGAGCAACCATTAGAATTAAAGCAAAAAATGTAGTTAAGTTTAAAGCTGGATCTGATCTCAGCGACGCAGTTAACTAAATTTTAAAAATTTAAAAAAAAACCTCCTGTTCAGGGGGTTTTTTTTATGCCTAAAAGTTAAGGTCATAAAAGGTTTGGGTTGTTTATTTAAAATTTAATACTTAGATTTAGTTATTGAATTCAAAAAAGATGACCACACTGGAACCTAAAAAAGGGGTATTATTAGTAGCTGAACCTTCCATCATTGGTGATGTGTCTTTTAACCGGTCGGTTGTGCTATTAGCCGAATACAACGAGACCGGTGCAGTAGGATTCATCCTGAACAAACCGCTTAAATACAACTTGAATGATTTCGTCCCAGAGATCGAAAATAAGCTAACCGTTTATAATGGTGGCCCGGTCGAGCAGGATAACCTCTATTTTATCCATAAGGTTCCTGAACTCATTCCAGACAGTATAGAGATATCAAACGGGATCTATTGGGGTGGTGATTTCAATGAGATCATCAGTCTGTTAAAGGAGGATAAACTAAAGGACTCCGAGATTCGCTTCTTCCTGGGCTACTCCGGATGGAGCAACAATCAGCTGGATCAGGAACTGGAGGTCAACAGTTGGGTGGTCATTCAGAATAAATACAAGAATGAGATCCTGGGAAAGACCGGATCCAATTTCTGGAAGGAAAAGATGATCGAATTCGGTGGGGATTATTTGATCTGGTCCAACGCACCCGAAAACCCCAACTTCAATTAAGTCAATCGCATCAAGGCATTCAGCCTAGGTAGTATTTGCTTCGCTACCTGATTAACATAGGTCTTATTCCGATATTGAGTAACCGGTTGAATTCCGACCATAACATTGGTAATGAAGATCTCATCGACCTTAAGCAGTTCAAATGGTGAGACCGATCGTTCCTCAAATCCATATTCATCCAACTGATCGACAATGGAAATGATCTGCTTTCTGATGATCCCCCTAAGGCATCCGTCAACCAGCGGAGGTGTTATCACGGTATTATCCTTTACGATGAATATATTTCCATTCAATGCCTCGACCACATTCTTCTTTTCATTGAGGATCAAACAATTCTGGTATTCGTTCTCCTGTGCAAAGATACTTCCCAGAACATGAATGGTCTTTGTATTTGTCTTCAAGGTCGATAACAATCCTGAGGAGATCAGGTGATCCTTGAATAATTCGATCTCGTAGTCTGAATCATCGATTATATAGAAGGACCCTTCGATCGGCTCACTTTCGATGAAGTATTCCAGATCATTCGACTGAGGGGTGTACTTCCCTCCTGCTTTTCGGGAGAAATACATCTTGATCCTATGATCGGTTGTGGTCGAATCATCAGGGACTGTTCTTAGTATCTCATTCTGTAAGAATTCCATAGTGAAATTCATCGGAATATCTATTCTCAGAATACGCAATGAAGCCATCAGTCTGAAATAATGATCCTCCCAGAAAAAGATCTTTCCGGACGAGACCTTCAAAGTCTCAAAAACAGCATCTCCGTATAGGAGCCCTCTGTTCTTGATTGAGATCTTATCGCTGTCAAGTGCTACTATATTTCCATTGATATTGACCATAAAAAAACCGCCCCTTGTTTGAAGAGACGGGTCAAAGATACTATATTCTTAAGTGTTGTTTATACCGATCCTAAGACGTGTTTCAATTCTGAGATCATATTATCCCAGAGCATCTTTCCTTCCTCCAGTTCATCTTCATCGGCAAAATCGGTAACCATCAGTGATACATCTTTCGTTATCTCATCGACCTGTATGTATATTTCATAATAATAATCGGTGCCTTTATCTACTACCCATTGAAATCGAATGAATTCCGATTTTCGTTTGGACACCAATCGGGCAACCTCTTCGCTGCCTTCCCAGATAAAGGTGAAAAACTCTCCTCGTGAATTGACATTATCGGCATACCATTCTTGCAGTCCGGAAGGGGTAGAAATATATTGAAATAATAATGAAGGTGATGCATGAATGGGAAATTCCATCTCATATTTTATCTTGTCAGCCATAGGTTGTTTATTAGCACTCGCCAATATATATATTTATTAGATATTCTAAAAGAAAGAATGTAAATATTTATGGTAATTATTTCATAAATTGTAAGTCCCAAATCATTACTTAAATCGAATGTATTATGAAATACTTTTTATTCATTTTAGTACAGGTCCTTCTCTTGAACAATTCATTGGCACAAGATAAATTACCTCGTCCCAGTGTTGCGATCAATGATGCCAGTCTTATTCAATTCATGGATAGATTGGAAGATGCTGTGAACACCCGGGACAAGGATTTTATAATAAGTATCCTGAGCCCGAATATTGTAAATAGCTTTGGAGGTGATAATGGAATCGAGGAGTTTAAAACCTACTGGAACTGGTCTTCCAAATCCTCCTCCTTTTGGAGGATCATGCAGCGGCTCATTGAAATGGGTGGTGGAACCTATAAACAAAACGGACAGTATACCTTACCCTATGTATTCACGAATTGGAATGACAAGCATGATTCCTATTTATATGCTGCCATCACGGGCACGTATGTCAATGTCAGAGATCAACCCAGTCTCAACCAATCCAAGGTCTTAGGGCAATTCAATTACGATATAGTCAAGGTAGATTATGAAAGATCCCATCCTTCCATGGATAGCCCGGAATGGTATTATGTTGAACAAGCTAACGAGGGTCTTAAAGGATATGTGTTCTGGAAATACGTCTGGTCACCGATCGGTTACAGAGCTATCTTTGAAAAGATTAACGGGGAATGGAAAATGACCATTTTTCTAGCTGGCGATTAACAAAATTCTATATTTTCGAAAATTCATTCTTAACTTAAGGCAGGATAAACAGAAATAATACTCCCATGATCAAAAAAGTCATATTGACACCGTTTCAGAAATTCGTCAAGATAGAAAGTTTTAGTGGTCTCCTATTATTGGCAGCCACAGTGATAGCACTCCTTTGGGCCAATTCATCCTATGGCGACCTCTATGAATCCATTTGGGATTTCAATATCGGTTTTACCACGGAATATTTTTCATTGAACAAGCCTTTGATTCTATGGATCAATGATGGATTCATGGCCATCTTCTTCTTTCTAATCGGTCTGGAGATCAAGCGGGAATTTATGATCGGAGAATTGAATTCAATTAAAAAAATTTCCTTTCCCTTGATGGGAGCATTGGGTGGTATGTTGGTCCCTGTTTTGTTCTTTCTGTTCCTCAATCAAAACCCCAATACTCAAGTTGGATGGGGAATTCCAATGGCCACCGATATCGCATTCTCATTGGCTGTATTAAAGGCCCTGGGCAGCAGGATCCCCCTGAGCTTAAAGATATTCCTGACCGCTTTCGCCATAGTCGATGATATTGGAGCGGTCTTGGTGATCGCCCTGTTCTATAGTGGCTCGATCAAGGTCAGTTTTCTGATCATAGCACTTGTGTTATTAAGCCTTCTCTATATCCTATCCTATAAGGGATTCTATTCCAAGTTCCTGATGATCTCATTTGGGATCATCATCTGGGTGCTCTTCCTGAAATCGGGTATCCACCCTACCATCGCAGGAATACTGTTGGCATTCTCAGTGCCCGTCAGACAAAGGATCAAGACCCATGAATTCATCGACACGCTGTTTGATATTGCCAATAAGATAAAAGGAGCGGCAGTTTTAGATAAACCTATCCTATCCAATGAGCAGATCAAGCAGATCGATGATTTGGAGGATTGGACCAATAAATTCCAATCGCCCTTACAGCATTTGGAGCATAGCCTACACGACTGGGTGGCTTATTTTATTGTTCCCGTCTTTGCTTTGGCCAACGCCGGTGTGATCCTGTCCACCAATATGGTATTGGATATGGAATTGGTAAGGAATATCATTATCTGTCTGGTTGTTGGAAATAGTGTCGGGATAACTACCATTATCTTGTTCAGTAATAAGATCAAATTGATCGAGTTGCCCGATGATATCACCAAGTGGCATATCGTAGGAGTTTCATTTTTGGCGGGTATTGGCTTCACAATGGCCATCTTCGTTGGAAATTTGGCCTTCACTGAAAATGAGACCTATATCGATTCCGCTAAGATCGGAATCCTGATCGGTTCCTTGATCTCGGCTCTGATCGGATTTATCATCTTAAGAGTGACATCTAAAAAAACCCAATAATTGTTTTTATCCCAAAGTATTTTAGGGATATGATTATATTTATTTCAGATACAGTATGTTACATACAATTTAAATGCAAACAATCTACAAATGAAGAAATTTTTAAAAATAGTTCTAATTGGAATTTTAATTAATGTTCAATTATCTTGTTCAAATAAAGAGAAGGAATCTGGTGGAGAAGAAAAAGCAAAAAATTATATTACATATAATAATATTCTCAAAGACACCATTTTATTGAATTTTAATACAAGAGAGATTCAAGTCATTTTCGAATCTGATTCTATTTTCAAATGGAATATTGTTGGTGATCAATGGAAAGATTTTCAAACTGAGAATAGTCAAACAGTACACTTGAGCAATCATTCCATTATAACAACTTGGGTTGAAACAGAAACTGACGGAGATCATATCACTCAATTTGTTGATTTTAAGACTAATGTTGTTGCATCAGTTATAAGAAAAATAGATGGCAGAGTTTTTACAGTTTCAGGCACCATTTCTAAGAATGATTGAAAACTGGGTACAACAACTTATAAAAACAATAAAAATGCAAAGATCATTAATAAAACATCAATTCATCGGAGCATTCATTCTAATCCTTATTGGATGTGAATCTCAAAAATCCAAACACTATAGAATGCTTGAATTTGGTAAAGATTATACCGCTGCATGGAATAGTGGTGACCCTTATAAAATGGCCTCATTCTATGCAGAGGATGGAACACTCACCGTGAATAACGGAACACCAGCAATAGGCAGAGAACAATTGGCTGAGACCGCCAGATCCTATATGGAGGCCTTCCCCGATATGCACCTGACCATGGATAGTCTGGTGGCCGATAGAAATACTTACCGGTATCACTGGACCTTTACAGGAACGAACAGCGGAACCGGTGGAACCGGAAACAAGGTCAATTTCAGTGGCTTCGAACGTTGGACCATGAACGATGAAGGTCTGGTTCAAAAATCGATTGGCACCTATGATGACGATGAATATTCCAAACAACTCAACGGGAATTAAAAAAAAATAGTAATTTTATATTAGCATCCAATTCCGATAGCACAAAGAATCATAGCCGGAAACGAAAGTGAATATTAATATTTCCATTCAAAATGAAGAACAAGTCTAAAGGCGGTGAACTACATCGTAGCATGGGGTTTACCACAGCGTTGGCTATAGGTGTCGGAACCATGATCGCTGCAGGTATCTTTACCCTTTCCGGACTGGCAATCAGGAATGTGGGCTCAAGTGCTATCATCTCATTTATTTTGGCCGCTATCGTTTCCCTGTTCACAGCACTTTCCTATTGTGAATTTGTATCGATCTATCCAAAATCGGGAGAGGGATATCTCTATGCCCGAAAAACATTTGTAGCTCCTCTGGCTTATTTAGTTGGTGTTGCACTTTTTTTAGGATATGTTAGCAGCTGTTCATTCTACCTATCCAGCCTTTCGGTCTATTTTCAGGAATTTATCTGGCACGCTCCTTTCGAAAAACTTGCCGGAGTGGTATTCTTGATCGCCCTGACCTTCCTGAATGTGAAGGGAACAAAAGAGAGTGGTGTGTTTCAGGTTATCGTTACCGCTGCAAAAGTGGCGCTCCTGATATGGTTTGTAGCAGGTGGACTGCGATTTTTAACGGTCGAGGATCTAGTCGACAAGTTTAACAACAATCTTGGTCAGATCTTACAAACATCCACCTTGGTGTTCATTACATTTTTTGGATTTTCAGCCATAGCTGCAACAGCTGGTGAAGTGAAGAACCCGATAAAAAATATTCCGAAAGCCATCTTCTGGTCTATGGGTATTGTTTCAGTGCTTTATGTTTTTGTGGTATTTGTTCTGATCGCATCCAATCTCACCGAGTACGATGAAGCTTCAATGGGCATTGCTGCTAAGAAATTCTTAGGCAGTATTGGTGGTCTGGTCATCGTAGCCGGTGGTCTCTTCTCCATGATCTCTGCATCCAATGCATCCATTATGGCAGGATCGCGAGTGGCTCTTGCCATGAGTGAGCTGGGACATCTGCCCAAACAGTTGGGTAAGGTCCATAGAAAATTTTCAACCCCCTGGATTGCGGTCTTTGTGGTCGGTGGACTCATCATGCTATTTACGGTTGTGCTTCCGCTGGAAGAGTTGGCTCATTTTGCTGATACCGTGCTCTTGTTTGCACTTATCATGGTGAACATTGCTCTGATCGTGCATAGAAGAAGATTTCCAAATCTACCGAGGCCATTTAAAGTACCCCTCTACCCGCTTACTCCCATTATAGGCATACTTGCCAATCTATACCTGCTGATTCAACTCCTGAATCATCCTATGCCGCTATCATTGGCCATTTTCGCATTGGTATTTTGCGCAGTTGGATTCCTGTATTGGAAAGGAACACTAAAGGATGAGGAAAAATTTAAAGGAGATCCATCCAAGGTGGTCCTTCAAATGCATGCTGCTGATGAAAGGGAAAAAAGCAAAACGATCATGATTCCTATTGCCGATGAAGAGATTATGGCAGAGGTCGTAAATTTTGCTGTGAATCTCGCCATAAAACAAGACGCTTCGGTTACAGCATTGGTAGCAGTGAAATTCCCCGAATCGAAACCATTGAAATTTGGTTCTAAAGATTTTCAGAAAGAGAAGAGACTCCTGCAACTCATTCAGGCTGAAGGCGAAAAACTCGGTACGTCAATTGGAACTGTCCTCAGGGTGGGTCATAATACGGTGAAAACGATACTGGAATCTGCAAGAGAGGCCGATGCCGACCTGATCCTAATGGGCTGGGAAGGAACTGTGAGCAGTTCAGTAAATGTCATGGGAAGCGTCATTGATGCGGTCGCTACCAATACAAAAAGGGATGTAATGGTATTCCGTCCCCATCCAACAAAAAAAGTAAAGAAGATCCTATTGCCTTCCGGAGGTGGTCCTCATGCCCAGGCTGCTGAGATCTATGCAGGAGGTCTGGCCAAAGCAATGAAAGGTTCTCTTACCATCCTGCGAATAGTAAGAGAAACAACCTTATCTGAAGAAGAACAATTGGAGGTCAATGCAAAACTTGACCTCATTAAAAAGCGCATCGATGAAAAGTGCGGATTAAAGATCAAAACCAAGATCAAACACCACCCCAGGATAGATGCTGCGATCATAGAGGAGTCATTGGATTATGATACTGTGTTCATTGGAGCGACTAAGAGAAGCATGTATCATCATGTTCTTTTTGGATCAATTCCGGAGACCCTTGCAAAAGAGCTGGACACCAATATTGTTATTGTAAAACATCATTCGGCTGTAGGAGCTGTATGGGGTAAGGTGCTCGGTGAAAGAAATAATTGATT
>JAHEHC010000067.1:0-2904 GCA_024644805.1 Flavobacterium sp. | reverse complement strand
TACAAATAAGGCATTATCGAGAATTACCTCACCTGCCTCTAGCAGGCTCGGTGAGTCTTAATGGGGGGTACTTACAGAAAATCAATCCCGAAAAACTGCGTTTTCTACCGACCTTTTTTATTCCCTTTAAAAAAGCAAGCTTTTTACAGGTCATAAAAAAACCCGGTAACTAATACCGGGTTTGATTTTCTGTAGCGAGATCGAGACTTGAACTCGAGACCTCCGGGTTATGAATCCGACGCTCTAACCACCTGAGCTACCTCGCCATTTTAAGACCGCAAAGATAAAAACAAAATGAAGTGTTACAAGCAATACATTCTATTTTTATCGATGTTATTTAAAGAGGTGGTCTATTATTTTTTTTCTTCTTAAGTCGCTCCATCAGATCGTGGAAGGTCACCGTTTGTTGCTTGCCGGTCTTCATCTTCTTCAGGGTGAAAGTCTTGGTGTTCATCTCCTCCTCACCGGCCATGACCACGTACTTGATTTTCCTGCGATCGGCATAGCTCATCTGCTTTCCGATCTTTGTATCTTCAGGATATAATTCACAGGCTACTCCCAAAGCTCTCAACTTGGCAATGGTCCGCAAGGCATATAGGGATTCTCTTTCTCCAAAATTAATGAATAACACCCGAGTGTTCTCCGATATTGATGGTGGAAACAGGTCCAGTTCCTCCAAGACCAAGTAGATCCTGTCCAGACCAAAAGAGATCCCGATCCCACTCATATCCTTCAATCCGAATATCCCGGTTAGATCGTCATACCTTCCTCCTCCTCCGATGCTTCCCATATTCACTCCTTCGGGAGGGGTAACTTCAAAGATGGCTCCTGTATAATAATTCAGTCCTCTTGCCAAGGTGATATCGATCTCCAGGTTAGCTGCATGGAGCGGTAACACCTTAAAGGCCTTAATAATGAATTCCAATTCTGAAACTCCTTTAAGTCCATTCTTAGATTTGCTTAGCATCTGCTTCAGCGATTGCAACTTTTCGGAAGCTGTACCTGAAACGGTGAACAGATCGTCCAATCGCTTTATGGCGCCTTCTGAGATCCCCTTAGAGAGCATCTCCTTAACAACACCTCCTTTTCCAATCTTATCCAGCTTATCTAAGGCTATGGTGAAGTCGATCAGTTTATCTTCAGCACCAATGACCTCAGCGATCCCGCTTAATATCTTCCTGTTATTCAGTTTAATGGTAACACCATCTAAGTTCAAATTATTGAACACGTCATCATATAACTGGATGAACTCGATCTCCTGCCAGAGCGATGTCGATCCAATCGCATCGGCATCACACTGATAGAACTCACGAAATCGTCCCTTTTGAGGGCGATCGGCTCTCCAAACCGGTTGAATCTGATAGCGCTTGAAAGGGAAAGTGATATCGCTTTGATATTGAACCACATAACGAGCAAATGGGACGGTCAGGTCATAACGCATTGCTTTTTCAGTGATCTGGGGAGTTAGTTTCTTACTGTCCTTTTCAGCGTAAAGTTCATTGTCAACTTTCTTAAGATAATCACCGCTGTTCAGTATCTTGAAGATCAAACGATCTCCTTCTTCCCCATATTTTCCCAATAGGGTCTCATTCTTCTCAAAAGAAGGAGTCTCTATGGGTTGATATCCATATGTCCTAAAACAATTTCGTATCGTATACATGATATAATTTCGTTTTACGACCTCTTCCGGAGAAAAATCTCTGGTGCCTTTGGGAATTGTAGGTTTTTGTGCCATTATCAGGTTAAGGGTTTTGGGTTTTGGGTATGAGTTTGTTCATTAGTTCATTCATTATTCTCTGGTTGTCCTTTGTTTTCACAATATATAAGAAACTTTTCGCTACACCATGAATACAATTATTTCCCAATGTCTACAACCATAAAACATTTGGCTTTTTATTTCTTATTTTAAGCCACATCGTAATTCTATGCAAATATCCTGAAAATCTCAGATAAATTGCCACTAAAATCAAAATATTGGTAACTTTATACACCTTATGTAGTCTAATGATTAATTCAACATTCGATTTCTATGTTTTCACTCTTTAGAGAAAATGTTCGCATCGCATTGGATTCTATTAAAACCCAATTGCTAAGAACCATATTGACCATCGTTATCATTGGGATTGGAATCTGGGCCTTGGTTGGAATTTTAAGTGCAGTAAAGGCCTTGGAGAATACCATATCGACCAACTTCGCATCCATGGGGTCCAATACCTTCAATATACAGCGGTATGATTTCGAAGTGCAGCGTCACGGAGGTGAACGTGAAAAGGTGAATCCCATTATCAGTTATCAGAACATACGAGAATTCATCGATAAATATGATTATCCGTTTACCCAGACCTCGGTCTCATTCAGAGGGACCGCCCAGGCAGAAGTGAAATATGAAAATGAGAAGACCGATCCCGAAGTACAGATATTGGGGGTCAACGAACACTATCTTGAGAATACGGGGACCAATATCGATAGAGGAAGAAATTTCAATGTGTTCGATGTACAGAATAATAATAAGGTCTGCTTATTGGGAGCCGATTTCTTAAAGGAATTGTTCAAAGATGATGATCCCATCAATAAGACCATTAGCATACGTGGGGTAAAATTCAAAGTGATCGGAATATTGGAATCCAAAGGTTCTACTTTCGGTAACAATCAGGATCTGAAAGTACTAATCCCAATTCAGGTGGCTCGTGGTATCTACACCCAGCCCAACATCAATTATACCATCAGCATCAAAGTGGACAATAAGGAGATGTTGGAGAGCGCACAGGATGAGGCTATAATCACTTTCAGGAATATACGCGGATTGAGTCCCATTGAGGAGAATGATTTCGGAATGGAACGCAGTGACGATCTCATCAATCGAATTACCAGTATCACCGGAGTCCTTGAGACAGCTGCCTGGAT
>JAHEHC010000066.1 GCA_024644805.1 Flavobacterium sp. | reverse complement strand
TAGAGATGAAGGAAGAGCAACATCAGCTCAGATCTCCATGGCCAAGAGGAACAATGTTGACATGGCGATCAATATTGCCCGTGAAGCAAGACAGATGCTTGGAGGCATGGGAATCACAGGCGAATATTCCATCATGAGACATTCTATGAATCTCGAAAGTGTGATCACCTATGAAGGCACTCATGACATCCATTTATTGATCACCGGTCTGGATGTCACCGGACTGAACGCATTTAAATAGAACCATTAGAAGACCAATCCGTTTATAGCAATAACATGTCATCACAGAATAGAATCACTCGGGCCTATAAAACAGCAAAGAGAGTCTGTTTCAATGACCAGTCCAAATTTATAATTTTTAGTGATATCCATCGGGGTGATAACAGTTTTGCTGACGATTTCTCCAATAATAGAAATATCTATTATCACGCTTTAAAGCATTATTATAAGAACGGATTCACCTATTGCGAGTTGGGAGATGGAGATGAACTTTGGGAGAACATAGAATTCGAATCAATCTTCTATGCACATCAGAATATATTCGATCTGATGAAAAAATTCTACAACGAGGATAGATTGTACCGATTGCTTGGGAATCACGATATGATCTATTCCAGAAAGAGGTATGTGGAAAAGCACCTGTTCAGTTATTACGATAAGGTATCCGGACAGGACGAGCCGCTATTCCCAGGGATCACTTTTTCGGAAGGACTCGTACTGGAACATGAAGACACCAATCAGGAGATCTTTATGTTACATGGACATCAAGCCGAATGGATGAATTATATAGGTTGGCGTTTCAATCGGTTTATGGTTCGAATCCTCTGGAGGCAATTGCAAGTATTTGGCATTGGCGATCCAACCAGTCCTGCTAAAAACTATAAGGAAATGATCAAAGTCGAGAAGCGAACCAAAAGGTGGATCATGAACAACAAGAATCTCTTTACGATCATTGGTCATACCCATCGTCCACGCTTCCCGGAACCCGGTGATATCGCATTATTCAACGATGGTTCTTGTGTTCACCCCAGAAGCATTACCGGACTTGAAATTGAAAATGGTGAGATCACGCTCATCAAATGGCATATTGTTACTACGGAAGATGGAATTCTTAAGGTATCCCGAAAGATTCTGGAAGGGCCTGAAAAATTATCTGATTATAATGATCTGTAACCGATCAATCTTCGACATTGATCACTTTTTCGATCTGTGGAGCATGCTTTTTGATGGTCATCTCCACTCCCGATTTCAAGGTCATCTGATTTACCGTACAACCCACACAGGCCCCCAATAGTTGAACCCGAACTACAGTTCCATGATCGATCGATAATAAAGAAATGTCACCTCCGTCATTCTGTAGAAATGGCCTGATCTCTTTTAGAGCTTGTTCAACTTTTTCCTTAAGTTCTTGAGCTTCCATTTTAGTTATTTTACAGCACTACAACCCGCCATAGTCGTGATCTTTATCGCTTCGGTTGGAGGAAGGTTATCATTCCTTCTGACCGTTTCCTCTACCACTCTTTTAGTTAATTCATGAAAAGCCTCTTCCAATGGAGTAGCCACCTGTAAAGCAGCCGGATGTCCGGAATCTCCTGCTTCACGGATACTTTGAATCAATGGCAGTTCTCCTAAGAATGGTATACCCAGGTCTTCTGCAAGGTGTTTGGCTCCTTCTTTCCCGAATATATAATATTTGTTATCAGGTAGTTCTTCAGGAGTAAAATAGGACATGTTCTCGATCATACCCAGTACAGGGACCTGAATATTCTCCTGTTGGAACATGGCAACACCCTTTCGAGCATCAGCCAAAGCCACTGTCTGAGGGGTACTTACCACAACGGCTCCTGTAAGAGGCAACGATTGCATGATACTTAAATGAATATCACCTGTGCCCGGAGGCAGATCGATCAGTAAGAAATCCAATTCGCCCCATGCGGCGTCAAATAATAATTGATTCAATGCCTTAGCTGCCATGGGACCTCGCCATATAACAGCCTGTTCTGGCTTGGTGAAAAATCCGATGGACAATACCTTAACGCCATAATTCTCTATGGGTTTCATCTTACTCGCATCACCTACCTGAACCGATAAGGGACGTTCCTTCTCCACATCAAACATGATGGGTATGGACGGCCCATAGATATCTGCATCCAACACACCAACTTTGAATCCCATCTTGGAGAGGCTTACCGCTAGATTGGCGGTAACAGTAGATTTTCCAACACCTCCCTTTCCTGATGCTATCGCAATAATATTCTGTATTCCAGGAATTGGGTTTCCTTTTATAAGTGGTTTTGGTTCTTCTTTTGCCTGAACACTGATGTTCACCTTTACGTCTGCATCCTCACTGATCTGTTCCTTGATGGTCTTGATGATATCGTCTTCAGCCCTCTTTTTAATATGAAGTGCGGGATTAGAAATGATCACGTCAACGATCACCTCATCGGCAAATGTCATAACATTCTGAACAGCTCCACTTTCAACCATATTCAATCCTTCGCCGGCGACAGTAACGGATTTTAATGCTTCTAAAATATCTTTTTTGCTAATACTCATAGTCTTTATCTGTATTTAGATTAAATCTAAAGTGCAAATATAAGAGGAATACTCAAAATAATAAAACAAGGAAATGAAAATGATCCTATTATTAAAAGATAGATGTTTAGAGTTCCTTATTGGGGTCCCAAAAGAGTGTGTCGAACTCGATCACTTGATGGTCGATGACCCGAACGCCTTCATTCTCCAAGAGTTGCTGCATCAGATCGGTTCCTTCAAAATGATGCTTCCCGGTAAGAAGTCCCTTTCTGTTTACCACCCTATGTGCAGGCACATCATGCATATTGTGTGAGGCATTCATTGCCCAACCCACCATTCTGGCACTTCCTGGGGTGCCCAGATAACGAGCAATAGCACCATAAGAAGTTACTCTTCCACAGGGAATGAGTCGAGCAACTTCATATACTTTTTGAAAAAATCCAGCCGATCGCTCCATTACATATCATTTAAGATCTTAATGAATGTGATCACCGAGATTATTGCAGTAACCAGTCCAATTATATAATTCATATTGATCTTTGGTTTCTTTTCGCTATCCTTATTTTTGAAGAACCAAACATAGATGGCCAATACGATGAACGTGCCTAATGAAGAAGCTAATACAGCTGCCCAAAGTTCGATGGGTGTGAATTTGAACCAGCCAAATGATGAAAAAGTAATACTGATATAGACCCAATATGGAATGGGAAGCAGGTTCAAGGCTGCTAGGAATATACCGGAGAACACACGGTGTGATTTTGAATTATTAACCTCTTTTAAAGGTTCTTTCCGAATGCTATTGGCAATAAAAAAGAAGTAAATGGTTATACTCACGAACACCCCCAATGCAACTTTTTGAAGAACATCGATGATCTCCGGATGTCTATCCAAATATCTGGCAAATATCAAAGCGATATAGGTTTGTATCAATACCGTAATACAGACCCCAAAAGAAAATAACAATCCTTTGCGTCGCCCCTCCCTCATGCTGATCTTTGCAGCAGACATATTCAGTAAACCGGGGGGGATAACTCCCACTATGGCTGCTATCAGACCAATAATGAAATTTATAAATACCGACATACCTGGTTAGTTTCTAAAGATGAATATAATGAAATTAAACCAATGAGAAGTTAAACCTCAGGTAAGTTATCTTCTTATTCTGCTCTAAATATTGCTTTTCATAGAAGGTCTGAATTCCGGTGACTTCCTGTGGAGCGGTGTCTGTGTTGTATACATCATGGTGAGCATATTCGATCTTAAAATGTAGGGCATGTAACAGAGCAATGGTATAGCCATGCAGGAATTCACTATCTGTTTTAAGGTGAACCACTCCTTCAGATTTCAAGATCGTGCGGTACTTTTCAAGAAACTCTAAATTAGTAAGTCGGTGCTTGGTCCTTTTGTATTTGATCTGTGGATCTGGGAACGTGATCCATATCTCATCCACCTCATTCTCGGAAAATAGATGATCAATTAGTTCGATCTGAGTTCTTAGGAATAGTACGTTGTTCAAGCCCTCTTCCAATGCTGTTTTTGCCCCTCTCCAAAATCGTGCTCCCTTTATATCGATCCCCAAGAAGTTCTTTTCAGGAAACATCTTAGCCAGATTGACGGCATACTCCCCTTTACCACAGCCCAATTCAAGTACCAATGGATGATCGTTCTTAAAAAAATTGCGCTTCCAATTCCCCTTTAAATTTAATGCATCATCAAAAACCTCTTCTCGTGTTGGCTGGATCACATTCTTAAAGGTCTCATTCTCCTTGAATCGTTTTAATTTGTTCTTACTTCCCAATGATTTATTTTTTTGATAAAATTAATGAAATATTGTACAGTAACCAGAATGTTTAAATTTGTAATGTGACAAACCGAAAGACCATATTAGTAGCTCCCCTGAATTGGGGTCTGGGACATGCCAGCCGATGCATACCTTTGATCCTTGCCTTAATCGACCAGGATCTTGATGTCCTCCTGGCCTCAGATGGAGCCGCATTGGATTTCTTAAAGAAGGAATTCCCAGAACTTCCAATAGTCGAATTACCTTCCTATTCGATAAAATACGCAAAAAAAGGGCGTCATTTAAAATGGGCCCTGCTGAAAACGATCCCGAAGATATTAAGTGCCGTTGAAGAAGAGAAAAAGATTGTTAATGATCTGGTTGATACCGGTGCAATACATGGAATCATCAGTGACAACAGAATGGGAGTGTTTAGCGATAAGGTTCCTTCGGTTTATCTTACCCATCAGTTAACTGTATTATCTGGCATTACAACTTCTATCACCAGCAAGAAGCATCAGAAGATCATAGAACGATTTGACGAATGTTGGGTCCCGGACTATTTAGGGGAGAACAATCTAAGTGGAAAGCTTGGTCATTTAGCAGATCCACGATTCAATTTAAAGTATTTGGGCATACTCAGCAGAATGAGAAAAAGGAAACTGCCCAAACAATACGATATCGTATTCCTTTTATCCGGTCCTGAGCCTCAACGAAGTATTTTGGAAGATAGGATCCTGTCAGAATTCAAAGAATTTGATCGTCGAATTATATTGATTAGAGGAGTGGTTGAACACCAACAAACAAAAAAGAGAATTGGGAATATCAATGTGGTCAATTTCATGCTAAAGAAGGAACTTGAAGAAGTTATAAATGCCTCCGGTCTGGTAGTTTCTCGATCGGGATATTCGACCTTGATGGATCTTTCCTTTTTAGAGAAGAAAGCGTTTTTCATTCCAACTCCCGGACAAGATGAACAGTTGTATTTGGCAAAGAGAATGAAAGAACTGGGAATGGCGCCTTTTTGTGTTCAGAATGAATTCAGGTCTGAAAGTCTCCAGAAAGTCGATAATTACACTGGAATGAAGAATAACAGCTCCCCGTTAGATTATGGAGAATTATTTTCCCTTTTCAATGGTAAATGAGAATTCTGAACCAACTCCAAACTGACTCTCGACATAGATCTTCTCATTATGAGCATCGATGATATGCTTAACAATGGAAAGTCCCAATCCACTGCCTCCCACTTCTCTGGAACCACTCTTGTCTACGCGGTAAAATCGTTCAAAAAGACGTGTTAAGTGATTGGATTGGATTCCCTCACCATTGTCGGTAACACGCACTATGACCTTATTCTTGATCAGATCTTCAATGCTTACTTCGGTGGTTCCACCAACCTTACCATATTTGATGGAATTGTCAATTAGATTGGTCAGAACCTGTTGGATCCTTTCTCTATCGGCATTGACCATAACCTCATTCTCCAACACATCATCAAGGGTGAGAACAATATTCTTTTTGGAAGCTTTGATCTCCAATAGGTCGAAAACATTTCTGATCAGATCTATGATATTGAAATGCTCTTTATTGAGGTTCAGATCACCTGCCTCTAATTTACTGATCATGTCCAGATCCTTAACAATATAGATCAGCCGTTCCACTCCCTTACTGGCACTTTCAAGGTACTTCTTTCTGACTTTCTTATCCTTTAAGGCCCCATCCAGGAGCGTGAGTATATACCCTTGAACAGTAAATAGTGGGGTCTTCAGTTCATGTGAGACATTTCCAACAAACTCCTTTCTGTAATTCTCCCTGATCTTCAACGCCTCGATCTCTAATTTTTTATGCTGCGCAAATCGTTCCACCTCTTTTGTTAGTGTTTCCATATTGGTGGTGATCTTTTGCTGACCTATATTGGACGTGTCCAGTAAGCTCACATCATCGTAGATCTTCTTGATCCTGTTGTAGATGAATTTTTCCACCCTATACTGAATTACAAAGAAGCAAACCATATAGATAACTGCTGCAAAAACCAGGATGATCCAGAAATCGGTTTTGATAAAATAGTAAAATGCAAGAAAATTGATCAGGGTTAAGGAAAGAGTTATATATGCTGAAGTGAAGGCGGCAAACTTGTAGGTTTTTTTAAAGATATTTGTCATCAGACCACAAATTTATATCCCACTCCCTTCACCGTTTTAAAGCTGTCATCTCCAATTTTTTCCCTAAGTTTCCTGATATGAACATCTATGGTCCTGTCCCCAACGACCACGTCGCTACCCCATACCTGGGTCATTATTTCCTCTCTCTTAAATACCTTGCCCGGCTGGGAGGTCAATAATGCCAATAATTCGAATTCCTTTCTGGGCAAGTTGATCTCCTCATCCTTCTTCATGATCTTATATTCATCTCTATTGATCTCCAGATCACCTACATTTACGATACCTGTTGCACTGGACTTTTCCTTAAATCTTCTAAGAAGAGATTTCACTTTACTAACCAAAACCTTAGGCTTTATAGGTTTGGTAATGTAATCATCGGCTCCGGCATCCAAACCGGCAACTTGAGAGTAATCTTCACCTCGAGCCGTTAAAAATGTGATGACGGTTTCAGATAACTCCGGAATGGCCCTCAGTTTTTCGCAGGCCTCAA
Organism: Flavobacterium sp.; assembly: GCA_024644805.1. Taxonomy (GTDB): domain Bacteria; phylum Bacteroidota; class Bacteroidia; order Flavobacteriales; family Flavobacteriaceae; genus Marifrigoribacter. The sequence continues at coordinate 5,120 of JAHEHC010000066.1, read as the reverse complement.
TACCATCCATCACCGGCATCATAACGTCTAAAATTATAAGATGTGGCTGATGTTCCTTAGCTGCTTTAATAGCCTTTTCACCATTTTCAGCAGTAAATATCTGATATCCAATTTGTGAAAGATTGTATCCTACAATTTCCAAAATATCCGGTTCGTCATCAACCAAAAGAATTTTTATATCTCTCTTCTTCATTTAAATGTGATCTGTTCAGCCGATAAATATACAGTTATATCTTTCTGTAACCATATTTTACTGATTTGTTAACCGTAATTTAATGTTGAAAATATTATCTTTTTATTTGTATATTAGCTTCTCTTCCCGGTTCTAATTTAATCATTTTATTATGAAAAAATCAATGCTAATAGGAGCAATCCTAATGAATTGTGCACTTTATGCACAGGAATTTACCAGTTTTGAAGAACCAGAGTTGTTTTCAGGTCTTTACACCGATACCGGCGATCAGAATGTAGCCCATGATCTGATGAACAATCCAGACGAACCTTTAGTGAATTATGAATCAACCGGAGGTGAACTGGGCTTTATGGCCCGTTATGTACCATATGACACACCAGGTGATGGACTCACCGATGGTGATGAAGTTGGGGTCACCGACAGTCCGCCATCAGGCGATCACCCTTTTACCGAGGGCAGTCAGGGGTATCAGGTGAGCGATGTGGATGGGAATTTTATCCTGGAGTTTGAGCCCATAGTAACCACTTCAACAGGGCCATCTTACACTCTTGACTATTTCATTTCTGAAACAGGATATGAAGGAGATGGCACGATCAATGAATCAGGGTCTGATAGAATAAGAATCTATGTGAAATACTTTGAGGAAGGCGAAGAATATGATATTCTTGATACCACCGGAAGTAACATCAATGATCTCGGAATCGAAGGGCAATGGATATCAGGAATTGTTGAACTACCTGCATTTAATTCCGACCCGCTTACGTTTCAGCTGGTGATCGAGGTCAGGTGCAATTCTGCCAGTGAAGCATTCTATTTTGATAATGTGTTTTTCAATGGATTCCTGGGTATAGAAGAAAATAATACCGCTCCATTTGCGATCATCCCAAATCCTGCTAACGGAAGTTATGTGAATATACAGTCAGCTATTTCTGGGCAAAAGGAGGTAACTGTCTTTGATGTTCTGGGAAAACAGATCATGCAAACAAGCATCGAGACCCAATTAGATATTTCTGAACTAAAGAATGGGATCTATCTTGTAAAGATCACGCAAAATGATCAAACTGAAACCAAAAAACTAGTGATCAATTAGATGATGGATTCTATTTTATCATAAAGCTTCTGTTTTCTCAGAAGCTTTTTTTTTATACTTTCATACTGTGATTTCCAATACGAACACACTCGAGGATCGATTGTTTGAAATTTCTTCAGATGAGGACTTCTCGTCAATGGCTTTAAAAATATTCCAGCTTCAATATTCAAAGCTAAAGATCTATAGGGATTATTGCAATTTTTTAAAGATCGACCTCACTGATATACAGGATGTTTCATCCATTCCATTCCTTCCTATTCGATTCTTTAAAAGCCATAAAATCATTCTTGATAATTCAGATTCAGAGATCGTTTTCAGTAGCAGCGGTACTACAGGATCCATTCCAAGCAAGCACTATGTATCTGATCTTTCTTTGTATGAGAAAAGTTTCCTCCGTTCTTTTGAATATCATATAGGGAAAGTAAAAGGTTTTCCCATCCTGGCATTATTGCCATCGTATTTAGAGCGGGAAGGATCCTCTCTTGTTTACATGGTAAATGAACTTATAACAAAAAGTGAATCTCCCTATAGTGGCTTTTATCTCGATAATACCCAGGAGCTTATCGATCGGTTACTGTTCCTGGAGTCCAATAAGATCAACTCTCTTTTAATGGGAGTCTCCTACGCACTATTGGATCTAATAGATCTAAGAACTTTTCAGCTCAAACATGTAAAGGTGTTGGAAACAGGGGGTATGAAAGGAAGAAGAAAGGAAATGATCAAGGAGGAGTTACATCAAGAACTGAAAAGCGGATTTGGAATTTCGTCTGTTTATAGCGAATACGGAATGACCGAATTATTGTCACAGGCCTACTCAAAGAAGGATGGGATCTTTCATTGTCCGCCCTGGATGAAAGTGACCACCCGAGACACTGAAGACCCCCTTTCATCTGTCGAAGGTAAGACCGGAGCCCTGAATATTATTGACCTTGCCAATATCAATTCATGTTCCTTTATCGCTACTCAGGATCTTGGAAAAGTGTATTCGGATGGCAGTTTCGAAATTTTAGGTAGATTTGATAATAGTGATATCCGAGGATGTAATTTAATGTATGAACAATGAATACAGACTTGAATAAGAATAAGAATGGTTGTCTTTGGTTCTTTGTGATCGGACTACTAACCTTCTTTGGGTTTGTTTTTTTACACCTGATCTTTGAAGTCAATACGTTTACAACGCTCATTGTGGTTGTTGGTCTTTCCGTTACCTTTCTGATCCTGGTTCTCGGGAGATCCTATCGAAGGTCATTGATCCGATCTGGGATCATCATATTTTTCATATTCTATTTCTTTAATCTGTTGGGGAATTTCCTGATTTCTTCTTTAAAGACTCAGCCCAATAAGACGTTCACCACAGAAGAAAAAGTGACCGAAACCTATGTTGTGGAAGAATCGGACACCATTCCGGTATACACCAGCAATCGTGAATGGAGAGATAACTATGGTAATGAATATTCTACCGAATTGAGTGTTCGGGATCGTGATTTTCAAAGATTAAAAGATCATATTCAGAATTATAAACCTCGAGGAGGTGGACCGTTTTGGGGGAATCTGTATAAATATTTAGAGAAGAAGGACGGACCCAGTCTCGATCTGGTCATGAAGGCGTTTACCGAGATCAATAAAGAAAAAAAACTCAACAGCATGGAGTTTGCCGAAATGGTGGTGAGTTGCATTCAGGATATCCCCTATTCATTGGTGTTCCCGGGAGCCTGTGAAACTCCCGAAAATTATGAGGATTCCATTAGAAGGGTGCTCGAGAATTGCCCCGAATGTTGCATTGGCAATAAACGGTATGGAATACAGAATCCGGTTTCCTTCATCAAGAATCTCAAAGGAGATTGTGATACCCGAACCGTACTGATCTATAGTATCTTAAAGCATTTTAATTACGATATTGCAATAGTTAACAGTGAATTTTACAGGCATTCCATTTTGGGGATCAACATACCTGCAAGTGGTTTATATAAGATCCATAATGGCAAGAAATATGTATTATGGGAAACCACGGCAAAATATTTTGAAGTGGGGTATTTATCTCCCAATTTTGCCGATGTGACCTATTGGAATGTAGTATTAACCAGTAAATAAAAAATTATGAACTCAAAGTTATTCTCCTTATCCTTGATCGAGATCATCCTGTCTCTGGTGATCACAGTGATCATCATATTTGTATCGTATAAGATCCTGAAAGCACTCTTCTTTAAATCGCATGATGTCAGGGGGTCAAATCTGTCGTTCACCATTTTCACCTCCGGGATCATACTCTCGATAGGTTTGATATTGAGTGAGATATTGCCCTCCATCACCAATGTGATCCGACTGGCCTCCAATCAGTCTGAGGCCATAGAATTGGGAACCATTGCTAAATATTCAGGACTCTATCTTTTGATTGGATTTTTTGCTGCTCTGGTCATAAATTGTTCGGTGTTCTTTTTGTTTTCCATGTTGACCAGAGGCATCAACGAATTCAAAGAGATTCAGGAAAATAATTTATCAGTATCCATACTGGTGGTCTCAATATTATTAAGTATCACCATTATTGTCAAAGATAGTATCGCATTGCTGGTTAGCTCGATGGTGCCTTATCCGGAGGTTACCAATTTTTTAGGTTGAACTATTCTCTGATCACTCTTTTGTTCTAAGTCATTGTTTTTGGATAAGATTGCTTAAGGCTTTTTCAAGATCATTATAACTAAATTCGAAACCCGTTCGTTCTATTTTTTCGCTTGATACCCTGCTTCCTTTCAGAATCAAGCATGCTCTTTCGCCCATGACCAATTGAATGATCATAGAGGGTACATTTGGAAGCCAGACTGATCTACCTATTATTTTTGATATGGCTTTGGTCATTGAAGCATTGGTCCTGTGGTCTGGCGCAACCGAATTGTATGGACCACTCATTCGATCATCCTTCAATGCTTTGATAAAATGGGAACAAAGGTCATCAATATGTATCCAGGGTATGTATTGCTTTCCTGATCCTATTGGTGCTCCAAATCCCATTTTTATAGGCTTCATCAGAGGGATCAATGCTCCCCCTTCAGAAGAGAGGACCACGCCAATCCTCAGCTTCACCGTCCTGAATCCATTTTCAGAGAATGCATCTGCAGCTTTTTCCCATTGTTTACATATCTCTGCGACAAAGTCATCATGAGGGTCATCCGTCTCTTTAAATATCCTATCGGTTGTTACTGCACCATAATATCCAATTCCAGATGCCGAAATAAACGACTTGAGAGGCACTTTTCTTTCCTTGATCTTTTGAAGTAGGAATCGAGCTGTTTCAACTCTGCTGTCGATCAGGATCTGTTTTCGTTTTGGGGTCCACCTTTTATCCAGTATCCCTGCTCCCGCCAAATGTATTATATGGTCTACTGATTTCAGGGCCTCCTGATCGATCTTATTATTCCTTGGATCCCAAAAATAATGATCGATACTTGAATCTATGATCGTCTTGCTCCGACTTAAGACTCGCACTCCAAACCCCTGTTGTTTCAATCGGTTGACCAACTGATTCCCAACAAGTCCAGTTCCTCCGGTAATTAATACGTTTTCCATATTCAAGAGAAAAAAATTTAACTATTGGTGTAAGTTACTATAATAATGTCGACCTATTTAAAGTAATGATTAGCACCAATCTGATACCATTCAGCATACTAATAATTATTTTCTTCATATAAGTTGGTTAGTTTGAAGATTTCCCTGCATGGCAAACATGCAGGGATTTTTTATTATACGATCTTGATAATAAAATAATTTTTCTTGCCGCGTTGTAACAAGATAAATTGATCGTTCAAAGCATCTTTTTTCGAAAGTTGATACCCTTCGGTTACC
>JAHEHC010000065.1 GCA_024644805.1 Flavobacterium sp. | reverse complement strand
GTAGAGGCAGCTTACAAACAGGAGCAACCAGGCACCGATTCCGACTTGAATGCCTACGATGTGGTGTTCTATGCAGGTGACTGCAATGCTGGAAGCAAGACCATTGCCATCAATTTGCCCAATGATGAGGAGGTACAATTGCAAAAAGGAACGCGACGCTTACAACTCAAGAACGCGATGCGTGCCAAGTTCGATAAAATCTTGGTGCCCATTTCCGAGGTCCTGATCGATTCCAGTCAGCGGCAACATATTACTTTTGACGCCTTCTTTGCCAATACCATGTTCCATGAAGTAGCACACGGATTGGGTATCAAGAATACGATTAATGGAAAAGGTACCGTACGTCAGGCCCTTCAGGAACACTCCAGTGCTCTTGAAGAAGGCAAAGCCGATATCTTAGGATTGTATATGGTAGAGCAACTACACAGTAAGGGAGAACTCACCGGTGATCTCAAGGATAATATGGTCACTTTTATGGCAGGTATTTTCCGTTCGGTTCGTTTTGGTGCTTCCAGTGCTCATGGAAAGGCCAATATGATCCGCTTCAATTTCTTTAAGGAAAAAGGTGCCTTTAGCCGTAATGAAGACGGAACCTATAAAGTGAATTTCGAAAAAATGCAAAGCGCTATGGAAGAACTCTCCAGTCTCATACTTACCCTTCAGGGCAATGGGGATTATGCTGGTGTTGCTTCTCTGGTACGGGAAAAAGGAATAATAACAGAAGAACTACAATCGGATCTGGACCGTTTGAGTCAGTCCAATATTCCTGTGGACGTGGTTTTTGAACAAGGAATAGACGTATTGGGGTTAAAATAGTCCGTAGCAATATAGAATTTGAAAAGCCACTTTTCTGAGTGGCTTTTTTTTTATTGAAAATTGAATTAAATTTTAAAAAATCCGTAATATTAAATTTCAATAAATTTTTTGAAAATTATTCAAATTGTATTTTATATTTGTACGAATTGTAGACCCAAACCGTACTTTTAAAATAACCTATATATAGTGATGAGACGCATTATTGTTGAATTCAAAAAACTAAATGATGAGATTATGAATCTTTTAGTTGAAAAATTTCCTTATGGGTATGATGATGAAGATATTATCACCTTTAAGAACACCTTAGGTGAGCAGATCGAAGCGGTAGAAGTTCGTACTGAAGATACTATCTACCTGGTTAAGGTTGGCAAGAGACTACAAGCTGCTATGGAAGATTTTGAGGATGATGAGGTGGATGATGATGTTGATGTAGAGGTGGATGATCAGGATTTTGAAACCGAAGAAGAGATCGAATCTGATGACGATGATGATGATTTTGAGATTGATTGATCGTTCTTATCCCTAATTTTTAATTACAAAAAGTCCATCCCCTTCTCTCTGAAATTGATACCGAATTGAATCATCGGTAAAATACTCATAAGAACAATGAGTAAAATTTTACTTCTTTATAAATTTAGCGGACTTAGAAACCGAATCTTCCAGATAAGAGATCATATAGATCCCACTTTTCAGGGAATTTATATTGATCGAAGTACTATAATTTGCTTGTTGATACACCAATCTACCTGTGACATCTATGATCTGAATATTGGATATCGATGTCTGACCATTAGAAACAATTGAAATGATATCATTGGCCGGGTTTGGAAATACCTGTCCTTTTGAATTCTCAGACGCATCTGAAATTCCAAGGATATATTCTCCAACATCGATGAAATCAGCCTGAAGGATCTCTTTGGTATCATTGTCTTGAATGAAATAGGTGATCTCCATATTTTCAAGAACCCACTCAGAGTCTATATCAAAATTAAATGGAACCAACAATTGATCTCCTCCTGAAAAGTCCAATACAGATCCATGACCATCCGGGAACATGGAACGTTCACAATAATTGACCTCAGTTTCCCCGTGCCAATTATCCGGAATATGGGATTCGGTCAATGCAACATGCAATACTAAATTATCACCATTGTAGGTATCTACTTTATCCAATATTATGGTGCCTTCCAATGAAGTCTCGTTCACGTTGTCTACCTCAAGATCAATTGAAAAAGAAGATGGTGTACTGATCCTATCCAGATAATAGCTCTCATGGACACTATAGGTAGCCCAATCATCATAGCCTATATGGTTTGAATCGTAATAAGTGGTCGGGTACCAAGGAAAATCGTAATAGATCTTTCGGGTAACACTCTCTGCATTCTGGTAGTTATCATTGATATGATATTTTACCACCGCAATGTCATATCCTGCGTTTTGCAGGTCATGGATAATATCGACAACGGCCGGGCAAGAAGGACACCATGTACCAGTTCCAACCTCAACGACTACTTTTTGTCTGTCAACTTGCTGAGATTGAACCACAAAGACAAACATCATTAATATCAGGGTTATATAATATTTCATTTATACTGGATTGTAAGAATTAGTTTACGAAGATAAAGAAATTAATTTATAGAATAATTATAAATTATCCCTCCTCCTACTATTGTTTCTGATACGTTGCTACTTTGTATTCCGATTCGGCTTGTTTGACTATTTAAATATTCTTTTATAAATAGGCAATTTCTCATTAGAATAGGAATATCCATATTTATTCCCATATCCAAAATTATTAAGATCAACATGATTCAATACCAAAGCAACATTGGACAGTCGACCATCATCAATGGCTTCCTTGGGGAAATCCATTAATTTCTTATCGGTAAATCCAGCCTTTATTACATATAGAGTCACATCTGCTAATCTATTAATAAGAATGGTATCGGTTACTAACATAGATGGAGCTGTATCTACAATGACAAAGTCAAACGATTTCTTCAGTTCATCAAATAAATCCTTGGTTCTGGACTGCATCAAAAGTTCTGCTGGATTGGGAGGTATATCTCCAGATAAGATGATCTTCAAATGTTCGTTTTGCTCACTATGCTCAACAATTTCATTTAGAGTTAGATTGGGATCTATAATGAAGTTGGTCAATCCCTTTGCCATTTTTACTTTATCTGAAAGATATCTATGAAGCTGTGGATTTCGTATATCCGCTCCAACAAGGACCACTTTCTTTCCGGTTAGCGCCAATGTCAATGCGAGGTTATAGGCGACAAATGTTTTCCCTTCACCTTTTATGGATGAGGTTACGAATACAGTATGAGCATCAGAACCACTATTCAATTTATTGATAAATAAATACTGAAGATTGGTACGAAGGATCCTAAATGACTCTGCCAGAATGCTTCTATCGTTTGTGCTTACAGAGTCATTATCGCCATTCTTGACCTTTGGTATCTCGCCAATGATTGAAATATCACTGAATACAAGCTCCAAATCCCTTCTATTGGTCACTTTAGTATTTAGCAACAACTTGATGTAGATGAACAAGAATGGAATTATCAAGCCGGCTAAGAAAGCCCCCAGATAAATGAGTGCCTTTTTGGGATATACCGGCACATTGCTACTATAGGCTCTGTCTACTATCTTTGCCTTTGGCGAAGTTACAGCAAGCGAAATATTAGCTTCTTCTCGTTGCTGCAGCAAGAACAAATAAAGCTGTTCCTTGATGATCTGTTGTCTTTCTATATCGCGGTATATCTTCTCTTTTGCCGGTACACCGGTTATCTTTGAATTCAGTATTGATTCCTTATAATTCAGGTCTCTCATAGAGATCTTCAAGGCATTGCTGGTATTCTTCAGACTCTCCAAGATGGTATTTCTGAATTGTACGATCTGATTATTCAAATTGACCACCACCGGATTTTTGGCAGTTGAACTCTTAAGCAGTTTATTCCGCTGCAGGATCAAACTATTATAATTATTGACCGTCTCACCGATATCTTCCCCATCCAATCCTATGTTTGCTGGAAGCAGATCGTTGGAGGAGGCATTTTCCATATAATCGATCATGGTATTGGCCAATTCCAACTGAGTGGAAACATCGAACTGCCGTTTATTGAACTCACTGGCATTCTCTAATATCAATTGAGCCTCAGCTTCAATATTGGTCAGTCGATTACTGCTTTTGAACTGAACCTTATTTCGTTCAACAGAATCCAATTCCTGAGTTATGATATCCAGCCTGGAATCGATGAAATTAGAGGTCTTCTGAGCAACTTGATTGCGGTCGTGTATCGCATCCTTATTGTACTGAAATATTAGTTCGTTGATAAAATCCTCCGATTTTTGAGTCACCGGAGATTGCATTTTCAATTCAACCACATTACTGTTCTTAAGGTCATTATTGACCTTGATCCTATTCTGAAATACTTGCGACATCTTATCTATAGGACGATATAGAACTGAGATGTTCTTTCCGATAAAATGCTCAAATTTTTCAGGATCGTCCAACGATGGGATCACGATAATATCTCCAAATGGCAATGATACCAAGTCCCCAAAGTCAAATTCTCCCTGTATGGTCTCAGCTTCATTTTCGATCTTAAAATGAGTTGCAGATTGAATTTCGAAATATAATTTTGGGACCGATTTACTCTTCGAGCTGTCCTTAAATGATAAGAATTGAACTACCATTGGTTTAAACTCATACATTTCGGTAGTTTTGATGGTTCCTATAGACTCATACAGGATATTAAGCTCAAGCTCCTCGACCACATCTGTGATCAATCTTTTTGATCTGAATATGGCCAATTCGTTCTCGATCTCATTATTTCTATATCTGGAGAAAAAACCACCCAATTCAGAAAATGGGCTTAATTCAGAGGATCTATCGAGGTCTTCTTTTATTATGATCGTTGCCTTACTCTCATATAGGGTTGTTGTATACCTCAAATAGATATAAGCCCCAATAAGTGAAATGATCACAAAAAGAACAAACCAAAACCAATACCTGGAATATTGATCAATTTGTTCCTTTAGACTAATTTCTTGATTATAGGGTGATTCCATCTTTAAAAATATTATTTAGTAGATAAAAGAACTACAACACTGAGTACAACAGTAAATAAAGATAATAAAGCGGGAATATCGGGAATGAATCCTGATTTTTTAACCCCTTTATTGGATGGCTCAACATAAATGATATCGTTTTGTTTTAAAAAGAAGAATGAACTGCTGAAGAGATCCGTATTGGTAAGATCCAATTTCGTTACACGTCTTTTACCATTTTCCTCTCTTATGATGGTGATGTTCTCTCTTTTTCCATCCTCTGATAGATCACCAGCCAATCCCAAAGCCTCAGGGAACGTGACCCGTTCATCATCAATAGTATATACACCTGGATTATTAACCTCCCCCAATACGGTAACCTTAAAGTTCATTATCCTGACATCGACCACCACTTCTTTGACGTATTCCGAAATCAACATTTTAAGCTGTTCCTTGACTTGATTTCTGGTCTTTCCGGCTACATTGACGGATCCCAATACCGGAAACTGTATCTCACCATTGGAATCCACCAGGTATCCTTTTAAGCCCTGATTCAAATTATTCTGATTGTTACTATCATCCCCTAAATTTCGTTGGAATGGACGGATAACTTCTTCATCAATTGATGAGATGGTAATATGTAGAATATCATTGGATTCTATAATGGGTTCAAATTTTTGATCGATCTCCATGAGATCCATCATTTCAGAATCCTGAAAATAAACGATATCCTTTTTTGATGCACAAGATGTGATAAAAAGAACCAAAAAACAGGTAATTATTCCCTTAAAGAATAGATTTGGTTGATAAATAGGTCGTTTCATGGGCATTAAATTAACACAAATATACAGTTATATCCAATTAATTTTTGAGCTTATACAAATAGATATTATCAATACTGTTAAGATCGATCGGGTATCAATCCAATAGTTCAAATTCTGAGTTCTCACTTTTAAACTCTGGAACGAGTTCCTTTAATTGCTTTACCACTTCCTGATCATTGCGTTTCCTGGCGGTATCGATCAGTCGCTCCACTTTATTCCTGATCTCATCAAAATCTTGTGTCGGGACCTTGGCGATCATGATCTTGGGATGATGGGTTGGCAAGGTTTTCGATTCATCATTCAATAATTCCTCAAAGAGTTTTTCCCCCGGTCGCAATCCTATGAATTCTATATCGATATCCACATAGGGTTCATAACCCGATAATTTGATCATTTTTTCTGCCAATTCCAGTATACGCACCTGTTTGCCCATATCAAATATGAATATTTCGCCTCCATTCCCCATCGTTCCAGCCTGGAGTACCAATTGACAGGCTTCCGGAATCATCATGAAGTATCGAATGATATCTTTATGAGTTACTGTTACCGGCCCTCCTTGAGATATCTGTTTTCTGAATAAAGGTATCACCGACCCACTGGAACCCAATACATTCCCAAAACGAGTAGTGATAAAACGGGTAGCTATGTTCTTTTTGTTCTGCAGGGATTGTACATAGATCTCAGCGATTCGTTTTGATGCTCCCATAACATTGGTGGGGTTGACCGCCTTGTCGGTCGACACCATAACAAATCTCTTGATACAATTAGACACAGCCAATTCAGCAATGTTCTTTGTTCCCAAGACATTTACATAGACCGCTTCATGAGGATTTCTTTCGATCAGTGGAACATGCTTATAGGCAGCTGCATGATAGATCACATCAAATTTATATTTTGAAAACAGCAATTGCATCCTGTGATCATTGCTGATATTTGCAAGTTCAATGATGAAATTCAAGGATTTATAGTTTTGATTCAGATTGAATTCCAGGTCGTATAATGCCGATTCTGCCTGATCCAATATTACAACTAATTTCGGATTGAAGTCCGCCAGTTGCTTTACGATCTCACTACCAATCGACCCAGCTCCACCAGTAACCAATATGGTCTTACCCTCCAGGTCGTTCTTTATCATTTCATTATCGATCTGGATGAGATCTCGTTCTAAAAGATCCTCGATCTGAATTGGCTTGATCATATTCTTAATATCCTCTTTCTTATTCCAGGTCTCAAGAAGAGGCACATTAAAGACCTCAAGATCGTTGGCCAAACAAACTTCAACAATGGAATTCTTTTGCTTTCCAGACAAAGACTCACTGATGATCAACACTCCATCAATATCCAGTTTTGAGATGGTGGTAGAAAAGTCTTTTTCAATTGGAATCACGTTTTTACCCAGGATCTTATACTTTTTCTTATATTCAATTGTTTCTGAAATAAATCCCACCAGGTAAAAAGGTAGGTTTGATTCTGTAGTCAAAGCATTCCCCAATGAAATAGAATTATCATCCACTCCCACTATGGCCACCCTCTTGGTATGGCTTCCAACAGCATTGTTCTTCAATAGCTGATAACTTTCCTTCACCGCTATCCTGAATAGAAACAGTATGGTAAAAGACAGAAACATATACAGTAAAAGAGACGTTGTGATGAACAGCCTGTCTCCAGTTATCAACTCGTAAACATAATTGAATATGATCAAGGTTGCCGCCGTTGAGAAAGAGGAAATGATCAGTTTTAGGATATCGATCAAAGTGGAATGCCTGATAATTCCGGAATAGGTCTTGAACACATAAAAGAAAATGAGTGTCACACCCAGTATGATCGATCCCTGTGCAGGCAGTGAAATTACATTTAGGAAATTGATCGGGCTCCCCAATACAATAAAATAGACTAAAAATAAAGAGATCACACATAAGATGATGTCCAATATCACTACCATCCACCTTGGAAGGTATTTCTGATCCAGTAGTTTCAAACTATTATCCCCAGCGTAGAGTTCTTTAAAATGATTTAGGGAGACCTTCATGGTAAATTTATTCGATCAAATATACTGAATATCTATATGAATTTATTCAATGCGTGACGAATCCTATCCCGATCAACCTGGGTTAGATTGGATCCGGAAGGAAGACATAGTCCCTTTAAAAATAAATCATCAGAAATTTTTTCGCCATAAAATGGTACATTTTTAAACACCGGTTGCAAATGCATCGGTTTCCACAGCGGTCTTGCTTCTATATTGGATCTTTCCAACTCAAGACGAATATCCTCAGCTTTATATCCAGATCTCTTTTCATCTACAAGAATACAGCTTAACCAGTGGTTGCTGTAAAACCGATCGGATGGTTCTTTAAAGACTGTCACCCCTTCCCTATCCTGGAACAATTCAAAGTAGAATTCATTCATCTTTCTTCGTAATGCTATATGATCATCCAGTACCTGCATCTGACCTCTTCCTATTCCTGCACAAACATTACTCAGTCTGTAGTTATACCCTATTTCTGAATGGTGATAATAAGGAGCATCATCTCTTGCCTGGGTGGCCAGGAAGATGGCTTTCTTTTTCTGAGACTCGTTCTTGGTAACCAAGGCTCCGCCACCTGAAGTCGTGATCACTTTATTTCCGTTAAAGGATAATATAGCGAGGTCACCAAATGTGCCACATTTTTGTCCATCATAGCTGCTCCCCAGTGATTCTGCACTATCCTCGATAAGTGGAATATTATATTTTTGGGAAATAGAATTGATCTCATTCACTTTGAATGGCATTCCGTACAAATGAACTGCAATGATCGCCTTGGGCTTTTTCCCTTTAGAGATTCTGTCTTTTATAGCGCGTTCAAGATGCTCCGGACAGATATTCCAGGTGTCCGCTTCACTATCAATAAATATGGGTGTTGCCCCCTGATAAACAATTGGATTGGCAGATGCTGAAAAGGTCATGCTCTGACAGATCACCTCATCGTCTTTTTTAACCCCAAGAAGAATCAATGCCAAATGCAATGCTGCGGTACCGGAACTTAGTGCAGCTATATAGCTCCCTTCTCCGAGATAATCCTCAAGATCGGTTTCAAAAGCTTCAACATGTGGTCCAAGTGGTGCAATCCAATTGGATTCAAAAGCTTCAGCTACGAAATCTTTTTCGCTACCTCCCATATGAGGTGATGATAAGTAGATCTTAGGATTCATGCATTAAAAATGTTTTTTGATCAATGCAGGATTGCCATAGGCAATCACATTATCTGGTATATCCTTGGTCACCACCGATCCAGCCCCAATGATTACCCATTTCCCAATAGTAACTTCTGGTAATATTATACTGCCGGCACCAATTAGAGTACCCTCTCCGATGGTAACCCCACCGGCAATTGCAGCTTGAATTGCAATGTGCACATAGTCTCCGATAGTGACATTATGGGATAAGGTCGCATGATTATTAATAATACAGAACTTTCCAATGTTCACTTCAGCATCTAAAACAACACCAGGGTGCACCAAGGTACCTTTATCGACCTTCACTGAAGGATAAAGTAGCGCGCTTTCATGTATGAACGTTGGATATTCCATATCGAATTGTGAAACAATTTTCTTTCTGTTTCTATTATTACCTATCGTAACACAAAGAGAATCTGTTGTAAGGGATTGATCTTCAAATCTCTTTACCGGAACTTTCAGGATATATTCGGTATTTGGATTATCATCGTATACAACGACAGGCTGATAATCTCCTAGGCTTTTGATCAGAGCAACTGCCGCATGTCCATGTCCTCCAGCCCCATAAAGACTAATCTCTTTCATTGTTATTTCCTTTAAATCGATTCATAGAAACATCACTTGAACTATTGATATCACTTCTATTGAATACTTTAATTATAGTTTTAAGAATTATGGTGCAATCCAATACAAAACTAATTTTTTTAACATAGTAACTATCGTATTCAAACTTTTTTTTCCAAGATATGGTGTTTCTTCCATTCACTTGAGCCCACCCTGTAATACCCGGTTTAACCTCATGTCTTTGGTTTTGAAATTCGTTGTATAATGGCAAATACTCCATCAATAAGGGTCTTGGCCCAACAAAGCTCATATCTCCTTTTATCACATTGATCAACTGAGGGAGTTCATCTACTGAAGTTGATCTGATCAATTTTCCGATTCCCGATAGGCGTTGTGGATCAGGCAATAGCGAACCATCCTGATCTCTGGCATCATTCATCGTTCTGAATTTTATGATGGAAAAAGGCCTGCGATCCTTTCCAGGTCTTTTCTGAAAGAAAAAGGGTTTGCCATTATTATTGATCATCAGGATTATGAAAACAAGTAGAAAAAGCGGAGCGAGTATCGTCAATAAAACGATTGCAAATAGAATATCCAATATGGGCTTAAGCAGGTTCTTATACACCTTATAAAGTTACTAAAGATTATTATTGTAGTGATCGGTATTCATTTAACAGAATGTTCCAAAATTCTTTTTGTTCAAACCGATCAATGATCATTTTCCTTGAATTGTCTGATAATTTGCCTCTGAGCTCTATATTCTCATACAAATTCTTCATGGCCATATAGAGTTCAGCAGCATTCTTTTTCTCAATTATAATTCCATTGGCTTCGTGTTCAATGATCTCATTACAACCATTGATGTCGGTCACAATAGAAGGCATTCCCATAGCTCCTGCCTGCAGCACCACATTTGGAAATCCTTCCCGATAACTCGGAAAGACCAATATATCGCTTAAAGCATAATATTTCCTGACATCTGATTGATAACCGGTTGTAAAGATCTTTTCATGATCAATGATATCTTTTTTTGTGCTTTCAGTTAATGGATCAAGATGATCCTCAAATGGTCCCACAAGCAATAGACTACAATTTTGATGTTCCTTGGATAGTCTTTGAAAAGATTCCACCAGTTCATTGATCCCTTTATCCTTAACCAATCTTCCCACAAATAGAAACACAATATCGTTTGACGGAATTTTTAATTCTTTTCTGAAGTTTTCTATTTCTTCGATTGAAAAATTGCTTTTACTGAACCATGATGTGTCTATACCATTTGAACTTCCATTCCCTAATACTTTCGACTTTTTAGGTCGGGTTAATTTATTAGTTACAATGAATTCATGCAAACCCTTAGAATTTGGATAAATCTTATTTGTTAATTTATAGGTCAGCTTTTCGATGAGGATCAATATTTTTCCTTTGAATCCTGAAGCTTCCATAAGAGGCAATCCTGCCACGGTATGAAGACGTATGGGCACTCTCGCTAAATAAGATGCTACCATACCAATAAATCCGGCTTTTGGTGTATGGGTATGGACTATTAATGGTCTTTCTTTCCTTAAGAAGAGATAAAGTTTAAAAATGCAGATCAGATCATTAATAGGGGTTATCTTACGAGTTAGTGGAATGGAAAATGTATTTATCTTTTCTTTTTTACCAATTTCCAATAATCGCTCTGGCTCTGATGAAATGGCAATAACATCATAATAATTGGACATAAATGACAGTTGTCCCTCCAAGAGCTTTTCCAAGGATAAAGGAATCGTAGTAATACGTATTAATTTTGGTTGGGGCATAGTTCTCTATAATCAAGAAACACTTCATTCATATTGTTTGAAACCATATTATACGTTTTTTCTAAATACTTATAATGTGAAATTATTTCTTCAATCTCTTTAAATGCATTATTTGGTGATGCACCTAAATTATGTGGGTGCCACCAAAGATGGTAAATTTGATTTTTCTTAGCTGCATATGTCATTTCATTTTTGATTCTTAAAATTCTAACTTCATTCAATATTCTATTATTTCCCAAAGGCCTCAGAAAACGACTAGCTGGCAACAATAACGCATTATTAACCATTTTTAAAGAATCTATTTTAAAACTTTTATTATTAACAAATGAGTATGTATCAATATATCTAGCTATACGGTTACTAAAATTTTTCAAATTATTCGATTTCCAATACCATACATTTGGGTTCACTCTTACAGTCTTGATTCCATATTTATTTAATATGGGAATTGCTTCTTCAGAAAACTGATTTCTGGGGAAAACTATAGAAGATATTTGATGATCATTCGCCTCAGCAATATCAAGGGCTTTTTTTATATCATCTTCAAAAGATAACAGTTTATTTTCAATTTTTTCATTAAAATAAAAATGACTATAAGTGTGAGTAGCCAGTTCTTGTCCTTCAGATTTTGAAATTTTGTCTATCAACTCTTTGTTAAAAAAACATTCCACACTATTTAATATATTATTAGTATCCCTTTCTACAATAAAATAGTTGCTCAATTTGCTGTTTTTATATTTCGGTAATCGGTTAGGGAAATTATTTTTCCATTCATGCCAATTATTATTCCAAATCATTCCTACTGTTGCCCAAGTACAATGAATGCTATTTTTATAGAATAGTTCTAATAATGTAGGGATTAATGTATGAACCTTTTTTA
>JAHEHC010000064.1:11042-12225 GCA_024644805.1 Flavobacterium sp. | reverse complement strand
GCCCAACCTTTGATCAAAAATCCCTCCGACTCATCATGCAATTGCTTAATCCTTTCTGATGCATAAGCTCCATAGATCGACAAATGTGCATCGGGTAGTTCTTTCTTGATCAATGGCCAAATTTGATCTTTTAAATATAGAACTGAATCTATATTGGGGGAATGCTTAAAGTTTCCTATTGTGATAAATCCTTTTCGTTCTTCAAAAGTATTTCTCTCATTTGGAATAGTATCATTTATCTTTTCAATCAGGAATGGCAAATAATGGATGAGCTCAGCATTGATCTTGAATCTTTCCTGAAGCAATTCCATTTCATACTCTGAAATGATAAGAGACAGGTCACATCGGTAGATACTCGCTATTTCCCGTATTGCTGTTTCTGATAAAAGATTAGCTTGATCTGAACTTTTCCCTTTACTATTTGACTCTTCTCTTGCCTTTCTAAGAAAATGCAGGTCCTCGGTATCCAATATCCTCATGGCATTTGGACATTGTTCAGCCACACGCCAGCCAAATTGTTCTTCTGTAATAAAACGATCAAACAGGACCACATCTGGATTCATCTCTTTGATCAATACATCAAAACTCGAATGATTCAATTTTATGAGATTGGTTTCAATCCCAAGTGAAGGGAGATCAAAAGATCTTTCAGATGGTGGTGATGTAGATAGAAAACGTATCTGATAACCCCAGTCCTTGAACAGGTATATTAACTGCATCATTCGGCTTCCAGCTCCTGTTGTAGCAGGCTCAGGATGATTAATACCTATGATGATTAGTGTTTTCAACACTGAATTTTTAGTTATTGGATATCAGCTCCGCATAGAGATCAAAATCCTCAGCAGCAATGATCTTTACATCGATAAACTGACCGGTACGAAGGTGTTTATTCCCAACATTGATCAACACTTCGTTATCGACATCGGGGCTATCGTATTCGGTCCTTCCTACAAAATAATCACCCTCTTTCCTATCAATGATCACTTTGAAAACGGTTCCGATCTTCTCCTGATTGAGCTCCCAGGAGATTTATCAATGATATTGAGACATCACATGCATAAGAAAATGTCTAAGCTTCGGTGGTACTGAATATTGTTGCGCATTTCCATGATTTTCTCATTGTTGAGAGGCCCGCGGAAAAGCCAACAAACTGCTTGCAGCTACTCGACCATTACCCAACCGG
>JAHEHC010000064.1:0-11032 GCA_024644805.1 Flavobacterium sp. | reverse complement strand
CTTTGAAAACGGTTCCGATCTTCTCCTGATTGAGATCCCAGGAGATTTGGGACTGCAATTCCATAATCTCATTGGCTCTACTCATCTTTACCTCTTCCGGAACATCATCTTCCAATCCATAAGCATGGGTATTCTCTTCATGGGAATAGGTAAAACAGCCCAATCGCTCAAACCGCATTTCTTTTACCCACTCTTTCAATTCGCTGAATTGTTCTTCGGTCTCTCCGGGATATCCAACTATTAGCGTTGTCCTGATGGCAATACCGGGTACAATTTCTCTGAACGTTCTCAAGAGTTCTGATGTTTTTTCTTTAGTAGTTCCCCTTCTCATCGATTTCAATATATCATCTGATATATGCTGAAGTGGAATATCGATATAATTGCATATTTTGGGTTCTTGTCTCATGACTTCCAAAACATCCATTGGGAATCCGCTTGGAAATGCATAATGCAGTCGAATCCAATCTATACCCTCTACCTTCACCAATTCTGAAAGCAATTCGGCCAGATTTCTTTTCTTGTATAGATCCAATCCATAGTACGTGAGGTCCTGAGCGATCAGGATCAACTCCTTGACACCATTTGCAGCCAGTTTCTCCGCCTCAACGATGATCTCTTCAATTGGAGTACTCCTGTGTTTGCCTCGCATGATGGGAATGGCACAAAATGAGCAGGGACGGTCACATCCTTCAGCAATCTTAAGATAGGCGTAATTCTTTGGTGTTGTGGTTAAGCGCTCTCCTATGAGCTCCTGCTTGTAATCGGCCTCCAGGGCCTTTAATAATGAAGGAAGTTCTGTAGTACCAAAATACTGATCCACATTTGGAATTTCCTTCTGAAGATCTGGTTTGTAACGTTCGGACAAACATCCTGTAACAAATACTTTATCTACAATTCCTTCTTCCTTTTTCGAAACATATTCCAAAATGGTATTGATACTCTCCTCCTTAGCATTGGCTATGAATCCGCAGGTATTGATCACAACAATATTGCCTTCTTCCTCGTGGACCACTTCCTTATTATTGGCCTTTAACTGACCCATAAGGATCTCGCTATCATACACGTTTTTGGAACATCCCAAAGTAACGACATTGATCTTATTTCTCTTTGTTGTTTTAGTTCTCATTAATTTATATTTATTTCATTTCTTTTGCTCATCCAAAAGAAACGAAACAAAGAAAAAGATAATCTTATAACATTAGGCTTCCAGCTTCTGACTTTTGACTTCTGACTTTTGACTTCTGACTTTCAGCTACTTGAAAAAAGAATCGACAAACTCGTATTTGTTGAACACTTGGAGGTCCTCTACTCCTTCACCAACCCCAATATATTTCACCGGAATTTGAAACTGATCACTGATTCCGATCACCACACCACCTTTTGCTGTACCATCCAATTTGGTGACTGCCAAAGAGGTGACCTCAGTTGCTGCTGTGAATTGTTTGGCTTGCTCAAATGCATTTTGCCCGGTGGAACCATCAAGGATCAACAATACTTCATTGGGGGTATCGGGTATTACCTTTTGCATCACTCTTTTTACTTTGGTGAGTTCGTTCATCAAGTTCACTTTATTATGAAGTCTCCCTGCAGTATCGATGATAACCACATCGGCTTTTTGTGTAACGGCACTTTGCAGGGTGTCGAAGGCCACACTGGCAGGATCCGATCCCATGCTCTGCTTAACTATGGGTACCCCGGTACGATCTGCCCAGATCTGTAATTGATCTATCGCAGCAGCTCTAAAGGTATCGGCAGCACCCAAGACCACTTTTTTACCTGCTTTCTTGAACTGATAAGCCATCTTACCAATGGTGGTGGTCTTTCCAACACCATTGACCCCAACTACCATGATCACGTAAGGAGTATCCTGTTTCGGTATGTAGAATTCGGTTTCTTCACCTGAATTGATCTCGCTTAACAGGCCAGCGATCTCTTCCCTTAATATGCTATTGAGTTCATCGGTGCCGAGATATTTGTCTTTTGATACCCTTTCTTCAATACGATCTATTATTTTTAAGGTGGTGTCGACACCAACATCACTCGAAACCAAGACTTCTTCCAGATCATCCAAAACATCAGCATCCACCTTACTTTTCCCGGCGACCGCCTTACTGAGTTTATTGAGGAAGGTCGTCTTTGATTTTTCAAGACCCTTATCAAGGGTTTCTTTTTTTTCTTTTGAAAATATTTTTTTGAAAAGACTCATGTACGTTCTCTAAAATTGATTGCCTCTTTTTATTTTGTTGATGGTATTGTTTGGGAGACGTCCAAAAATACAAAAAGCCACTCTTAATAAAAAGTGGCTTAACTTCAAGTGTTATTCTTTTGTATTATTTTTTGTTCAACCAGTCGTTCACCATATCGGGAGGTAAAATAGTCTCCACGAAGACATAGGCTCCTGTTTTTGGAGATTTTACCATTTTAATGGCTTTTGTTAAACGCTTTGATCCTGTTTGTAATGATGCTACTGATTTCTTTGCCATGGTCCAATATTATTTAATCTCCTTATGAACAGTCATTTTCTTAAGAATTGGATTGAATTTCTTGATCTGCATTCTATCCGGAGTGTTCTTCTTATTTTTAGTTGTAATGTATCTCGATGTACCTGGCATACCAGATTCCTTATGCTCAGTGCATTCCAATATTACCTGTACTCTGTTTCCTTTTTTTGCCATCTTACCAATTCTTTATTCGTTCGTGAATTATTTTTTCAGAAAACCCTTTTCTCTGGCTTCCTTAACAACAGCATAGATCCCTTTCTTGTTGATATTCTTCAAAGCAGAAGTTGAAACACGAAGGGTAATCCATTTATCTTCCTCGGGGATATAAAATCTCTTCTTAACAAGATTCACATTGAATCTTCTCCTTGTTTTATTCATCGAGTGAGAAACGTTGTTACCAAACATAGCTCTCTTCCCCGTAAGTTCACAAACCTTAGACATTTTTTCTATTATTTTAAAACAGGCTGCAAATTTATGTAAATTTATTTGGATGCACAACAAAAGAATTTCAGTTTTTTTGAATTTCTTTCAATAGCATTTCAAAGGCCTTATTGGTTGCTTTTGCAATAACTCGTTCCCGTGATCTTCCAAATGAAAACCGCTCAACCTGAATATGTTTTGGGCCCGCAATGGCAATAAATACCGTTCCTACCTCATCTTTGGCGTCCCCTTTGGTTGGGCCTGCAATACCCGTTGTAGCAATTGCATAATCTGATTTGAACATGCCTCTGGTATTCACAGCCATAGCCTCAGCTACTTCTTGACTTACTACTGTGTGTTTGGATACCAATTCCCTATCGATTCCAAGAACCGATGATTTATATTCGGTTCCGTAGGGTATAACACTCCCCATAAAGTAGGCTGAAGCACCCGCTTTTTCTGTGATCTTTGATACTATGGCCCCACCGGTGCAGCTTTCGGCAACACTCAGTGTTTGGCCTTTCAATACCAATATTTCCGCAATACGTTGTTCAATACTGGTCTCATCTTCATAACCCACCGCAATATCGCTTAACATGGTATTCAATTGATCCATATTATGATCGACAGATCGAATAACCTCATCTTTACTAAACCCTTTCATAGACAATCTTAAACGAACTCTTCCAAACGATGGCAAATAGGCAAGTTTAATTTCATCCGATAAATTCTCTTCCCAGGAGTGTATCCTCTTAGCGATCTCACTCTCACCCATTCCATAGGTCAAAAGGGTTTTGTGATAAATGAAAGGACAATGAAACTTTTCCGAGATCATGGGCAGTACTTGTTCCGTGATAAGGTGTTTCATTTCGTAAGGAACACCGGGCAATGAAATAAAAACGGTTCCCTCTTTTTCCATCCACATACCTGAGGCCGTTCCGTGATCATTCTTTAGTATCGTGGCCTTTGAAGGAAGATAGGCCTGATACATGCTTTCAGGCAATAACGGATGATTTGTAAATTTCTTGAAGATCTCCTGGATATGGGCAAGCACCTCTTTATTCTCAACCAAGGTATCATCCATGAATTCGCAAAAGGTTCTCTTAGTGATATCGTCCTTAGTGGGACCCAATCCTCCGGTAACCAACACCAGATCAACACGATCCTTTGCGTCATTCAACGCGTTAAGGATATGATCATGATCGTCCTGAATTGAAGTGATCTGATAGACCTGTACTCCAATAGAATTTAAATGTTTAGAAATAAAGGCTGAATTGGTGTCAACGATCTGTCCAATCAAGATCTCATCGCCAATAGTGATAATCTCTGCAAGCATCTAAAGGTCAAAATCCTCTTTCAACTCTGTCAACACTTTTCCAACCGTGGAGGTGACGTGTTCAACATTTGAGCTGATCGTAGATACATTTTTCAAGGTTCTGGTCCAGTTTTCAATAGCTGTTATATCCTTTACCACATCGATACCAAACATCTCCAGATTGGGTTTCATCTTATGGGCAAATTGATAGGCCAACTCTCTGTTATTATTCTTTATAGCCTCACCCATCGCAGCCAGATCGGGAGGTATCTCATCTAAAAATGTCTTTGCAACAATGGCCATGAAGTCACGGTCATCACCGGCCATTTCCTTTAAACTATCTATTGAATAATGTCTGTTCATCTATTTAATTTTTACGGAAAACAACTCCTTGTTTTCAATATAACCCGTTAGTGTATCATTCATTTTTACTGATGAAACACCAGCCGGTGTGCCTGTAAATATAATATCTCCAATCTTAAGAGTGAAATATTTTGATATATATTCGATTAACTCATCTATTTTCCAAAGCATAAAGGCAGTGTTTGAGCGTTGTACTACTTCATTGTTCTTCTCCAATCTGAAGTTGATATCATTGATATTATCAAAATCCTTCTTTGGTAAGAACTTCCCTATTACTGCTGCTCCATCGAATCCTTTTGCCTTTTCCCAGGGCAATCCTTTCTCCTTAAGTTCTGATTGCAGGTCACGAGCTGTGAAATCGATCCCAAGGCCTACTTCTTCATAGTACTTATGTGCAAATCGTTTATCAATATGCTTGCCAATTCTATTAATTCTAATCAAAATCTCCACCTCATGATGCACATCGTTAGAAAATTCTGGGATGAAGAAGGGCTGTTTTTTTAAGAGTACAGACGTATCCGGTTTAAGAAATAGCACAGGATCGACCGGTTTCTCATTTTCCAATTCCTTTATATGATCGGTATAATTTCTACCTACACAAATTATCTTCATTCAAACAAATTATTGGTGTTCAATTTTCTCAATTTGATTCGCGTTAGCACCTTTTTGGTGTACAAAGGGAAATCTGCATTCAACAACCATCCAAAATAACCCGGTTCTTTTTCGAGAATATCCTCAACCAGAACCCCTTTGTGTTTTCCAAATGTAAATATTTCTTGCTTCTTATCATTATAGCCAATAAACCCTGCAAAATCGGCAAAGTCCCTGTGAGAACTGAATCCGGATAGGAATACGATATCATTCTCAAGGTCTTCGTATTTGTCCAACTGAGCTTTTAGGACCTCATAGGTAGCTTCGGTATCGGCCTGGGCACTATGCGCATCGATCAATTCCTTATCGCAGTAGAATTTATACGCCGCCTCAAGAGTTCTTTTCTCCTTCTTATGAAATATGGTTTGAACATCCACTGCTAAATTCTTTTTCAGGTCGAAATCAATATCGGCCCGTAACAATTCCTCAGCCAATAGTGGAATATCAAATCTATTGGAATTGAATCCCCCCAGATCGCTGTCCTTGATCAGATCATGTATCTTAGGGGCAAGTTCCTTAAAGGTAGGCTCATTTTCAACCATTTCG
The DNA here is from genome assembly GCA_024644805.1 of Flavobacterium sp. Lineage (GTDB taxonomy): Bacteria > Bacteroidota > Bacteroidia > Flavobacteriales > Flavobacteriaceae > Marifrigoribacter. Next base: position 5,236 of record JAHEHC010000064.1, on the reverse strand, counting down.
TTGGTAATTCCATGAATTGCAGTAGCTCCCGGAGGAATTGGGACACCGGGATTGACCCTCCAGGTATGACTTTCTTTATTGCTATTGGGATATACCTTCAGAATCGAAATCTCAACAATTCGATCATTGGCCACATTGATTCCAGTAGTTTCCAGGTCGAAGAAACAAATAGGTTTTCTTAAATTTAACTCCATTGGAAGAATTTGTTCAGCAAAGGTATTAAATACTACCTTTGAACATCGATATGGTACAAAAAATTATATTTTTGTTTTTATTTCTTTGCTCTAGTTCGTGTTTTTCTCAGGATCTGAAGGAAACGTTCACCTGAAAAATATTGTACGCATTTACAAAGATTTAAATCTCTCTGTTGGCATCCCAAGCTTCAAGATAATCCTTTACCGTTTTAATGAATTGGCCACCCATAGCACCATTTACCACCCGATGATCGTACGAGTGGGATAAGAACATCTTGTAACGAATACCGATAAAATCTCCTTCGGAGGTTTCGATAACCGCAGGTACTTTCCTAATGGCTCCCAAAGCCAGAATACCTACCTGAGGCTGATTGATGATGGGCGTACCCATGATACTACCAAAACTTCCCACATTGGTTACGGTATAGGTTCCGCCTTGAATTTCATCCGGTACCAATTTATTGGTTCTGGCACGTATTGCCAGATCGTTTACCGCTTTGGTCATTCCAACCAGATTAAGCTGATCGGCATTTTTAATAACCGGTACGATGAGGTTTCCATCTTCCAGTGCGGCCGCCATTCCTAAATTGATGTTCTTTTTCTTAATGATTTTATCACCATCAACTGAAATATTCAACATGGGGAATTCTCTTAAAGCTCTTGCAACAGCTTCCATGAAAATTGGAGTGAATGTGAGATTCTCTCCTTCCCGCTTAAAGAACTCATTCTTAACCTTATTTCTCCAATTCCAGATCTTGGTCACGTCCACCTCGATGAATGATTGAACGTGGGCTGAAGTTTGCACACTATCGATCATATGGTGAGCAATGAGTTTACCCATACGGGTCATTTCAATGACCTCATCTTCCCCATTCACAGAGATCGGTGTTTTAGAAATTGTTTTTACTGGGCTAATTGTCTCAACAGCTTTTTGTGTAGAAACTGGTGCTGATGTTCTTTTCTCTAGATATTCAAGTATATCGTTCTTGGTTACCCTGCTATCTTTACCTGTTCCTGGAATTTGATCCAGTTCCTCCTGTTCGATTCCTTCTGAGGAGGCAATATTTCTGACTAAGGGTGAATAGAATCGATTCCCAGATTTCACTGTCGTTTCAGGAGGCACCGCTTTTACATCTTTCACCTTGATCACTTCCTGGATAGGTGTCTCTTCAGTTTCAGTATCAATTGATGTAACAACTACAGGATCATCCTGTTGTTCGATCTCCACTTCTCCTTCAGTTTCAATGATCGCAATGGTCTGACCAACCTGGATCACATCATCCACATTGAAGAGTCTTTCGACCAAAACGCCATCCACCTCACTGGGCACTTCACTATCTACCTTATCGGTCGCAATTTCCAAAACGGCCTCATCGGCCTCTATGGAATCTCCAACTTCTTTAAGCCAGTTCGTAAGTGTGGCTTCGGCGACACTTTCACCCATTTTTGGAAGTTTCAATTCAAATTTTGCCATAGTATTTCTCTTTCTGAACGCTGTTAAAATTCAAAGTGCAAAATTAGTTAAATTTTAATGGTAACCAATATCAATAGGTCAAAATACCTCGACCACACCTTTTTGATCACTCTGATCACTACCCAGTATAAAATCACATCCAGAAGGCCGAATACGGAATATATTGCCTTTATTCCTGAACTTCTTCATGACAGAGAAAATCTGGGTATAGGACATATAATCAACATCGAATATAAATAAGCAGTCAGTAATATTCTCATCGGAAAAGATCAATTTTGAAGCTGAGGAAACATCCATTTTTAAAATCATGGATAACTTTTTGAGCAGGGTAAGATTCTCTGTTAGAACATAGGCATTCTTAAGTTGTCTTAACGATTCAGGTGTTCCAATATTGGTCTTATTCCTTGCCATATTCTTAGCTAGATAAACCCCAATATTCACTATACCACTAAGAAGGGCATTGATTCTGAAATGCTTACTATAAAATATCTTCATCGCCCCATAAAACCGATCCATGTAATCCTTATCTTTTTGGGTACTTTCCCCTTTATAGTGCAACACCTTCACATTTCCCAAGTAATGATTCTTATATCCTTTCTTAGTGATCTTATAGGAAAAATCGATGTCCTCGCCATACATAAAGTAATCTTCATCAAATCCATCAATCTCTAAATAAATACTCTTTTTCAACAGGATGAAAGCACCAACCAATACTTCCACCTCACCCTGTCCGGACTCAGTAACCTGCAAGGCGTAATAACTTGTGCCATTTCCCATAAGTTTCTTCAGAGAGACCATGGGTGTTGGAACATTCCGTTTACTCTCTGGTAAAAAAGTACCGGTTCCGTCCATAAGATGCACCCCCAACGCTCCAAGATCCTCAACAGACTCGGCATAGTTCAACACCTTTAAAAATGTATCTTCAGCTACAGCTGTATCGGGGTTCAATATGCATATATACTCTCCATTAGCTTTTTTGACTGCCTGATTATTGGCCTTACTAAAGCCAACATTTTCTTTATTCTCTATCAGAAGAATATTAGGAAATCGACTTTTAACCATTGCACAACTATCATCTGATGAGTTATTGTCGATCACAATGATCTCGGCATCAAGACTCCCAATGGCTCTTTGAACACTTAGAATGCATTGTTCCAGGAAGTACCGAACATTGTAATTTAAAATGACTACTGATAGTTTCAATTTTAAGAACTTTTTAAAGAAGACTCAAATGGGATCCTGTTCAGGATACTTCTGCCTAAAGTAACCTCATCGGCATATTCCAACTCATCTCCCACCGAGATCCCTCTGGCAATGGTTGAAGTTATGATCTGAATTCCATCCAATTGTTTGAATATATAGAAATTGGTAGTATCGCCCTCCAGGGTCGAGCTCAATGCAAAGATCAATTCCTTGACATTCCCGGACCTCACCTTTTCGATCAATGGTTTGATCGTGAGCTCAGAAGGTCCAACCCCTTCCATGGGAGAAATCTTACCTCCCAATACATGATACTGCCCCCTATACTGTCCGGTTCCCTCTATGGCCATGACATCACGTATATCCTCGACCACACAGATCACCTGTCGATCCCTGTTGGGATTGGCACAGATCTCACAAAGTGTTGTATCGGAAATATTGTGGCAATTCTGGCAAAAATTGATCTTATTCCTCAGATTCACCAAACTGTTCGATAAGCTCTGAGTGTGATCCTCGGGTTGTTTCAAAAGATGCAATACCAGTCTCAAAGCAGTACGTTTTCCAATTCCGGGGAATTGAGACATTTCATTGACTGCATTTTCAAGTAGTTTTGAAGAAAAATCCATTAGCAATAAGTTGCAAGCAAGATAAAAAAAATGCTTCAGATAAAGTGATTTTTCTGAAGCATTCCAATATTAAAAATTTGTATTATTTTTTAACAAGCTTTTTTGTCAGGGATCCGATCTCTGTGTTCAAGCGTATAAAATAAACTCCGGCTCTAAGTTGTGAAACATCGATCTTATGACCCTTAGTTATATGGACATCCGGTTGGTAGATCACCAGTTTTCCCAAAACGTCATACATACTGATATCCACTTCCAGATCCTGTTGAAAATCTATGGTCACCAGATCTCTTGCCGGATTAGGAGACACAGACACTTGATCTTCAGTAATAAATGAACCTACATCGAGTATTGGAGGTACAATTGGAGAAGCCCAAAGTCCTCTCCCATAGCTTCCTGCATAGATGTTTTCATCGTTCTTATTGATCTCCAATTCATTGATGATCACATTGGGTAGATTATTAAAATAGGGCTGCCATTCAGTAAATGAATTATCGATATAATACATTCCGTAATTCATGCCTAAATACAATCCATCTTCACCATTATCGTCCCAAACCAATGCCAAAGCACTGAAATTAGGTAAATTGAATAGATAATTATTCCAGGTAACGCCTCCATCGTTTGATACAAAGACCTTATTTGAACTGGTTGTAGCCACTGCCACCCTATCGGGATCGCTTGGATGAATGGCTATCGAGTTTATAAGTCCACCGGGATTCGTCAAGGTTACCCAATCGGTATTTCCTCCGTCGCTTGTCTTAAATAAAGCGGTTCCATTAGCTGCATACATCACCTCGGGGTTGGATTGTGAAATCTTCATTTCATCCAGATTACCACCAAAATTCTGAGATATGGCAGTCCAGCTAATTCCTTTATTGGATGATTCATACACTATATTGTAACCCACATATATGGTATTGGATAAGATGGGGTGTTGCTCGAATGGAGTGACCCATTCACCGGAACCCACACCGGGTTCTCCGATATTGATCAGGGAAATCCCTCCATTCTCTGTTCGGTACATCCGCCCGAACTGGATCATTCCATACATGATATCCAAGTCACTTTTATCAACAAATCCCTCCATACCATCAGCACCGATCCAGTCTCTCCAACCTTCAGATTGAGAGTAAAAAGATGAACCATTATCCTGGGAACCACCCGTTACAACCACATCGGGAGATTGAGATATACCAATCTTATAGAATTGTCGAATCCCAATTCCTGTGGTGAGATCGGTATAATAATTGGAGTTTAAATTTGCAGTATCAACCGCTTTGAATATTCCTCCATCGGTTCCTACAAACAAAACAGTACCGACGAATTCCAAAATATCAACATCGGCATGACAATATCCAATATTGGCATTGGCTGCATCATCCGGTATCCAATCTGCGGTGCAGGTAAAACTATTTCCACCATCCAATGACCTCCAGGTGAGTATTCCGGCTATATGAACCTCATCCTCATCACTCGGATTCACGGTGATGTCCATGTCGCGTGGAGCTTGGCCACTATTGTCTTGAGCAGAAGTACTGTAACCAAAGTAATTATTGGAACCATGATCGATCTCAGTAAATGATGCACCCGTATCGTTGGATACATAGAATCCTCCAAAGACTCCATTATCGGCCTCCAGCACATACACCCTGTTGGTATTATTTGCTGAGATTCCAATCATTTTAGGCCCGCTGTTAAAGCCTCCAATAGTCGTAAACGAGGCGCCGCCATCAACAGACTTA
>JAHEHC010000006.1 GCA_024644805.1 Flavobacterium sp. | reverse complement strand
ATCCTTTCTTGCAAGATCTCTTCAGAAAAAACAGCTGGATTCAGTCCTTTTGTACTGGTCTTGAATACAGATTCTCCTTTGGAATCGAGTAGAACCCAATCGCATTTCGTAGAACCTCCATCTGTTATAAGAATCATGATTTTAAAGTTGAAATATAGTGTGCCAGATCCACCAAATTAGACGAATATCCATATTCGTTATCGTACCAGGCAATCAGTTTAAAAAATTTATCATTGAGTTCAATTCCCGCTAATGAATCGTAATTACAGGGATGTGACTCTGATACAAAATCCTGCGATACGACCTCTTCCTCCACATAATTTATGATTCCCTTATAGGAGCTGGAAGCTGCTTTTTTAAAGACCGAGTTGATCTCATCAAGATCAGTGGCCTTTTCGGTACGAAATGTCAGGTCAACTGCAGATACATCAGCTACCGGCACTCTGAACGCCATAGCATCAATTTTACCCTTTAGTTCGGGAATGACCTTGGTCACTGCCTTAGCTGCCCCAGTTGTCGTGGGTATGATATTATTGATAGCGCTTCTACCCTTTCTATAGCCACTCCTTGGACCATCGACAGTAAGTTGGGTGCTGGTAACCGCATGTACTGTGGTCATCAATGCATCTTCTATTCCAAAATGATCATGAATTAATTTGACCATTGGTGCCAAGCAATTGGTAGTACAGGAGGCACAGGAGATCACCTGGTCTTCTTTAGTAATATCAGTGTGATTGACACCCATCACAAACATTTTAGCTGTATTTGAAGGAGCTGAGATCACAACCTTTTTTGCACCGGCTTTCAAGTGGGCTGATGCAGAATTTACTTCCTTAAATATTCCGGTACAATCTAATACGGTATCGACATCCAATTCACCCCATCTTAGGTTTTCAGGATTTCTTTCAGCCGTCACCCTGATCTGTTTCCCATCTACTATTAACTTTCCATCGACCACCTCTACTGTTCCGGGATACCTCCCATGTACCGAGTCGTATTTCAGCAAATAGGCCAAATGATCGACCCCTAAAAGGTCGTTGATCGCGACAACTTCAATACCGTCTTTCTTAGCTGCGAGCCTAAATGAGATCCTACCAATTCTACCAAATCCGTTTATTCCTATTCTAATCATTATCTTTTAAATTGAAGTTATTTTAGCGATACGAATCAGCTCCATATCGATCTCATTTTCTCCTTTTATGGATTCGGAGAAAGGAACCGTAACCACCTTGTTTAGTTTTTGTCCGACCATCACATTCTTTTCTCCTCTCAGTAAGGCATCGACTGCGTTCACTCCCAATCTACTGGCTAAGATCCGATCTCGCCCACTTGGGGAACCACCGCGTTGAATATGACCTAGAACGGTTACTCTCACTTCATATCCTTTCAGATTATTTTCGATGTATTTTGCCACATTGAATATGTTCTTTCCAATTTGATCTCCCTCGGAGACTACGATGATACTGGAGCTTTTTCCGGATTGTTTGCTCCTTCTCAACGATTCCATGAGATGTTCCCGACCGATATTCTGTTCGGGTATCAGAATGGCCTCTGCACCGGCTCCAACACCTGCACTTAAGGCTATATCGCCAGCATCCCTACCCATAACCTCAACCAGGAACAATCGGTTGTGAGAATGTGCTGTATCCCGTATCTTATCGATGGCCTCAATCACCGTATTCAAAGCCGTATCATATCCTATGGTATAATCGGTTCCATTAATATCGTTGTCTATTGTACCTGGGATTCCTACTATCGGGAACTGATATTCTTTTCCAAATTCGAGAGCTCCTCTGAAGGTTCCATCACCACCGATCACAATCATGGAATCTACACCTGCCTTTTTCAAGTTCTTATAGGCTTTAGCCCGGCCTTCCTTGGTCTTGAATTCCTTGCTTCTGGCCGATTTCAGGAAGGTACCACCACGATTGATCATGTTCTTTACCGATCGAGCTCCAAGTGGTATAAAATCACCATCGATCAATCCCTCGTAACCTCGGTAAATACCAACACATTCAATGTTGTGATAAGCACAGCATCTAACTACAGCCCTAATAGCTGCATTCATTCCCGGTGCATCACCACCACTGGTCAGTACGCCTACTTTTTTTATTTGATCGATCATAGAAATCGCTAATTTATTAAAATTACAGGTATTTGGTATTTCAATCCTTCTAGGAATACCTTAGAAATGCAATCCTTCTATTCTTTAAAATTCTTCAATCCCTCTTCGAGCCAGGCCAGGTATTCATCTGCGTCTGGTGTATAGGCAGTTGGCTTATTCAACAAGTTCATGTTGGCATCCATCAGCACATAATAAGGCTGGGAGTTATTTTGAAAGTTTATGGTTTGAAATGTAGCCCATTTATCGCCTATGGTCATAATTTGTTTGACTCCGCCTGATGGTTTCAAAAAATTGAACTGTTCTTCCTCTGACAGTAATTTACGATCATCCACATACAAGGAGATCAAAATATATTCCTCATTTATGGTCTTAAAGATGGCTTCTTCGCTCCAGACCTGTTCTTCCATTTTTCTGCAGTTGACACAGGCCCAACCCGTGAAATCCAACATAATTGGTTTACCGGTTGTCTTTGCTGCATCAACCCCTTCTTCAAAGTCCTTATAGGCATTGAGCCCTAATGGAGCTGAAGTCCCCTTATCATAGATGCTATAGAACAGAGGTGGTGGAAAACCACTTAGTAATTTCAAATTCGCATACTTGGAGTTGGTCAATCCGGGTAGTAGGTAAATAAAGAATGCTAAACTCAATATGCCTACAAGTAGGTTTCCTCTTGGAATCCTCTTTTGTTTTGGTCCATCGTGTGGAAATCGGATAACACCAAATAAATACAAGGCCATTCCCAGCGCACAAAGGATCCAAATACCTATGAATATCTCTCTCTTCAACAGTCCCCAATGCTCTACCAGATCGGCATTCGATAAGAATTTAAAGGCCAATCCCAGTTCGATAAATCCAAGTACCACTTTAACTGTATTCAACCAGCCACCACTCTTTGGCAAGGAATTCAACCAATTGGGGAATAGTGCGAACAAAGCAAATGGCAACGCCAAGGCCAGTCCAAATCCTCCCATTCCAAAAGTTAACTGCATCGCTCCACCGTCGCTGGTTAAAGAACCTCCCAATAAAGATCCCAGAATGGGTCCGGTACAGGAAAATGAAACGATTGCCAGAGTCAGTGCCATAAAGAAGATCCCTATGATCCCTCCTATGCTGCTGGCCTTATCATCCATCTTGGAACTCCAGGAACTGGGTAATGTGATCTCATAATAGCCAAAGAATGAAAATGCAAAGGCTAAGAATATGAGGAAGAATATGATATTCAAGGTAACGTTCGTCGATATATTATTCAATATTTCTGGATCAAGTGAATCCAGTAAATGGAACGGCAGACTTAAAAGAAGATAGATGATAAATATGAACAACCCATATAATATGGCATTCCGCAGCCCTTTCTTTTTGTCTTTTGCTCCTTTGGTGAAGAAGGATACCGTCAATGGGATCATTGGGAATACACAAGGTGTGAGCAAGGCGATCAAGCCCCCAATAAAACCAAGAAGAAAGATCGTTAAATAGCTCTTATCCTCTTCCTCTTCAACCAATTCATAGACCTCTTTTCCTTTAATATCGATGGTCAGGGCAGCTGTTCTCTCCAGATCGAGTTCGGTGAGTTCTACCATGGTCTCTTTTGCCTTGGCATCTCCAATTCCAATCTCAAATGTCTTAATCTCAGGAGGCAGGCATTTTTCATCATCACAAGCCGAATAGAATATCTCAACTCTTACAATTAAACTATCCTTATCGATCACCCTGATTCGTTGTTTGAAAACCGATATGTCTCCAAAGAATACGATATCCGCCTCGAATACTGGATCATAGTAAGGTGGGACATCAGGTTCGGTGGTCTCTCCAATTAATTCGTATGAATCGGGCGAATCATTATAGGTGAATTCAGTTGGCAAAGGTGGGATTTCTATATTTGCTGCCTCATACTGACTGTATATATGCCAATGTTCTTCAATATCGGCAGTGAGCTTGATGGTGTATAAGTCATCCTTTTCATGCTCTAGTTCTACTTCCCACTTTACAGGATCCAGATAATCCTGATTTCCGTTATTTATAAAATCTTGTGCAAAAACTGTGGTTCCAATTCCTAAAATGAATAGGATCAAAAATATCTTCTTCATAGCTATTTAGTCAATCCAGGTAATTTTTATGATCTTTTTCGTATTGTCCTCGATCTTGAACCGGTCATCGGGGCGTAATCCGATTACCCAAACGATCTGATTGTCACTCAACAATACTCGAATTTTTTCTTTAGCAAGCAAAGATAACTTTTCATCTTTAAAAAACTTGCTCAATTTCTTTTTTCCTTTCATCCCAAATGGATAGAATGAATCCCCTTCCTTCCAACGTCTGATCTTCAAAGGATATTTCACTTTATCCTTATCGACAAAAATAGATCGTTTGCTCGTTTCATCGATGGTATTCACTTCTTCAAATTGTAGATGGACCGATGCGTTTATCTCTTCTTCGGATCCTGTAATAATGATCTCCTTACCAGCCTCTGTATGTTCTATTTTTGATAAGATCAGTCGATCGCGGTCTTTGATCAATCGATGGGAGCCGGAATAGATCATTTTTCCTGTTTGTGCATTTAAAAGATCTCCTATATCCTCCCAGGCTGAAAAACCATATGGTGATAATAGTTCATAAAGTACAGCATGGGTATGGGGCAGATCCTTCAGCTTGACTATATCAAATTGAATTCCTTCCTGGGTCTCCGTGCAGATCAAATTGCTGATCAACACCAAATAATCGTCGATCAAATCAAGGCTTTCTCCCAAATGATCCTTGGTTCTTCTAAAGTTCTTTAATGCTGTTTCATTGAGTTTGATGAATTCCGGAACTAGTTCATGTCGTATTTGATTTCTCAAATAATCATTCCTTGAATTGCTTTGGTCCTCTCTCCACTTCAGATCCTTTTCTCTTGCAAAATCAACGATATCATCCTTACTGAAGATCAACAGAGGTCTGACTATTCTATCATTGATTTGCGGTATACCTGCCAATCCCCTGATTCCAGTCCCTCTTGAAAGGTTTATAAAGAAAGTTTCCAGATCGTCATCCAGATGATGTGCGGTTAGAATATGATCGAACGATTGTTCCTGGCAAAGAGATTCAAACCATTCATATCGCAGATCACGAGCCGCCATTTGTATGGAAATTTGATTTTCAGAAATATAGGATCGTGTATCAAAGGTCTTTGTGAAAACTGGAACCGATAATTTATCCCCCAGATCGGATACCAGATCTTCATCGAGATCACTTTCTTTTCCCCTCAATGAAAAATTACAATGTGCAATTGAAAATTGATAGTCCAGAGACTTGATCAAATAACATAGGACCACACTATCTACCCCACCACTACAGGCGATCAGCAGATTTTTTTCCTTCAAAAAAGGAAAGGATGTGGCGATATGGTCTTTTAGCCTTTCAATCATAATAGATGATCTACAAAGCTAAGTAACTTTTGAGTTACCAAATCCTATAGTTTTATTAAACTTTTGACTTTTAGTTTTTGAGTTAGTGAGTTCATTTGTCAGGTAGTATGCGACCTACTTCTAACTGCTAACTGCTAACTGCTAACTGCTAACTGTTTTCTGCTTACAGCTTACTGCTTACTTCCAGCTTTGTACTTTATACCTACCCCTCAAGGGCCTCTCTCATCGCCTTGGCCTTGATCAGGCATTCCTCATATTCTTTTTCAGGGATGGATCTTGATGTGATCGCACCACCAACAGAGTAACTCACATATTGCTTGATACGATTGTACAGGATGGTCCTAATGACCACATTGAAATCAAAATCACCATCAGGTGAAATGTATCCGATCGAACCGCTATACAATCCTCGCTTAGCATCTTCATTGGTTTCTATGATCTTCATTGCAGATATCTTTGGAGCGCCAGTCATGCTTCCCATCGGGTAGGTGTTTTCCAGTACTTTCGAAGGAGAGACCGTATCGGAAACCGTACAGGCAATGGTTGATATCAGTTGATGGACCTGCTTGAATGTATAGACCTCACACAATTCTGGTACAGTTACGCTTCCTCTGTCTGCAATTCGGGAGAGGTCATTCCTAACGAGATCGACGATCATGATATTCTCACTACGTTCCTTTGGGTCATTTTTAAGCAGCTCTTTGATCTGCTGATCTTTTACTTGATTCTTATGTCGTTTGGCTGTCCCCTTTATGGGTTGAGATATAAGTTGGTTCCCTTTTTTAGCCAGATATCGTTCCGGTGATGCTGAAAGGGCATAATGATCGTCCATTTTCAGGAAAGTCGCAAAAGGTGGCTCCGATATCTGATTCAAATGGATATACGTTCGCAACGGATCGATAGGTGTGTTTTCGGAATAGAACTCCTGACAGAAATTGGCCTCATAGATATCACCACGCTGAATATGAGATTGTATGTTCTTGAGCTTCTCAAAATAGGAATCCTTCGAAGTTCTCAGATGTATCTTCACCTCCGATCTGTTTTCATTGAAAGATGATTCATCGATATAATAATCTTTGATCTGCTTCCAGTCCCCTTCCATTTCCTCTTCAACCATATTCAAATAGTGCATTTCAACATGATCTTCATGGAAAAAAAAGAGTCTTTTCGGTTGGAAGAAAAACAGATCGGGAAACTTTAGCCGATCCAAGTTATTGGATTCAAGATCTTCCAAATCGTTCTTAAGATCGTAGGTTAGGTAACCAAATAACCAGTCCTTTATAGTGGATTGGTATTCCTCCAATTCCTTAAATGAACTATGAAAATCGGTCTTAATGGAGGTCAGAGCATCAACTGCAAGGATCGCCTGATACCGACCATGATGATCGGAATGTGAGTTCGAATCCATCCAGATCACTTCCTCGAATTGTTGAGCCCAATACAGAAGTTGTTTTTTCAACCTCTCTGTTAATACTATAGGATGTTTTTTAATTAAGCGCATCAGTCATTCAAACTGAGAACAAAATTCAGAATGGAATCATTCAAAGATTCTTCAAGTACACTTTCTGTGATGGTATTCTCCTCTTTTGAAAAATTATCATGGAATTTTGGAAAGCTAAAGGTATCAACGATCTCCGCTCCAAATCGAGGCAAGGTTTTTTTTGCGAAATCCAAAGCTGAATAAGCACCCCTGCCACCAGTGGAAGATGACATCAAAAGGATTTTCTTGTTTTCAAGGAAAGTTCTATCCAATCGTGATAACCAATCGGTGGTATTTTTAAAAAATGCTGAAACACCACTATTGTGCTCATTGACCGATATGATCAGTCCGTCAGATTCTTTGATCAGTTCATGAAGGGCTTTTAACTCATTCGAAAACCCTTCTTCTTGCTCCAGATCGATCCCGTAAAGTGGTAATGGGTAGTCGGTAAGCTTGATAACGTTTACATGATGACCTTCAATTCGAGATGCGGTATAGGTAACCAATTGATGATTGATCGATTTACTACTGTTGCTTCCTGCAAATGCTAAAATCTTTTTCATTGCTAACTTTTGTGATAGTAAATATATTGATTTTAAATATGTAACGGACGATTGTCGGTTGCATCTAATGCAGCTTCCTTTACTGCCTCTGCATAGGTAGGATGTGCATGGCTCATTCGAGCGATATCCTCGGCACTGGCTCTGAACTCCATGGCCGTTACAGCTTCTGCGATCAGATCGGCCACTCGGGCTCCAACCATATGGACACCCAATACCTCATCGGTCTGAGCATCAGAAAGGATCTTTACAAAACCATCGATGTCGCCACTGGCTCTCGAACGACCTAAAGCACGCATGGGGAATTGTCCTGAACTATAATTCACACCCTCTTCTTTGAGTTGTTCTTCGGTCTTACCTACAGAGGCCACCTCAGGCCAGGTGTAAACCACTCCAGGAATGAGATTGTAGTCGATATGTGGTTTTTGTCCTGCTATGGTCTCTGCTACAAACACTCCTTCTTCCTCTGCCTTATGAGCCAGCATGGCACCTCTTACCACATCTCCAATAGCGAAGATATGATCGACACTGGTCTGTAAATGATCATTCACTTCGATCTGACCATGATCATTGATCTTCACTCCGGCTTTATCTAAGTCCAATCCATCGGTAAAGGGTCTTCTTCCGACTGAGACCAGGCAGTAATCTCCATTAAAACTGACATCTTCTCCTTTTTTGTTGGAAGCAATAATGGAAATATCATTTTGCTTTCGTTCAACTTTGGAGACCTTGTGAGAGGTAAAGAATTTCACTCCTTGTTTTTTCAATGCCTTGGTTAGCTCTTTGCTCTGTGCTGCATCCATGGTCGGAATGATCCGATCCATAAATTCGATCACCGAAACCTCGGCTCCAAGTCGTCGGTATACTTGTCCGAGTTCCAAACCGATCACTCCCCCTCCGATCACCAGAAGATGTTTTGGGATCTCTTTCAGTTTTAAGGCTTCGGTTGATGTGATGATCCGTTCCTTATCGATCTTGATAAAAGGCAATGAAGACGGTTTACTTCCCGTGGCTATGATAATATGTTTGGCTTCTATCTCAGTAGTAGCATCAGATCCTTTGATCTTGATATGATGATCGTCCTTAAAACTTCCGGTACCCTGGATCACGTCGATCTTGTTCTTCTTCATCAGGAATTCGATCCCCTTGGTCGTTTGATCGACCACTGAATCCTTGCGTGCGATCATTTTCTCCAGATTCACTTTGACCTCTCCCGGGATCTCGATCCCATGAGACTCAAAATGGCGGATGGCATCATCATAATGGTGTGAAGAATCCAGCAGCGCCTTACTTGGTATACAGCCTACATTCAAACAGGTACCGCCAAGAGTGTTGTATTTTTCGATCAGAGCGGTTTTCATCCCCAACTGAGCACAGCGTATGGCTGAGACATATCCTCCGGGTCCAGATCCTATTATTGCAACATCGTATGAGTTCATTATCTATAATTTAAATACGGTTGGCAAAGGTACTTAAATCCTGATTTGGTTGAAAAGAAAATAAGGATAAGTTGGAAGAGGAAGCCTGAAACCTGAAGAACGAAGCTGGAAGAACGAAGCTGAAAGAACGAAGCTGAAAGAACGAAGCTGGAAGAACGAAGCTGGTAGCGGAATTATTCTTCTGACTTCCGACTGCTCACTTCTAACTTCTCACTTCTAACTTCTAACTTCCAACTTCTCACTTCTGACTTCTGACTTCAGACTTCTGACTTCAGACTTCTGACTTCAGACTTCTAACTTCAGACTTCAGACTTTTAGCTTCGTGCTTCACTCCTATCCCAGTGTGATCTCGGTCGTGTGTTTCACCTCATTGATATTAAATGAGGAATGGGTACTTCCAATATGTTGGATGGTAGTGAGTTTGGTGACCATGAAGGAACGATAATGCTGCATGTCCTTGACAATGACCTTCAGCAGGTAATCATAATCACCACTGACGTGATAGCATTCCAGGACCTCATCCAACTGCTTCACTTCTCGTTCGAATTCGGTGAGGTATTCTTTGGCATGTTTGACCAGTTTGATCTGACAGAAAACAACGAAACCCAACCCCAGTTTCTCCTTGTTCAGTAAGCTTACATATTTGTTGATCACACCTTCCCGCTCCAACTTTTTTATCCGTTCATAAACCGCTGTAACCGATAATCCAAGTTTCGCTGAAAGTTCCTTATTGGTCTGTTTGCAATCTTTCTGAAGTAAAGCCAACAACTGCTGGTCTATGGAATCTAATTTCATTTTTGAAAATTTTTCTGAAAATTACTAAAAAAAATAG
The DNA here is from genome assembly GCA_024644805.1 of Flavobacterium sp. Taxonomy (GTDB): domain Bacteria; phylum Bacteroidota; class Bacteroidia; order Flavobacteriales; family Flavobacteriaceae; genus Marifrigoribacter. Next base: position 26,797 of record JAHEHC010000006.1, on the reverse strand, counting down.
TTATTAACGAAATAAAAACTATATAATTAGGTTATCCTTGTTTTATTTTCTAAGTATGATAATTATCATTGACTAAAACACTATAAAATCTTATATTTGAGATACTTAAATAAAAATCCTGATTACCATGAAATTCAAGCCGGCAAACAAAATTCAAGATCTGCAGTATTTCGGAGAATTTGGAGGAGTCAATCCATCCATATCCGATTCAACCACCTATACCTTTCTTTCTGCAAAGACCATGTTCGACACCTTTGAAGGACATGGAGAAGGATGTTATCTCTATTCTAGACATACCTCTCCCAGTAATCTTTATCTTGGAGAAGCATTGGCTGCTATGGAAGGAACCGAGACCGCTAATGTCTCTGCAACCGGAATGGGAGCAATAACTCCAACTATCCTACATTTCTGTGGTGCCGGTGACCATATCGTTTCCAGCAGGACCATATACGGAGGAACCTATGCCTTCCTTAAGAACTTTGCTCCTCGTTTTAATGTGGAGACCAGCTTTGTTGACATCACCAAATTGGATGCTGTTGAAAAGGCCATTACACCCAAAACGAAGATACTCTATTGTGAGTCGGTGAGCAATCCATTATTGGAGGTAGCCGATCTTGCCGAGTTATCCAAGATTGCAAAAAAACACGATATCAAATTGATCGTGGACAACACCTTCTCTCCACTATCCATCTCTCCCGCCGAACTGGGTGCCGATGTGGTCATCCACAGTCTGACCAAGTTCGTCAACGGAAGCAGTGATACCATGGGTGGGGTGGTATGTGGAACCCAGGAACTGATCGATTCCTTACGTGATGTGAATGATGGAGCCGCCATGTTGTTGGGTCCTGCTCTGGATAGCCTAAGAGCCGCATCCATTTTAAAGAATATGAGAACCCTTCATATCAGGATGAAGCAACACAGTAAGAACGCACTATATCTGGCTCAAAAATTTGAGGAACTCGGACTCAAAACGGTCTATCCCGGACTGCCTTCGCATCCCTCCCATGACTTGTTCAAAAGTATGATGAATAAGGAATACGGATTTGGAGGTATGCTCACCATCGATGTGGGATCATTGGAAAAGGCCAACGAACTCATGGAAATGATGCAGCACGAGAACCTGGGTTATCTGGCCGTGAGCTTAGGATTCTATAAAACTCTGTTCAGTGCGCCGGGCACATCAACATCTTCTGAAATTCCAGAAGAGGAACAAAAGGAAATGGGCTTGAGCGATGGTTTGATCCGTTTCTCAATAGGTCTGGACAACGACATCGAACGCACCTTCCGATTGATGAGAAGGTGTATGAACAGAATAGACATCTTAAATAAAGAGAATAAATATCAAGAGCTGGTATAAGTTCAGTTTTAAAAACAATCAAAGCCTAATTTTTATTAGGCTTTTTTTTGTGCTTGCAATTCCCTGTTCAAAATCGTAACATTACACTTCCAAAATTATAATAAATATGCACGAGGATAAGAACATCTCTGAATTAAAAGTCGACGGCCAGAAGATCATTGAGAACATCGAATTGAATATTTGGGAAGCAATAATTCCTGTCGTTCTTTTAATGGGAATGTTGGCCTACAATATCTTCTTTGCCGATGGTGTCGCATTGGGAGATTATTCCAACCAATTCATTCTGCTTATTGGAGGTGGAATTGCAGCGATCGTTGGTTTCTTCAATAAAGTGACCATTGGAAGAATGCTTACAGAGATTCTTGAGAATCTGAAAAGTGTTTTCATCCCGGTAATGATCCTTTTTCTGGTAGGTGCTCTTGCAGGCACCTGGCTGGTAAGCGGCGTGATCCCCGCCATGGTCTATTACGGACTACAGGTCTTGAATCCGGCAATATTTCTGCCGGCATCGGTAGTGATCGCTGCCATCATCTCGATCGCAACCGGAAGTTCCTGGACCACATCAGCGACCGTAGGTATTGCATTGATCGGAATTGGAACCGCCTTGGGCATCCATCCAGGGATGATCGCCGGAGCCGTGATATCCGGAGCCTATTTTGGGGATAAGATGTCCCCGTTGAGCGATACTACCAATTTGGCCCCTGCCATGGCCGGAACCGATCTTTTTACTCATATCCGATACATGTCCATGACCACAACACCTACTATAATAGTGACTCTGATCATTTTTAGTCTGCTTAGTATGAATATTGAGACCACTGGTGCTGCCGATGTTAGCGGACTCCTGGAATCGATCGACAAAACCTTTAATACAACTCCTCTTTTATTTATAGTTCCATTGGTGGTTATCGCTCTCATCGTGACCAAGACCAAACCACTTATCGCATTGGGAGTTGGAGTGGTATTAGCGGCCATCTTTGCATTTATTTTTCAACCTGAGGTCCTCTCCGGACTTTCATCATCCAATTTCAGTGCGGTGATCAATTCGGTATTTACTGATACTTCAATAGTAACCGATAATGATAAATTGAATGACCTGTTCAGTTCCGGTGGAATGAAAGGCATGTTATGGACCATCTTCCTCATCATCTGCGCCATGGTGTTTGGAGGGGTGATGGATGCCATTGGAGCATTGGCTCGTATCACCAGAGCATTATTATCATTGGCCACTACCATCTTCGGATTGTTTGCAAGTACGGTGTTCAGCTGTCTTGGTTTGAATGTGATCGCTAGCGACCAGTATCTGGCCATTGTGATCCCCGGAAAGATGTTCAAAAATGCCTTTGAGGATAAAGGGTTGGCTCCTCAGAATTTAAGCAGAACCCTGGAGGATTCCGGTACGGTAACCTCCGTGCTGATCCCCTGGAACACCTGTGGTGCTTACCAAAGTGGCGTTCTGGGCGTTGGGGTTGGAGAATATTTCGTGTATGCTTTTTTTAACTGGATGAGTCCGTTCACCACCCTGATCTTTGCCGCTTTTAAAATCAAGATCAAGCAACTTTCAAGCAAGGAGAAAGCTGCCTAAATTTCTGTATAATCAATTCCTATGATTGGATAAGAAATTAAAATTCCTTTTTATGGAATAGTCCTGTTTGTGTCGTATTTTTGCAAAAAGAAATCAATAATAATCTAAATCAAAAAATATGTCATTAGTAGGTAAAAAATTCCCGAATCTTGATGTTGACGCCATGAATGAAATGGGGGACACTTTCAAGATCAATGTATTTGAAGAAGCAAGAAACAAAAATAAGAAAGTAGTACTGTTCTGGTATCCAAAGGACTTCACCTATGTGTGCCCGACAGAAATCTTTGCTTTTCAGGAAGCTTTAAAAGAATTTGAGGCCAGGAACACGATCGTGATCGGTGCATCTTGTGACACGCCCGAAGTCCATTTTGCCTGGTTGAATACTCCAAAGGATAATGGTGGTATTGAAGGAGTAACCTATCCGTTATTGGCTGACACCAATAGGAATCTATCCGATCAACTGGATATTCTTCAGATCGGTAACGAGACCTATGATGAAGAAAGTGATACCGTCATCATGGATGGACCTTATATCACCTGGAGGGCTACCTATCTGATCGATGAGGAAGGTACCATCTTTGCTGAAAATGTAAATGTGGAGCCTGTGGGAAGGAATATCAAAGAATATCTCAGAATGATAGATGCTTATTCCCATTTCCAAAAACATGGCGAAGTATGTCCAGCCAACTGGGAAGAAGGTAAAGACACTCTTAAGGAGAATCGTAATAGTGTAGCCGAATATCTTGCATCACATTAATTCTAAGACCATGTTCACTGAAATAGATCAAGATAACTTAGCTCAGATCATAGCTGAAAATGATACCGTATTCGTTCAGTTCAGCGCCAGCTGGTGTGGTAACTGCAGGATCATGAAGCCCAAGTTCAAGAAATTGGCCTCGGAGAATGATGGCATCCCTTTCGTAATGGTTGATGCTGAAAAATTTCCGGAATCCCGAAAATTGGCAACAGTAGATAATTTGCCTACTTTCGCTTCATTTAAGGGGGGGCAGATTGTGAATCAGGTACAGACCAACAAATTTGAAGTACTAAAGGAATTCGTCGATGAAATTACCCATAATTAAACATCTTACTCAGTTCATTGAAGAGAACGATGAAGATTTCGTTATTGAGACCATAGAAACCTTGGAAGCATTAACAGAGGTTCCATCATTGAAGGATGAGGAATTGGATGTGATCGGCGAACTTATTTCTAACATGTATGGAGCGATCGAGGTGTCGAAAATGATAAAGGACGGTACTCCAAAGAAAGAAGCCCTCAATGGATTCATGAAACGAGTTCTGGGATCAATAGACACTTAATAGCAATAAAAATCAATTAATAAATCTAATATGGCAACAGTAACATTAAAAGGAAATACAATTCACACTTTGGGATCACTACCAAAAGCAGGTGAACAGGCACCGAATTTCAGATTGGCAAAGACCGATCTGTCCAATGCAACCCTTGAAGATTATAAAGGGCAAAAATTAATTTTGAATATTTTTCATAGCTTGGATACCGGTACTTGTGCAGCCTCTGTGAGAGAATTCAATAAAACAGCAACTTCACTTGACAATACCAAAGTATTATGTATTTCAAAGGATCTTCCTTTTGCGATGGCTCGTTTTTGTGTCGCTGAGGGGATTGACAATGTAGAGATGCTATCGGATTTCAGAGATGGATCCTTTGGCAAGGATTATAATCTGCTCTTTACCGATGGCCCAATTGAGGGACTACTATCCCGTAGTATCATCGTTTTGGATGAAAATGGAACAGTGACCTATAGCGAACAAGTTGCTGAAGTGGTTGAGGAACCAAACTATGAAGCAGCTTTAGCCGCATTATAGTATTTAAAATTTAAAAAATATTTTTATCATCTGAGTTGTAATTTTAATTACAGCTCAGATGATTTTTTTTTCATCAAAACAACATTTGCTTCATAGGATGGACAATAAATCCTATTTTTGGTGAAATGTAATTTCCATTTTGATAATGCCAAAAAAAGAATCGTTTGTAAAAGGGAGGATCAAAGGAATGGGCTATGCCATTAAGGGCGCCTGGATGCTTTTAAAGAATGAAGCCAGTATTCAGGTTCAAGCCGTTATTGCTGTTTTGATCACCGCTGCAGGTTTTTATTTTAACATTTCAGCAACTGAATGGATCCTGCAAACCATGACCATAGCTTTGGTAATGAGTATTGAAGGGTTGAATACAGCGATCGAGGAGATGGCCGACTTCATCCATCCGGATCAAAACCCAAAGATAGGATATATAAAGGATGTGGCCGCTGGTGCTGTTTTCTTTGCTGCTGTAGCTGCAGTCATCGTTGCCTGTTTCATCTATATTCCAAAATTCCAGAATTTGGTGATCACCCTTTAAACGCTTACCAAAAATTTTATGTGGTTTGATACGTTTAATATTTATACTTTTGTTAAAAGTCAAGTATTCAATTAATGACTAGAAAAAAGAAAAGAACTGCCAAGTCCAAATCTAAAAAATCATTCTTCAAGCTGTCCAAGCAACAAAAGGTCATCTTAGGAAGTTTTTTGCTTCTTTTGGGAATAGCTCTTATCTTTTCTTTTGTTTCCTATTTCTTTACCTGGAAGTCAGATCATAGCACCATTGGCGATATTTTGAACAGGGATCTTGAATCCAAGAACCTGTTAAAGACCTTTGGAGCCAATGTGGGACATTTCTTTATCTATAACGGATTTGGAATTGCAGCCTTCATCATAGCATTTCTGATCACACTTACCGGGATCTATTATTTTTTCGATTATCGGAAGAAGGCCTTGTTCAAATTCTGGTTCTGGGGCATTCTGGTCATGATCTGGCTTTCGGTATTTCTGGGATTCTTTTCCGAAACCAACTCATTGTTTAGTGGTATTATTGGTTTCGAGAGCAATCATTTGATGCAGGATTACTTAGGATTCATTGGAACTGTACTGGTCATGTCATTCCTCCTGATCGTTTATTTGGTACTGCGCCTGAAGGTCACACCAGATAAGGTGATCTCGTTATTTAAAAGAACGAAAAAAGAGATCGCATCCGATTTTCAAACAGAGATAACAGGGTCTGATGATATTACAAATTCGATCGATAAAGATGAAGCAACATCTCCGGAGATCGATCTAACCGAGGATTCTATAAAAGAAGACATCTCCGAGACGAAAGACCCGCTTGAAGATATTACCATGGTCTCAGATACAAAGAAGCCTATTGTGGGTGATGTTGCTATGGAAATTGAGACCGCAGCTGAAGAAGAGACCGTCACACAAAACCAAAGTGATCGACTGGTCAGTGATTTTGGAGAATTTGATCCAACATTGGAACTCAGTAAATTCAAATTCCCAAATATCGATCTGCTGAAGGAATATATCAAAGGAGCCAGCATTACGATAAATCAGGAAGAACTTGAAGAGAATAAAAATCGTATCGTTTCAACGCTGAATAATTATAAGATAGGTATTGCCAACATCAAAGCAACGGTAGGTCCTACTGTAACCCTCTATGAAATTGTACCTGAAGCTGGTATCAGGATATCCAAGATCAAGAATCTGGAGGACGATATAGCCCTGTCCCTATCGGCTTTGGGTATAAGGATCATAGCTCCAATCCCGGGACGAGGCACCATAGGGATAGAAGTACCCAATAAAAAACCAAGCATCGTTTCTATGCGTTCGGTGATTTCCTCACCAAAATTCCAGAATGCGGAGATGGAACTGCCCTTGGCATTAGGAAAAACAATTAGCAATGAAACCTATGTGGTTGATCTGGCAAAGATGCCACACTTGCTGATGGCTGGTGCAACCGGTCAGGGTAAGTCGGTTGGTCTGAATGCCATTCTCGCATCATTGTTGTATAAGAAACATCCTGCTGAGGTCAAATTCGTACTGGTCGATCCTAAAAAGGTAGAACTCACTTTGTTCAATAAGATCGAGCGTCATTATCTGGCAAAACTACCCGATACAGAAGAAGCGATCATTACCGATACCACAAAAGTGATCCACACCTTGAATTCATTATGTATAGAAATGGACGCACGCTATGACCTGCTAAAGGATGCCATGGTGCGTAATATCAAGGAATACAACACAAAATTTAAGTCAAGAAAACTAAATCCGAATGAAGGGCATCGGTACTTACCCTATATCGTTCTGATCATCGATGAGTTTGCCGACCTGATCATGACCGCAGGTAAAGAAGTAGAGACTCCAATTGCAAGATTGGCTCAATTGGCAAGAGCCATTGGCATCCATCTCGTGATTGCAACTCAACGCCCTTCGGTAAATGTAATCACCGGACTTATCAAGGCCAATTTCCCGGCTAGGGTCGCTTTCAGGGTGACCAGCAAGATAGATTCCAGAACCATTTTAGACGGTCCGGGAGCCGATCAGCTGATCGGTCGTGGAGACATGCTATATACCCAGGGAAATGATCTTATCAGGTTGCAATGTGCATTCGTTGATACTCCCGAAGTTGCTGATATAACCGACTATATCGGATCCCAAAAAGCCTATCCAAATGCCCATCTTCTACCGGAGTATGTAGGTGAGGAAGCTGGCACAAATCTTGATAATGATATTAGCGAAAGAGACGACTTGTTCAGAGATGCAGCAGAGGTTCTGGTGATCGCACAGCAAGGTTCGGCCTCCTTACTTCAACGTAAATTAAAATTGGGCTACAATCGTGCCGGTAGGATAATCGATCAATTGGAAGCTGCCGGAATAGTTGGACCATTTGAAGGAAGTAAGGCCAGACAGGTTATGGTCCCTACCTTAGAGGCTTTGAATCAACTCTTGGATAATGAAAATACTGAAAATTAATTACAATCGGGGGGTGAATAAAACATGATTCGTATGAAAAATATAATTACCATTTGTTTAGCCTTTTTCACATTGACCAGCTTATCTGCCCAAGATGCGAAATCACTATTAGACGAGGTGTCAAAAAAGGTCAGGAGCTACGAAAACATCAAGATCGATTTCAAATATTCCTTGAACAACACCAAAGAGAATGTAAAACAGGACACTCGTGGAGATGTAACCTTACAAGGAGACAAGTACTTGCTGAATATGCTGGGAACAACCCGATTATTCGATGGTGCTAATATGGTGAATATCGTACCGGAAGATGAAGAAGTGACCATTTCAAAATACGATTCGACCGAAGACCGGGAGATCACTCCTTCTAAGATGCTTACTTTCTATGAGAAAGGATATCGGTATAAGATGGATATTCTTCAGAATGTAAAAGGCAGAAAGATCCAATACATCAAGCTTATTCCCATTGATTCCAATGCTGAGATCAAAGATATTTTGTTGGGTATCGATCTGCAGACCAAGCATATCTTTAAGCTCATTCAAACCGATTCTAAGGGAACTCAATTCACGATAACTGTAAACTCGTTCAAGACCAATCAACCTTTATCTGCAACCTTATTCAAATTTGATGAGGCCAAATATGTTGATGATGGGTATTACATCAACAAATTAGACTAAAAACGGATTTTGAAAATACTGGACAGGTATATACTGGTTACATTTCTAAAAACCTTTTTGAGTGTTTTCATTATTCTGATGTTCATTTTTGTCCTTCAGACCATTTGGCTATATATCTCAGAACTGGCTGGTAGAGGACTTGACCTGATCATTGTGCTTAAATTCCTTTGGTTCGTCTCTCCAAGACTGATCCCGTTGGTACTTCCCCTGACCATACTGGTGACCTCTTTAATGGTTTTTGGAAATTTTGCTGAACAATATGAATTCGCTGCTATGAAGTCGAATGGCATATCTCTGCAAAGGGCCATGAGAAGCCTGACCGTTTTCATTTTTCTATTGAGTGTGACCGCATTTTTCTTTGCCAATAATGTGATCCCCTATTCCGAATACAAATGGCTAAACCTCAGAAGGAACATCTCTCAATTCAAACCATCCATGGTCATAGCTGAAGGGCAATTCAGTCAGATTGGGGATGATTTCAATATCAAGGTGGCTGAAAAGTTTGGTGACAACGATCAATATTTAAAGAACGTGGTCATCCATAAAAAAAATGAAAAAAGACCCAACGGAAATTTTACGGTCATGATCGCTGAAGAAGGTGAATTGGCCAGTGAGGAAGGAAGCAATACCCTATCGTTGATCTTAAAGAATGGTCATTATTATGACGAGATTCAGGCCAATAACAAAAATAAACAACGTAAAAAACCATTTGCAAAGAGTTACTTCGAGGAATACACCATTAATATAGATCTGACCGAACTTAATGACAAGGATGTTGATAAGGAGAACAAGCTCAACAACCACAATATGTATAATGTTGGTGAATTGATCGTTGAGATCGATTCCTTATCAACAGATTATCAAAAGAACATGGGCATGTTCACCAAGAATATGACCTATCGCAGTGGGTTCACAAAATTTGGAGAGTTAAAAGGATTGGATTCCGTAAGCTATCAACACAATGATTCATTACTGCTTCTTTTTGATGCGGTAAAACAAAATGCGATCGTCAATCTGGCGATCAACAATTTGCGTAGCACCAAGCATTCCGTCACTGCAAAGAAGCAAGAATATAAGATCAAGACCAAACGTCTAAATAAATATGAGATCGCATTGCATGAAAAATATGCTTTAGCGGTGGCCTGTTTTATTTTATTCTTCGTTGGGGCCCCATTAGGAGCTATAATTAGAAAGGGAGGTATGGGACTACCTATGGTAGTTGCCATTCTATTGTTTCTGACCTATCATTTCATTGGGATCATGGCAAAGAACAGTGCCGAGGACGGCACACTTCATCCTTTTATCGCCTCATGGGTTAGTACCGTTGTAATGCTGCCACTGGGTATGTGGCTCACCTACCGCGCAACAACCGATCAGGGTATATTTGATATGGATGCCTTCATACAGCGAATAATGAATCTCTTCAGAAAAAAAGGTGATTGAATCAACTTATAATTTTAAAATCAATTCAATATCTTTGCAGCATATAAAAACCAGCTATGATCTCCACAAATAATGATACTAAAATAAAGTTGGACAGTATTCAGGATGCGATCGCTTCCATACGCAATGGAAAGATCGTCATCGTTGTTGATGATGAAAACCGAGAGAATGAAGGTGATTTTATCGCAGCAGCAGAGATGGTCACCCCTGAAATGATCAATTTTATGGCTTCCAAAGGTAGGGGGCTCATCTGTGCCCCAATAACTGAAGATCGATGCAATGAGCTTGACCTGAATATGATGGTCGAGAATAATACCGTGTTACATCACACTCAATTCACCGTTTCGGTCGATCTTTTGGGTAATGGGTGTACAACCGGTATCTCTGCGCAGGATCGTTCCAAGACGATAAAAGCTTTGGTCGACGCAAAAACAAAACCACAGGACTTAGGGAGACCCGGACATATATTCCCTTTACGCGCTAAAGAAGGTGGAGTTTTAAGACGTACAGGACATACCGAAGCTGCGATCGATCTGGCCAGATTGGCCGGATTAAGACCTGTTGGTATCCTGGTTGAGATCTTAAATGAAGATGGAACCATGGCCAGACTCCCTCAGTTGATAAAAGTGGCCGAGGAGCACGATCTTAAATTGATATCCATAGAGGATCTGGTTGCTTACCGTATGGAGTATGACTCGCTGATCAATAAATGTGAGGACTTCACCATCAATACCAAATTTGGAACCTATAGATTAAGAGCATACAGACAAACCACGAACGATCAGATACACCTGGCACTGACCAAAGGAAAATGGAATGATAATGAACCGGTACTGGTCAGAGTGAATTCTACACTAGTGAATAATGATATTTTGGGAACCCTGACCAATGATGCCGATAAGAAACTGGACGATATGTTCAAGATCATAAATAAGGAAGAAAAGGGGGCTATCGTATTCATCAACCAACAGTATCAATCCTTTAACCTTCTGTCAAGATTAAAACATCTCAAGGAATCACAATCTAAGGATGAAGTGGCAAAAGCTCCAAATATCCCAATGGATAACAAGGATATTGGTATTGGAGCACAGATCTTACACGATCTGAAAATACATAAGATCCGGCTGATCTCAAATAGCATACAGACCAAACGGGTTGGTATGATTGGATATGGTTTGGAGATCACCGAATATGTAAGCTATTAAAGAACGCTTTTTAAAGCTTGCTTCATCTTTTCTGCACGCTCCCGTACTTCTTTTTCGGTCCACCCTATTTTTATCAAGGATGATATGGTACGGCCCATTATGGCGTCACTTTTTGAAAAATCAGTATTGTTAAGATCTTGCATTTGTTCACGGACCTCCTTGGGTAATCTTCCCAAGGACGATTGATCTTTCAGGTGTCCCCATCCATTGATATAATGCCAGTTGTTGGTGTACCAATAAAAACAACCGTCAACCCCTATTTCTGCTAAAGCCTGATGCGCCTTTACGGTAAGTTCTTCAGTAGGTAAAAAGAAATTCACAAACGAATAATTCTCTTCACCGCCATCAGGAACCCTTCTGAAAGTAACCCCATTCACTGTACTTAATGCTTCTCTGATCGATAGATAGTTACTTTTTTGAATGGCCAAAAAATGATCGAGCCTATTCAACTGAGCCAATCCAACAGCAGCATTCAATTCGGATATCCTGAAATTGTAACCCAGGAAAGGATGGGTCTCTGCTCCCCGGTCATTGCCAACATGATCGTGCCCATGATCCTGATAATGATCTGCATGCTTAGCGTAGGTATTGTTATTGGTGATCACAGCACCACCTTCGCCGCAGGTTATGGTCTTAACAAAGTCGAATGAAAAACAACCCAGATCACCATAACTACCCAATGGTTTTCCATCATACGTTCCCCCGATCGCCTGACAAGCATCTTCAAGAAGTAAGAGATCGTTATCGTCACAGATGTCCTTTAATGCTTTAAGATCGGCCATAGACCCACACATATGCACCGGCATGATGCACTTGGTTCTTGGAGTAATGGCTTTTTTGACCGATTCCGGGTCGAGTGTTAGGGTATCATCGATATCAACCAACACCGGAACAGCACCCAGCATTAGGATCGATTCAAAGCTGGCAACAAATGTAAAGGTTGGCATGATCACCTCATCACCCGCTCCAATACCCGCCGATGCCAAAGCAACCGTCAAGGCTGATGTCCCACTGGAAACCAGTTGACAATGATCGGATTGCATACGTTCAGCAAAGGCTTTCTCAAACTCTTTGGCCTTCCAATGATCGTTTCGCATTCCATCGAATCCATAACGCATTAGAATGCCACTTTCCAAAACATCATTCACCTGTTTACGTTCTTCTTCACCAAATAATTCAAATCCCGGCATAATTTATTGATTTATTGTACTACGATTTAGATACCAAGCCCAACATGGCGTTGCGTTGATATTCAATTTTTTATTTGTGTTCAATGATCACCTTATCGATCCCTCGTCTTACCTTTTTGAATTTGGAGAACATATCGTCCTCAGCTCGGTGACCGACAGCTAAGACCAACACCGATCTCAAGCCCATTTCCTTCAACTTGAGGAATTCGTCATATTTTTCAGGTTCAAATCCTTCAATAGGACAGGAATCTATCTTTTCAACAGCACAAACGGTAAGAAGATTTCCCATGGCCAGATAGGCCTGATTGGTAGCCCAGAGCTCTACTTCCTCCTTATCCTTTTTTGAAAAATGCTCAACCAGAAAATCCTCAAATGGCTCCAAAATATCTCTGGTCGTTCCTCTTAAATCCTCAACACTTTTGAAGTATCCTTTGATATATTGGGCATCTATTTCAGATTCGATGCAAATCACTAAAATATGAGATGCATTGCCTATCTGAGGTTGATTGTAAGACATGGGAACCAATTGCTCTATGATTCCCGGATCACTGACGATCACCATCTTCAAAGGTTGCAATCCGTAGGATGTGGCGGTTAGATCGAACGATCTTTTTAAAACATCGAGTTTTTCCCTGTTAAGTCTCTTATTGGTGTCAAATTTCTTGGTAGCATAACGCCACTCCAAGCTTTCAATGATATCATTATCCATATTGAATTCTTTATACAGCAAAAATAAGGAATGATAAAAGAATAATTCGATAACATCAATAAGTATATTCTATAGAATAACAACCTTTTCTAATAGACTGTATAAGATACGATCTCGATACAATAAAAATATTTTATCAATATATAAGAATTAAATTTAGTTGCATATGCAACAAGTTGACATAATGGTTATATTTGCACCATGAAAAAGAAAAATGAAAAACCGGATTTTGAAAATTCCATTGGCCCCTGGTTAGGAAAAACCGTAAAGATCGTTGACTATCATTTACAGGAGCTATTGAATGCCCATAACATCGATCTCACAAAAGAACAGATGATCGTACTTAAAAGACTTCACGATCGGGATGGGATCAATCAGAATGAACTTGCATTTCTCACCCTGCGAAACAAATCGTCCTTGACCCGTCTACTTAATAAAATGCAAAAGAAAAATTATATCACCCGGGAACAAAGCCAGGCTGATAAACGGGTGAACCACGTTTATTTGACCGATCTGGGTAAAGACACGTTTAAAAGGACCAGACCGGTGATACAACAGATCATCAGTACAGTACAGCATAATATATCTAAAAATGAAATAGATCAGATCATTATGATCTTGAAAAAAATACAACTGAATTTTAATGAAAACGTTCAATCACTTTAATCCATAGATGATGAGAAAATATTTTTCAATTTTATTGGGAGTTGTCTTATTAATCGGGACATTCTTTATTGCAAAAACATTAATAGAGAACAAGAACAAACCCAAGCCTCAGTTTGCAAAGATCATTAAGAGCGTTCAAGTCGATACCGTTGTAAACATTGAGGTGCCTATAATCATAACAACCAGTGGAAATTTAACCGCCAAACATAGGATTGAACTTTATGCAGAAGTACAGGGTGTGTTAAAACCATCAATTAAAGATTTCAAGGCTGGAACCACCTACAATAAGGGGGAGTCTATATTATCGATAAACAGTGAAGAATTCTACGCCAATCTGCAATCCCAAAAAAGTAATTTTTACAATAGTCTCATTTCCATATTGCCCGATATCAGGCTTGATTATCCTTCTGAATATCAAAAGTGGCAGGATTATCTAACTCGTTTTGATCTGAATAAGAATATTCCAAAATTACCATCATTTAACACAGAGCAGGAAAAATATTTTATCACCGGTAGAGGAATCATAACAGGCTACTATAATGTTAAGAATCTGGAAGTGAAGCTAAGTAAATATACAATACGTGCTCCCTATTCAGGCATCTTGACAGAAGCCATAGTGACCCCTGGCACCTTGGTTAGACCCGGTCAGAAATTAGGCGAATTCATCGATCCGGGTGTTTATGAAATGGAAGTGTCTGTTGGTGCAGAATATGCCGATCTGTTAAAAAAAGGGAATTCCGTTTCGCTTCACAATCTGGACCTGTCGAAAGAGTATACCGGAACTGTGATTCGGGTAAACGGAAAAGTAGACACCAACTCACAAACCATTAAGGCTTATATTCAACTATCCCATCCCAACCTTAAAGAAGGAATGTATTTGGAGGCCAATCTTACCGCCAAATCTGAAAAGAATGCTATTGAGGTCTCCCGTAAACTACTAATTGACAATAAATATTTGTTCATTGTAAACGATTCGATCCTGAATCTAGTTGAAATAGACCCTGTTTATTTTTCGGCAGAAACCGCAGTCATTAAAGGCATTGAAGATGGTACTCTTCTGGTATCAAGAAACGTGCCTGGAGCCTATGATGGTATGCAGGTCAAAATATTAGAAACCACTAACAATTAACAGAAAAACGTGAAAAAGATCATCAGTTATTTTATAAAATTCCCTGTTGCTGTTAATGTATTTATACTGGCATTTGTCGTTTTTGGAATCCTTGGAGCTAAATCAATGTTATCTTCATTTTTTCCATTAACAGATTCCCAATTGATCAGAGTCAATCTTTTCTATCCAGGTGCCTCTCCTACTGAAATGGAAGAAGGGGTTGTTTTGAAGATCGAAGATAATTTAAAAGGAACAGTTGGAATTGATCGTGTTACTTCAATATCTCGGGAAAACTCTGCTGTGATAAGTGTTGAGATACTAAAAGGTAAGGATATTGACGTTGTTTTGGCTGATGTTAAGAATGCTGTAGATCGGGTTCCTTCATTCCCTTCAGGTTTGGAGCCTCCTGTGATAGCAAAAGTAGAGAGCATACGACCTACGATCAGCTTCACGCTTAGTGGAGAGAATATACCTCTTTCAACTTTAAAACAATATGCTCGAGAGATTGAAAATGATCTTAGGGGTGCCGATGGTATCTCCCAGGTTGAAATTTCCGGATTCCCGGCTGAGGAGATAGCAATTACTGTTCGAGAGAACGATCTTAGGGCATATGATCTTACTTTTCAAGATGTTGCCAACGCTGTTGGCAGATCCAACATACTGATCACGGGTGGTAATATTAAGACTGAAGCTGAGGATTATCTGATCAGAGCTCGTAACAGATCCTATTATGGAGATGAATTGATCAATATCATAGTAAGAGCAGAACCCAATGGTAACACTATCCGACTCAAGGACATTGCTGATGTAAGGGATACTTGGTCTGAGGTTCCGGACAGGATCTTCTTCAATGGAAAGAAGGCAATAAATATCACGGTTAGCAATACCAATAGTGAAGATCTGATTTCAAGTGCTGATTATGTAAAAGTATATATTGATAAATTCAATCAACAACATGATAATGTACGACTTGATGTTTCCAGTGATTCATCGATCACCTTGACCCAACGTACCCGACTTCTAATTAAGAATGCCTTGATGGGAGTCACTCTAGTACTTTTCTTTTTAGCATTTTTCCTCGACGTCAGGCTTGCTTTTTGGGTAGCAGTTGGTCTTCCTATTTCATTTTTCGGAATGTTCATGTTTGCTGCTCAACTAGGTGTTACTATCAATGTCCTCTCCCTCTTTGGTATGATCATCGTAATTGGTATTCTGGTTGATGACGGAATTGTTATTGGCGAAAACATCTATCATCATTATGAAAAAGGAAAATCTCCAATACGGGCGGCAATTGACGGTACGATAGAGGTGTTACCCCCAGTTGTATCTGCACTGATCACTACCATGATCGCATTTTCCACATTTTTCTTTTTAGATGGAAGAATTGGAGATTTTTTTGGTGAAGTTTCAACTGTTGTCATCCTGACACTTTCGGTGTCGATTATCGAGGCCTTGATCATATTACCTGCACACGTAGCACATTCAAAGGCATTGCATAGGTCAGGTAAAAAGCTAAGCAAAATAGATCAATTCTTCAAGAACATGAATCAAAGGGCTGAAAGAATATTATTTAAAATTCGAGACAGGGTCTATGTTCCCTATATGCGATTCTTTCTGAAAAACAGATTTTTGGGCTTTGCCATCCCAATAGCATTACTGATATTCAGTATTGGTGCTATTGGAGGCGGAATAGTTGGAACCTCATTCTTCCCAAGAATTGCCAGCGATAGGATCTCAATCGATCTCAAAATGACCCAAGGAACCAACGAAATGATCACCGATTCCATTATATCAAGCATAGAGGAAAAAGTATGGGAGGTCAATCAAGAATTCACAGAAAAGCAAACCGGAAATATATCGGTGGTTGAAAATATAATTAAACGAATAGGTCCGGGAACTTCAAATGCTTCTTTGACCGTAAACCTGTTACCTGGAGAATCTCGTGATTTTTCATCCCCTGATATTACCAATGCAATTCGAGACCGGGTTGGAACAGTCTATGGGGTTGAAAGTCTCACCTTTGGTTCCGGTGGTAATTTTGGTGGTAGCCCTGTAGCAGTTTCATTATTAGGGAATAATATTCCTGAGTTAAAAGCAGCAAAGAACGAGTTGAAACAAGCACTATCTGAGAATTCTGTTCTGAAGGACATATCGGATAACGACCCTGAAGGCATCAAGGAAATTCAAATTCAGCTGAAGGATAAAGCTTATCTGTTGGGATTTAATTTGCAAAGCGTCATGTCACAGGTTCGATCTGGTTTCTTCGGTTATCAGGCTCAACGATTTCAACGAGGACAGGATGAGATCCGGGTTTGGGTTCGATATGATAAAGATGATCGATCCTCTATCAAGGATCTGGATGATATGTGGATCAATTCCCCTACAGGAAATAAGGTCCCATTTTCTGAAATTGCTAGCTATGAGATCGCCCGAGGCGATATTGCCATAAACCACCTGGAAGGAAAAAGAGAGATACAAGTCACAGCCGACCTGAAATCCTTTGATGTCAGTTCGACAGATATACTGGATGATATCAGAACCAATATAATGCCTGGGATATCATCAAAATTTCCTTCTGTATCAGCATTATATGAAGGGCAGAACAGACAGGCTACAAAAACGATCAATTCAGTTAATTTAGTTGGTCCAATAATCTTATTGATCATCTATATGGTAATCGCATTTACATTTAGGACCTATAGTCAGCCCTTACTGCTCATGCTATTGATCCCGTTCAGTTTGATCGGTGTGGTCTGGGGCCATTTCTTCCATGGATTTCAAATCAATATTCTATCCTGGTTGGGAATTATAGCCCTGATTGGAATCATGGTGAATGACGGTTTGGTGTTGATCGGAAAATTCAACGGTTATTTAAGAGACGGATTGAAGTTTGATGAGGCGCTCGTTCAGGCAGGAAAATCGCGTTTCAGGGCCATATTCCTGACATCATTGACCACCATTGCCGGTTTAGCACCTTTATTGCTGGAAAAGAGCAGACAAGCTCAATTCCTTAAACCCATGGCACTTTCTATTTCATATGGGATCGCTATAGCTACGGTGTTAACATTGGTCCTACTTCCTCTCTTATTATCATTGTCGAATTCGATCAAAGTATTTATAAAATGGATGCGCACCGGAAGATCGGTTTCAAAAGAAGAAGTTGAGAGAGCTATTATTGAACTAAATTATGAGAACGATGAACTACATTAGAATAGTTGCTGCCTTAGTGATCTGTTTTTGGGCACAACCGGGAATAACTCAACAGGTTTTAACCAAGAAAGAGGCCATTGAAATAGCTTTAGAGAATAACTATGGAATTAAATTGGCTAATAATTATGTGGAGATTGCTAAGAACAATTCCAGCATCTATAACTCAAGAATGCTCCCAAGTATCACTACAAATGCGGGTGCAAATTACAATTTGAACGATCAGGAAATTGAAGATCAGAGTGGAAATATTATAAAAGTTAAGGGAGCAGAGACCAAATCCTATAATGCTTCAGTGAATCTTAATTACACCCTATTTGATGGTTTGGGTAGAAAGTACAATTATAAACAACTCAAAGAAACATTTAATCTCTCAGAATTACAGGCGAGAGAGACCATCGAGAACACTTATTTGCAATTATTCAATATCTATTTTCAAATTGCCCGACTGTCGGAAAATACCCAAAATCTAAAAGAGACCCTTGAGATATCAAAACAGCGACTACAAAGAGCACGCTACCAATACGAATATGGTCAAGCTACCAAATTAGAAATGTTGAACGCTGAAGTGGATGTGAACAATGATAGCATCCTATTGTTAAACGCCAAACAGTTGTTAATTAATACCAAACGAGACCTGAATATCGTCTTAGGGGGTCAGCAAGACATCAATTTTGAGGTAGAAACAGAGGTTGATTTCATTACACTGCTAACTTATGATGAATTGTTGGCTATGGCGAAAAATGAAAATGTGGTCCTCAATCAGATCGAAAAAGATATTCTCATCAGTGAATACAATATCAGGGCAAATCGGGGTGATTATCTTCCAACAATAGGATTAACCGGATCTTATGGTTGGAATAAAAGTGAAAATCCATCCACTTCATTTCTGGCCCAATTCATTAATAATGGTTTGAGCGCAGGTATAAATCTATCCTGGAATGTGTTTGATGGTGGAAACACAAAGACCAGAGTGGCTAACTCAAAGATCGCTCTTGAGAACCAAGAGATCCTGCAGCAGCAGGAAATGGAAACTCTTGAAAACACATTACTGAATGCCTATGAAGAATATCAAAACAAATTGTTCATTCTTAGTGTCCAGGAGCAAAATGTAATTACCAATCAGAATAATTTTGACAGAACTCAGGAACGATATAAACTCGGACAAGTAACTTCAATTGAATTCAGGCAGGCACAGATTAATTTACTGAGAACACGAACATCTTTGAACAATGCAAAATACGATGCAAAACTGATCGAATTGGAATTGTTGCGAATAAGTGGTCAGCTACTGGACATCGCTTTTTGATCGATTTTTCAGTCTATTGTTATATTCAACCCTTCCCATCATTTAAATCGCACTAAAAATAATTGTGTTTTTAGTTTTTATTATATTGAATATTAATTTATTACACTTATTATTATAGCCTTTTTTATCGCTGAAAAATAATTGCCTGAAAATACAATTTCAATTGTTTTTTTATGTTAATTTGCACTATATTTTCATCAAGAATTTGATGTTTAGCTGAACATAATGATACTTGTTTTCAAGTTTGGGCTTTTGAAAATTAGGAAGTCAAAATCAAAAGCTACCCTTTGGAAGGGGAACCAAATTTTAGGGCTAACTTCCGACAACTCATACGCATCTTTTTTTAGATATTTTTTTATCCCTACCACTATATTTCAATATCGTGTTTGATCTTTTTGTGATTTTTACCAACAGATAATCCAGACAAAGATTTCACATAATTTATTAAGCTTAAAACACGAAAATTGAAAACTAAATACATTGATCTAATAGATCAGACCTACGATTTCCCGCAACAAGAATTCAAGGTAAGCAACGGAGAGTTGTCTTTCCATAATGTAGACCTCATGGAGCTTGTAAGTTCATATGGAACCCCCTTAAAATTTACTTTTTTACCGAAGATCTCTGAAAATATCAATCTGGCTAAAGAGTGGTTTTATAAAGCTATGGAAAAACATAATTACGATGGTGAATACCATTATTGCTATTGTACAAAGAGCTCACATTTCAGTCATGTTATTCATAAAGCCTTAGAGAACAATATTCATATTGAAACTTCTTCTGCATTTGATATGGATATCGTGGAGCAGCTCAAACTTGACAATAGAATTAATAATGATGCCTATATTATTTGTAATGGGTTTAAGAGAGAATTGTATATTAACAACATTGCTCGTCTAATCAATGGTGGTCATAAGAATTGCATTCCCATCATCGATAATTACGAGGAGTTGGATCTTCTAAATCATGAAATAGACCGTAAATTTGAAATTGGTATTCGCATCGCTTCCGAAGAGGAACCCAAGTTTGAATTCTATACTTCAAGACTCGGAATAGGATACAAGAACATTGTGTCCTTTTATAAAAGTGCCATACAGGATCACCCTAAAGCCGAACTTAGGATGCTTCATTTTTTTATCAATACAGGAATTAGGGATACTTCATATTATTGGAATGAGTTATTAAAATGCCTTAAAGTATATGTGAATCTTAAAAAAATATGTCCCAGCTTGGATAGCTTGAACATTGGTGGAGGGTTCCCTATCAAAAATTCATTGGCCTTCGACTATGATTATGCTTATATGGTAGATGAGATCATCAATCAGATCAAATTGGCCTGTGATGAGGCTAATGTCCCTGTACCCAATATTTTCACTGAATTTGGAAGTTTTACCGTTGGTGAAAGTGGAGGTGCTATTTATGAGATCCTGCATCAAAAACAACAAAACGATCGGGAGAAATGGAATATGATCAATTCCTCTTTTATCACCACGCTACCAGACACCTGGGCAATCAACAAACGATTTATCATGCTGTCGGTAAATAGGTGGAACGACGAGTACGAGCGAGTTCTTTTGGGCGGACTCACCTGTGATAGTGATGATTATTACAATTCTGAACAGAATATGAATGCCATATATTTACCAAAATTCAAAAAGGAAAAACCCTTGTATATTGGTTTTTTCAACACAGGGGCCTATCAAGAAACCATTGGTGGTTTTGGAGGGTTGCAACATTGCCTTATTCCACAACCACAGCATATCCTAATAGATCATGACCAGAATGGAAACCTGATCAATACCGTTTTTTCTGAACAACAGAAATCTGATGATCTGCTCAGGATCCTTGGTTATAACCTTGCAAACAAAAAAGAATCAGAAGATCAATTAGAAGAGCAAAAGAGTATTTCAATTTATTAATTATTTATTATAATGAAAACAAAAGATACATACGCAGGAATTCCTAAATCCTACGGAGAGTACGAACAAGCAAAAATTGTTTTGATACCCATTTCTTATGATGGAACAAGCACCTGGCAAAAAGGTGCTGACAAAGGGCCTTCCGCTTTTTTGGAGGCGTCTAACAACATGGAGCTATTCGATATTGAAACACAGAGTGAGGTCTATAAACATGGAATTTACTTGAATGAAGCACTCATAGATCTGAATAGTCCAGAAGCCATGGTGTCCTCTGTTTATAAAACAACAAAAAAGAATTTAAATCAAAATAAGTTGGTGACACTCGTTGGAGGGGAGCATTCAATTTCAATTGGAGCTATTCGTGCCTTTTATGAAAATTTCGACGATCTAAGTGTATTGCATATCGATGCCCATGCCGATCTTAGACCTCAATACCAAGGTTCAAAATACAACCATGCCTGTGCATTATATGAAGCCAATCAAAACACAAACCTTGTTCAGGTGGGAATACGAAGTATGGATGTCTCAGAAATGGAGGAAATGAACTTGGACAATGTATTCTTTGCCCATGATATGGTGAATGATGATTATTGGATGGAAAATGCAGTAGCCCTGCTTACTGACAATGTATATATCACATTCGATCTGGATGCCTTTGATCCCTCTATTCTGCCATCTACAGGTACACCAGAACCCGGTGGTTTGCTTTGGTATGAGACTTTGGACTTTTTGAAAATGGTCTTTAAGGAAAAAAACGTGGTGGGATTTGACATCGTTGAACTTTGTCCAAATAAAAATGACAAATCCTCTGATTTCCTTGCCGCAAAATTGTATTACAAGATGTTGAGTTATAAATTCATCGATGAAGAACCATTTGATGACAAAAATGAAGAGGAACAAATTTTCGGCTTTGAAGAGAACACAAATGATTTCAAATTCAAAGAAAATGAATTCAATTACTAAAGGCCCGGTTTCGCAATTTGTCGAGAACTATTTCCTTCATTTCAATGCGGCAACATTAGTCGATGCAGCAAAAGGGTACAGAACGGTATTGGACAGCAATGGGAAAATGTTGGTTTCATTGGCTGGTGCCATGAGTACCGCAGAATTGGGTAAGATCTTCTCCGATATGATCAGGGAAGAACACGTCGATATCATTTCTTGTACAGGGGCCAATCTCGAGGAAGATATAATGAATCTGGTAGCCCACAGTCATTATAAGAGAATCCCAAATTACCGCGACATAACTCCTGAATATGAAAGGCAATTGCTGGATCAGGGACTGAATCGGGTTACTGACACCTGCATTCCAGAAGAGGAAGCATTCAGAAGACTGGAAAAGCATGTTTTTAAAATATGGAAGGATGCTGAACACAAAGGAGAACGCTATTTTCCACATGAATTCATGTACAAAATGCTACTTTCCGGAGTTCTTGAAGAATATTATGAGATCGATAGCAAAGACTCATGGATGATTGCTGCGGCCGAAAGGGATCTACCCATGGTTGTTCCCGGCTGGGAAGATAGTACCATGGGAAATATATTCGCAAGCTATGTGATCAAGGGCGAACTGAAGGCTAGTACTATGAAATCTGGAATTGAATATATGACCTATTTGGCCGACTGGTATTCGAAAAACTCGAAGACTGGTATTGGATTTTTTCAAATAGGCGGTGGAATAGCAGGTGATTTTCCAATCTGTGTGGTCCCAATGCTATACCAGGATCTGCAGCAAGAAGATACTCCTTTCTGGAGTTATTTTTGTCAAATATCCGATTCGACAACAAGTTATGGTTCTTATTCTGGAGCCGTACCCAATGAAAAGATAACATGGGGAAAATTGGATATTGATACGCCAAAATTCATCATTGAATCAGATGCTACGATTGTAGCACCTTTAATTTTTGCACATATATTGAATAGATAATTAAAAAAATCATGAAACAACAACCCTTTCACCTGGCACTACCTTGTAAAGACATCGAGGAAACGAAGAAATTCTATTTAAATACTTTGGGAGCAAAGTTGGGAAGAAATAGTGATCAATGGATCGATATAGATCTTTATAATAATCAGATCACATTTACCGCTTCCGGAAAATTCGATTTTGATTTTAAGAACTATCGCTTGGGCAAACAAGTTCTTCCATCATTCCATTATGGCATTATCCTGGAGGAAAAATCATGGAATGACATTTATAGCATTCTAAGTCAAACTAAATTAAATATTGTTAAAGAATTTACGGTTTTCAAGGACAAGAACGGAGAACATCGATCATTCTTTGTTAAAGATCCAAACGGGTATTTGGTCGAATTCAAAAATTTTAAATCGAAAGATGAAATATTCTCCACATAGTATTCTATCATCCATCACGTTAAAATATAACAACCTCTATGGTCTATGATCCATCCTAACACCAAACTTCAATTAATAAGTTCAGAAATGGGGTATGGTGTTGTAGCTACTGAATTTATTCCTAAAGGAACAATTACATGGGTATTGGATCCGTTGGATCAAGAAATATCAAAGGATAAATTCTCCAACTATGATTCTCATATTAAGCAACTTGTTGAAACCTATGCGTTCAGAAATAACAAAGGCAATTATATATTGTGTTGGGATCATGGCCGTTATGTAAATCACAGTTTTAATTCAAATTGCCTTAGCTCTGCGTATAATTTTGAAATTGCAATTCGAGATATAGAGCCTGGAGAACAACTAACCGATGACTATGGCTACTTGAACATTGAGACCCCCTTTAAGGGA
This sequence comes from Flavobacterium sp., assembly GCA_024644805.1. Classification (GTDB taxonomy): domain Bacteria; phylum Bacteroidota; class Bacteroidia; order Flavobacteriales; family Flavobacteriaceae; genus Marifrigoribacter. The sequence continues at coordinate 2,831 of JAHEHC010000006.1, read as the reverse complement.
GTGGAAGAAGGAACCATTAGAAATGTGGTGTATCCTGACGATTTGCTGAGATATCATAAAATTTGGGACAATAACTTAGGTAACGCTTTTAAATTGATCTCAAAAGTAAATCAACCAATGATAATTTTTCTGTCTCAAAAGGTGAGATCGACGATCCATGACATAGAAATCGGAAAGAAAAGTATGAGGTCAATTTTAAGTCTTTACTACAAAGATGAGAACTAATTCATAATGTCTGTCCGACATTATTTTATATAATATAATTTATGTAAATTAGAAAATGCAATTTAATTTGTAGGATTGTACACTGAATTGATTTATTGCATTTAACCCTTAAAATTAGATATGAATTTTCTGAAAAGTGTGAAGGAATTTTTAAGCGATCTGAATATTGATTGGAAAACGGTCATTATTATAGCTGCCATACTCATTGGTAGTATAATCATTACCAAGATCGTTAGATGGATCATTGATAAAACATTCATTTCAGGATCTAACAATCTAAATGTTGACCCAACCCGGTATAAATTCTTCAAGAATGCAGCTTCCTTAATTATTTTATTGGTAGCATTGGGTTCGATTGTTCTATTGATCCCTAAGTTAAAAGCACTGGCAATCACCATTTTCGCTGGTGCCGGTATTATGGTAGTGTTCATCGGTTTAGCAGCACAAGAAGCCTTCTCCAATATTGTTGGAGGTATATTCATAGTCATGTTCAGACCCTTCAGAGTGGGTGATCTGATTAAAGTTGGATCATTGGATTACGGAATCGTTGAGGATATAACCCTCCGTCATACCGTAATCATTAACTTTGAGAATAAAAGGATCATAATTCCCAACGCAGTGATCAGTTCAGACGTCATTATCAATGACTCCATTGATGATGAGAATGTGTGTAGAATGATCGAATTTGGAATCAGTTATGATAGTGATGTAGAACTGGCAACAAAGATCATACAGGAAGTGGCGAGTAAACATCCTAGATGTATCGATGTCCGTACCGATGAAGATAAAAAAAATAAGGCCCCACAGGTCAATGTTCGAGTGTTAAGCTTTGGTGACTCCAGTGTCAATTTAAGGGCTGAGGTATGGACCAATGATCCCTTTCGAGCGAGAAGGATGCATACCGACATTAATAAAAGTGTTAAGAAACGATTTGATATCGAAGGGGTCGAGATCCCATTCCCATACAGAACGGTAGTCTATAAGAAGGATCTCTCACCTAATACCAAATTAAATGGCTAAAACATCAAATAAACTATCCAAAAAAGCTGGACTCGCTCCGGGAACATTGTTACATATTGGAGCAAAAAAATCGGATCATATTAAGATTACGGCGATTGATTATACAGCAACCGACTATAATGAGATCCTCTGTGATACGCCACAAGATTGTTTTCCACTTAAAACAAGTCCCACAACCAGTTGGATCAATGTAGATGGTCTTCACAACACCAAGATCATTGAAGAGATCGGTAATTATTTTGAACTGCACCCGCTGTTAATGGAAGACATCCTGAATACCAATCATAGACCAAAAATGGAGGAATTTGACAAATACGTGTTTGTCACCCTTAAAATGTTAGGGATCAGTAAGTCCGGTCATTCAATCATATCTGAACAAGTAAGTTTTATCCTTGGGGATACTTGGGTCATTTCATTTCAGGAGCAAGAAGGGGATATCTTTGATGTTATTCGGGTTCGGATAAAGGAAAATAAGGGGATCATGCGACAACAGGGACCAGACTACCTGCTATATCGTCTGATCGACACCATTGTAGACAACTATTTCTTTGTGACCGAACATTTTAGTGAGACCATAGAACAACTTGAAGAAAAGGTGTTGAAAACACCCGATCAGATGTCCATGCATCAAATTCAGAAACTGAAACGACAACTGATCCAATTAAGAAAGACCATAGTCCCATTACGAGAGGCTGTTTCTGAACTTCAAAAGGACAGAACGAATTTGATTAAAGAGAAAACGCTACGGTATCTAAGAGATGTCTATGAGCACATCATCCAAGTGAATGAATCGTTCGAAACCCAAAGAGATATGCTTTCCAGTATCATGGATCTGTACCTTTCAGGGATTAGCAATAAAATGAACCAGGTCATGCAAACACTGACCATCATGGCCTCTATCTTCATCCCTCTTACTTTCATAGCCGGTATCTATGGGATGAATTTTGAAAATATGCCGGAGCTTCATTGGAAATATGGATATTTCGGAATTTGGGGTATTATGATCTTGGTTATCATCATAATGATCATCTTTTTTAGGAGAAAGAAGTGGTTATAAATCCTAACAACATCTAATTAGTAGAATATTTTTAGGCAAAATATGAATCGGTCATTTATAAAATTAATTCTTTTCTTTTCCATTATTCTTTTGATAGGTTGTAAAAAAGAACAGCCCAATATCATTTTTATTATCACCGATGATATGTATCCGAATATGTTCAATAACATCCCTGAAGGACTAACAGAAGATGGAAAACCTGCTAATTTAACTCCTTCCATTGACCGTTTAGCCAAAGAAGGGGTTTGGTTGGAAAATATGATGGTGGTCTCACCGGTTTGTACACCAAGCAGATATAATTGCCTGACCGGGAACTTTGCCAGTCGAGCGACGAACAAAGGATTTTTAAACAACATGAAACGGAATGATGGTCAGACTGTGGTACAATGGAACAGTTTTATCGTTCCAGGAAATGAAAAGACCATGGGTTCCTATTTTAAAGATCTGGGGTATAAAACAGGTTTTGTTGGCAAAAATCATGTTATTGAGAGTTTGTCTCAAGTAGGCGATAATGCTCGACCAGACCTCA
>JAHEHC010000063.1 GCA_024644805.1 Flavobacterium sp. | reverse complement strand
CCGGTCAATCTGTTGGATACTCCATGTCCATATTCATGGATCATTACCAGTGCATCAAAATCACCGTCCTTATCACCACATATATACATGTTCATTGAAGGATTAGAACCATCCGGTGGTGTGCCGAATGTGGCATTACACCATACAGAGGTTTGTCCGTTTGCATTTACAGAATCACTTCCTGATCCTCCATTCCCATAATTGTTCTCCTGAAAATTCCCGGACACTTCATCAAAACCATATTGATATAAAACATCATGGATTATATTATTCCAATAGAATAAGTTAGTGATCGAAGCTGATTCGTATTGATTAGCTCCAGTATAAATCTCATCGAAAGGATACCCTGAGAAATCCAAATTTGCACCACCATCGGGTCTGAAACCCGGGTTATCTCCTGCATCATAGGCATCTACGTTATTTCCAGTAGTTACTGTAAATTCTGCCCCAGGATTACCATCAGTATCATGCCATCCAAATGGAGATGCTGTTCCATCTGCAGGGTCTATTTCAGTAGTTCTTGGTCCATAGAATGGACTCTCAAGAGGCAAGGCAAATACTTCATAACAGTTATTACAACCACCTTCACTCGCTATAATTTCTGCATAATTTGGAATATCGTAAAGATTCTTATTATAGTCCAATATCTCATCTTCAGAATGATCGTGTTCTATTGCACAGCTTACCATCCAGTTGTTTTGATCGAGAATGGCTCCTGTAGCGGCATCCACTCTCATACTCCACCAATTGGTCTGGGCCTTTTCTTGTATTGAAATATCCCATGCCAGTTTAAGGTCGTTATTCTCGGCGATATGATACACCAATTTAGCAGGAATATTACTTAATGAAATTCCTCCGTCACTTAGAATGGTTCTCTGATCAGCCCCACCTTGATTATCCACAATATAAAGGGATTCGGTGATGGAATAATTGAGTTGGTTAGCAGCATTCATCACTGCCTGAATCGCTGAAATGGACGGTGTATTGGATCCAGATACTCTGCTAACACTGTTCTTGATAAAACGATTATTGGAACGAAGTGTGGTACCATTTTGTAGAATGTGAATACTGGATTCAGTCCCATATATCTGTATTCCGTTAATTTCTTGCGTGAAGTAAACATTAGTCACTCCGCTTAATTGACTTGCATTTTCGTTGGTAATTTGCCATTGAACATCTTGGGGTAAAAGCTCGTTTTGTTCTAAATAATGTTCAAAGTGTTTGTCAAGATTCTGGCTGATATTTTGTGCATGCAAACACACTCCAAAAACAGACATCATAAATAGGGCAAATCCAAAAGTAGATCTTCTCATTGTATGTATTATTAGTTAATAAATAGGTCTTTATTTGAAAAATTCACGTAAATCTAATGAAAAAATATTCAATTCTTATACATTTCATCTAACTCTCTCATCCTAACAGGACCCAACTCAAAATGAGCTTCATCTAGTTGGTCCATGACTTCCAATAGCATACCGTTCTTTTGGGCTTTTTGGTATATCAAAGCAGAATAAAAGAGAGCAGTTGGTTCGAAGGTCTTTCCCTGAACATGATCTTCAATAATTCTTAATGATCCCTCAATATTTTCATTCTTTAGATGTGCAAATGCTAGTAAACTGTAGGTCAATGGTGTAGCTCTATTTTCAAGTTCCATTTCAGCCAGATCGATACTTTTTATTGGATCTATTTCGGTATAAAGCGCTACCAGATCACTTAGATACATCATCCCATAATCGCTATTTTCAGCTAGGTCTATAAATTGGTTTCTGTACTTTTCAGTTTCCCTTCCATCATTGCTGAAATAAGCCAACTCAGAACTGAATAACAGGTGGTCAGGGGATATATGTCGGATCATTATAGAATCCATAATTCTGTTGGCTTCAGAAGCATCCTTTTCATAAGAATAAACGATCCAGGCTATACCTCTTTTCGGCACTACCTGATCCGGTTGAATCTTCAATGATCTTAAAAAATAATCATATGATTTTTCAATTTTTCCCGAATGACCGTAAACCGTGGCAAGATTATTATAGGTCCAGATCAGTAGATCTTGAACTCCTCTTGATTCCGCTATGGACTTTGCCCGTTCCATGGCTCGTATGACTGCTTCAGAATTCCCCAAATGATCGTTCCATTTGGCCATCCGTATCAGATAATCAAAATCCTCCTTGTTTTCAAATTCAGTCAATAAATGATAGGCTTTTTTATATTCACCCACTTCAAGATAGATATCAAAAAGCATCAATCCTGTAGATCGTTTTTCTGAGATTCCTCCATGAATAGCCTCTAATAAATGAAGAGCTTCTTTAAACCGATGTTGAGCAATATAATTATGTGCCAATGTCCTTCCATATACGTCTTTATTCAGAGAAGGCAAAGAATACGCTTTGGTCATAAGGACTTCAGCATCTTTAAGGTATTGAATATTCCCGGTAGTTTCAAAAAGAGCCACATAAGAGTTGGCCAAGGGAATCAAGTCTCCAATTCCTGTACTATCGGGTCTTAACCTTTTCGACCAGAATGCAATTTCTTTATTGGCATTTTCAAAGGACTCATTGTGATCTGTACTAAGAAAACGATCGTAGTCTTTAGGATTGGTGATCCCTATATTATCTTCAGAACAGGAATAAATAATGATGAAAGAAAAAACAATAAAAATTGTTTTAAAAACTTGAAATAATCTCTTGATCAGTATTTTATAATTCAAGGCCTGGTTAATTCAAATCACTATTCCGGTAAGACAACCATTTCCAAATAAGGAAAGGACAACGAAAAATCTCTATCGCCCGGTCCTACCCCATCGCTGGTAAGTTGTGGTGTGTCTGGTGTACCATCGCCATTGGTATCCGATCCATCAAATCGGGTCCCGTCTGTACCACCAAACATAAGAGTTAGTGAAATATCGATAGTATCGTCGGATAAACTCCTCCCTGTAAATACAAGTCCAGTATTGGGATCATAATAAGTAGTTGGTCCGTTTGGAGCTACTTGCAAGGCATCAAATTGTGCCAGTACTGTTGTAAAGGTTGCTGCATCAAGATCAAGAATATTGGTTTCGTAATCCAGGTCTTCCAATGGGATCCCCAATGCAGCTGCATAAACATCATGATAGGTTTCCAATGTGGTTTCAAAAATAGGTTGATAAAGTGCTCTATTCGATACTTCTGAAACATTAAAATTGTTCTTAACCATATCCGTTCCACTGAAAACAGTATTTATTGCTGGTCTGCCAACAATATCCAATTGAACAAAAGTACCTGTAAAGTCGACTCCGGTCAAACAAGGTTCACAAACACTTCCTCCACAATCGATTCCTTCCTCATCACCATTTTGTATCCCATCGTCACAAGTGATCTGGGTGATCACATTTCCATTATCGTCATCGTCTGCACATTGAATGAATAACAGAGTCGTGCAAAGAGCAAATAATATATATCTTAATTTATATGTAGTCATTAGTTCAATGTTTTTTTATTACTGTTTCCTTTTAGCAGATACCCATACATTATAAGCTGGAGGCAATCCCGATATTCCTACACTTTCACCAACATGTGTCGGTGCCGTTCCCAACATGTTATTGGGCACTTCAATTACGATGGCCAGGGTGTTCAATTCATTAAAGAAGTCACTTGACTGTCCTTCAGGGTAAAATCCTTCCGGAGCAGCAGCTCCAGCTAATACCTCCTGTGAACGATTGAAATCCATAAAGAATGGATCTCTTCTCGGACCGGCAAAAAAGCTCATCCCATCATTACTTTGTGTAAATGTCTCATCAACAGTCGATATTCTTACATAATTCATATTGGCACTAGTAAGGACCTCACTGCTTAAACCGGTCTCAATGGGTGCTGCAGGACCAAAAAAGTACATGGAATCTCCTCTTTTTATGGCCTGGATCACAAGATCCTCGATAAAATCTCCGGAATTATCAATGTTCAACTCGATGAGAACATCTTCATCAAAGTTAGCATTTTCGGTGACATTACCGGGGGTTAGCATGCCTTGCAGCGTAACAACAAACACGGTATTATCAGGGTTATCTCCTTCAAAAGCATATAGATCTCCTATATCCATACTTGTTCCAACAATATTAGGTGCATCCACATGATCGGCAGCGATCATAACAACGGAGAGGATCAATAAAGCAATTCCTCCAATTGCTGCAACTATTTTTGTTTTTTTCATAATATAACTTCTTATTTATTAATTTTACTTCTTTGCATCTTATAGCATAAGCTAATCATAGATGTATTCTATTTATTAAAAGATCTATTGTAAATGAACCCCTCTGCATCAGGCTGGATTCCAAAATTCATATCCCAATATAAAAAACAGGGTCTGATCGATGATTATACCGATGAAGATCATTTTTACAATCATCTCAAATCAACTGGTTTTTTATACGGTGTCTCTATCAAAGCGCTTCCCAAAGATCCTGTTAGTAACTTAATAATTACAACTGATGAATATACTAAAATCAATCTTTTCCACACATTACTTTTTACATTTTTTACTAAAAATCCTAAGGGATCTTTTGAAGAAGCAATAGATAGTATCATTCGATTTTACAAAACGCTTGAAAAAGGAAAGATCAGTTTTTTGAATAAGCTTTCCTTAACGCAGTCGGCTTCAAGCAATCTGGAACATATTCTTTCCAGCAGGCTTCAGGACTCCAATGGAATATTGAAGAAAAAATCGACGTCGATAATCACCCATGCATTATTATTTGTTGATGTTCTATCCTTCAGAAAGTTTTTAGATTCCCCTAATTTTCTTAAAAAGTTCACCCAAGAACTTGAAAATATAATTATCAACTGTTGTTTTCTTGCCTTGAAAGCAAAAATGAATAAGGATAAATTCGATCTTCAGCTAATCGAATTGTATGAGTCGTCAACCGATTACCTGATAGAGACCCATCAAAGATTCTCCAAGCTGTCTTTAGATAGTATAGAAGATACAAGCAACTATGATAATTATGAGAAAGAATATATATTGGATCTGTGCAGTCTTGCTGTTTGGGACGACAGAAAGTTGGATGATTCCGAATATAAATTTCTAAAGAAACTGACCCAACTCCTGGGGTTTGAAAAGAACAAACTTGATCATAGTATCAACTCGCTTATTGGTTTTTCAGAGATCCATTCCGAAAAGATCAAACTCTTTAATTATTCCAATCCTTTGAATCAGATGTATAAGCAATCTACCGATACGGTCAAGCTCCTGATCAGAAGGAATAAGAAAAGATTGCTAAAGGAAATGGAGGAAAGTGGCGAATTGGTCATGTTGCTGGGACAATCCACATTAAGGGAATTGGATTCTGAAGAGAAATCGAAAGTCAAAGAGCAATTATTGGATATTTGTAAGACCGTACCTTCATTGACAGTATTCCTGGTACCGGGGGGAAGTTTGTTGCTTCCACTTTTGGTAAAATACATCCCCAGTATCTTACCCTCCTCCTTTCAGGAAAACAGGATCGACCCTAAAAAAGAATAAGAAATCTATATTCCCAACGTTTATCAAAACGCAATGGCATCCATGCTCTTATGGTCAAAATAAGTATCTTTGTAAAGGATTATACCCAAATCATGAAGGTCGAAATAAAATTCTTTTTACTTCTATTGACAGTCGCTCTGATATCCTGTAAACAGGATGATGGCAACACCTATCCCGATGATTACACTGACGTTCTTGATCTGCCGGAAACCCCATTTAACTATAGCAACCCAACGTTTCCAGACACTTTTACAGACTATGTCTTTAGCTTTGACAACACCCCTACAGACAATCCGGTCACCGATGATGGTGCCACTTTGGGAAGAGTTCTTTTCTACGATAAGAATCTATCCATAAACAACACGATATCTTGTGCCAGTTGTCATTTACAAGAATTTGGTTTTTCTGATAATCGAATCAAGAGTCTGGGTTTCGATGATGGTGAGACCTTTAGAAATTCCATAGGATTTGCCAATGCCGGATTTTACGGTGCTGAAAAATTCTTCTGGGATCACCGAGCTGAAACACTTGAGGATCAGGTCCTGATGCCCATCCAAGATGATGTTGAGATGGGAATGACCCTGAATGCAATGATCGACAAGTTGAACGATCTCGAATATTACAAGCCATTATTCACCAATGCATTTGGAAGTCAGCAGATCACCACTGACAGGATATCCAAAGCCTTATCACAATTTATCCGATCCATTTATTCCTATAACTCCAAATACGATATTGGTATCCAAGCCACCAAGAATATCTTTTTGGACTTTCCGAATTTCACCTATCTTGAGAATATCGGGAAAGATGTCTTTAACGGAAAGAGAACCCCTGAAGCCATAGGAACTTGTGTTACTTGCCATTTACCCAACGCAGACCCTTTACATTACGAGCTTCCCATTCCTGAAGGTGCCAATCAGGTGATATTCAGTGGGGCCGAACCCGACAATGTGGGATTGGATGACAATATCAATGTGCCCGACAATGGTGTGGGAGAAATTCTAGGAGTAATTTCTTTATATGGGCATTTTAAATCTCCGTCTCTCAGAAACATCGAGGTTACGGGTCCCTATATGCATGATGGCAGACTCCCTACTTTGGAGGAGGTTGTAGAACATTACAGTACCGGTGTAAAAGCTCATCCCTATTTATCTGCCCATATGAAGAACAGCGATGGAGAACCCAGACATCTGGATCTTACTGAAGAGGAATCGGCCGGATTGGTGGCCTTTATGAAAACCCTGACCGATCATGACATGCTAAATGACGAAAAGTATGCCGATCCATTTGTAGAACAATAGATCTTATTCCAACCACAATTTGAAATCCTTTACCCGTTCCCGGGCAACGATCACTTCCTGTTCGTGATAATTGTTCAATTTCAGCTGAAGCCTTGAATTGGTATACGAGATAATATCCTTTATGGCGTTGATGTTCACATAATACTTTCTGCTAATCCTAAAGAAAATCTTTGGAGATAGCTCCAACTCCAGTTTCTCAAGGGTGGTATCCAATAAATAGTCCCTTCCATCAACTGTGTGTGCGTAGGTGCCTTTGTTCTCTGAATAAAAACATTCGATCTCATCGATATTGATCATCTTTAAATGCTGACCGATCTTGGTCGTGAATCTCTTTTTATATTCCCGTTCCAGGGGATTGGTGAGCAATTGCTTGATGTCGTCAAAGTCTATCTGAATATTCTTCGGATTTGAATTTATTTCCTGATATTTCTTAACAGCAGATTCCAATTCCTCCTCATCAATTGGTTTAAGCAAGTAATCGATACTGTTCAATTTAAAGGCCTGAAGGGCATATTCATCGAAAGCGGTCGTAAAGATGATCGGACTTTTTATTTCAACCTGATCGAAGATCTCGAAAGACAAACCATCACTGAGCTGAATATCCAGAAAGATCAGATCCGGGTGCTCGTTGTTTGTAAACCATTCCACAGATTCCTCGACACTATGCAGCATTTGCACCACGTTGACATTGAATTTTTCCAATATACGTTGAAGCCTCCTTGCAGAAGGCTTCTCATCTTCAATTATAATAACATTCATCGCTTTCATCGGTTATTCCCATTTATCGCTGTTCTTGAAATCTTCTTCTTCCTTTTCCATATACTCCTTCATTTTTCGTTCTTCCCACTTTTTAAAAAAGGGTATGCCGTCCTGAAAAACGTAAAGTCCATGAAATAGAAGTCCAATTCCCCAGAAAAATGGCGTGGTAAACATGGTCCACCCTGGATATTCTAAATTTACTATACCATGTTGAAACAATCCCATATGCATTAGAATAAGAAATATATTGATAACAATATAGACGGTCAAATGATTGTAAAAATCTTTTACGCGTTTGACTTTCTTCTTTGCTCTTTGGTATTTATCCTCGTTATAATTTTTCATTTTTGATTATTTTTTAACTCCATCTATTACCGGTTGATTCATCGTCCTTATCCATGTATTCTTTTATTTTCTTGTCTTCCCAGTTTCTTCCCATAAAAGGGAGCCATTCAAATGCTTTAAAGGCTTGAATCACAATGGCTATTCCCCATCCAAAGGCAGCCCATAGGAACCATGGATTTGACCATTCGTCGATATAGTAATTCAAAGCGGCTAATAAAGAAATAAAGACAACATAGGATAGCAAACTGGTATAGAATTTCTTAATTGCTGCCACTTTTTTCTTGGCTCTTAAATATTTGTTTTCTTTATCAAATTCACTCATGATCATTATTTTTTATCAAAATCATCTTTATCCATTAATTCTCTGATCTTTCGTTCCTCCCAGTTCTTTCCCAAGAATGGATTGTAATCGAATGCTTCCATTGCGTGACCTGCTACTCCAAATCCCCAACCAACGATTGGAAAAATGGCCCAAGGAAATCCTGTAGATCTGATATTAAGATAGATAAATACCGGAACCATGATGAGGTATGTGGCAAAATGGATATAGAAACCCTTTATTTTCTCTACTCGTTCTTTGGCCCTTTCATATCTCTTTCCAGTAATGTAGTTTTTTTGTGGTTCCATAATTGTTGTTCTCTTTGTCAAAAGGGGTATGGACACTATGAAATCTTTTGTGTTGTTAGTGATCGTGACCGGTCTGTCCGTCAACAGAAAATATCGTTGTTGAATATTCTTCAGACCCACTCCGCTTCCGGCTCGGACCACCTGTTTCAACTGAACATTGTTCTTTATATGCAAAACATCATTCTCTTCCTCGATCGAAATGTATAGTTTTTTTGTTGGAGTGACCATGTTGTGCTTGACCGCATTCTCCAATAGCAATTGAAGGGAAAGCGGGACCACTTTTGCATCAGGATTATTCAACTTCTCTGGGATGGTAAAGACGATGCTGTCTTCAAATCGCATCTTGATCAGAGAAATATAGGTTTTAGCAAAATTGAGCTCCTCCTCTATGGTGACCAGTTCCTTGTTCTTCTGCTCCAAAACATATCGGTAGACCTTTGATAATGAAGTTGTGAATTTTGTAGCGGATTCAGGATTTTCATCGATCAAACTGGTCAATACGTTCAGGCTGTTGAACAAGAAATGGGGATCCAATTGATTCTTCAGGGCATCAAACTTAGCTGATGCAGTACCTGCTATGATCTTCTGTTCCTTGACCTTAGAGTCTTGTTTATGCTTGTAGTAATTGATCGCATAAAAAATGCTCGAAATGACCAATGTAATAAAGACAGCGACATAATAATACTGAGGGCTTTCTGTTGCAATGAATTCTGAATAGGATTCCTTATCGATAAAAACCTCTGAGAACATCCTCAAAAAGAACATACAAACCAGGGTGATACTTATAACCCCCAGTGTTAGTATTGAAATGGTCTCTAACTTTAGAAAAGAATTCTTATATCTTTTCAGCATGATCCTAAAGAAATAGGCAATGGCCATATAGAATACGAGAGCATAAACCTGATTGTAGGCCAGATTCAATAACAGTTCATTTAGACTACTGTATTCATTTCCATTCAGGTATTGGATGATGCTCAATACAATGAAAATGAAAATCCCAATGCTGAATGCCCTTGCAAATTCCTTAATAAATGAAATCATCTTTATTTACAATTGTTTTCTATGATCTGATTGGCTCTTTCCAATCCGTAGGTTGGATAGAATTTTTCTTCAGGACTGAAATCTGGAAATAATTCTATCGCCCGTTTAATATCTTCACAATAAGGATCGATCGACTGACCGAAAAATCGTGCTGAACCCATATCCCATTCTGCCTTGTTCAATATGACCCTGGGATTCTCTGGGGCCAGTTTTAGTGCTTCCTGATAGAGTTGTGAGACCTTACCGGAATAGGTCATTCCAAATCGGGCCCCGTCATAGGCAACCCAAACCGTATACCATAATGCCTCCAGTATCTTTAACTCGGGATTGTCCTTTGAAACCGACTTTGCGTCGTTCAAAAACCCAATGGATCGATCCATTTGATCTTTTAATACGGTCTCATCTTTAACTCCAAAACCTTCTATCACACCGATCAATGATGCATAGTAAGGGGCAACCACTCATCGGGTTCTGCTGTAGCGATACGTTCGAAGAGATTGACCGCCTCCAAAGGCTTATCTGCTCCCCATAGATCCAAGGCCATTTGCATGCCCTCCTCATATCGGTTCTGTCCTATACTGGTTAGTGCTGTACTTGCAATTAATAGGATAATTAAATATTTCATGATTTTATATAATTCAATGGTTGGTGTTAAAGTTGTATATCAAATGTAGCAATTTCCCCATTCTTAATTTCAAATTTGGCATCTTCCCATTTGGGTGGTCCAAATCTGGCAGGTGCATTATTGGAAGTGCCATAAGATTCTTTGGGATAAAAGCCCAAAAACATGTCCAGTTTACCATTATCATTCTCATCGTGATAACAGGAAATAGCGTAGATCCCATCTGGGATATCGTCAAAGGTTACATGGGCCTTTTTATTATTGATCTTTGAATCAATAGCCAATTTGGATGAATCCAAAAAAGACCCTTTATTATCATAAAGACCAACGACAACAGTTCCTTGATCTGTGCCAAATCCGGTCATATCGACCTCAATGGTGTTCTGTGCCTGTAATAACATTCCGGTTAAAAGCAGGGTTAAATAAGTGAGTACAGTTTGCATGATTACAATGATTTTATAGTATAGAACAAATATGGTAACCTTGGTGATTCAAATAAAAAAACATTGACCCAATTGTTATTTTTACATACTGAAATGTAAGTTGGGAGAAGGAAGAAGTTGAAAGACAGAAGTCGGAAGTTAAAAGTAAGAAGTGAGCATTAGGCAGTAGTTACCTGCCCGAACCAAAGGGGCGGGGAAGTTAGAAGCTAAAAATCTCACCAACTAATTAACTACAAGACTCCCAAACTCCCAAACTAAATGACAGCATGCTCTGAAAGACACCTAAAGATTATCAAGCTGGTTATCGGTTCCATCATCACTGAGTGTCCAAAAGAATCCTATGAAAAAGAACTGATCGGCAGCGGGTCGCAACGCCCTTCTGTCAAAGTTTCCATTCATGTCCGGTGTGTCGGCATATTGATATCCATTGATGTTCTTAACTCCCAATACATTATTTATTGAGAAGTAGAGGATCTTTTGCTGTGATATCAAATAGGCCCAGTTGATACTCAAACTGTTATATCCATCGGTCATTTTCTGCAAATAACCGGGTTCATTCGGATCGGTATAGGTGCGGCCACTTCCTAATTGGTAACTGAAACCAAATTGACTCTTCCAATCTTCGACCCAATACTTTGCAACAACCGATAAATTGTGGGCGTTAGCGTATGGAGGAGTATGGTGATCGGGATAGTTCTGGTATTTCCTCTCAGAATCCAAATAGGAATAACTGATCCAATAATCTACATTCTTAATAGATTCGTTATCCCTCCAGAATAGATCCAACCCCTGTGCATAACCGCTACCATCATTGGAATATTGTGACAAGAAACTAGGATATTCATCTGTATAGGTAACCAGATCGGAATATTCCTTCCGATAAACCTCAGCTCTAAAGATTCTGTTATTGGCAGTATATTGATAGTTTAAGATATAGTGTTTTGTTTTTTCTGCTTGAAGATCTTCATTGAACTTGAGAATATCGTTATTGGGTTGTTGGTTGAAATCTCCATAGGCCAATGACAACTGACTATCGGCACCGGTCTTTACCGCTAAGGAGATCCTGGGAGATAATGTAAATTCATTAAAGAGTTCACTGTATTCGCCTCTAACACCCACTTTAACAGCAAAGCGTTTTGAAAAGATATAATCGGCCTCAGTAAAGACACCGCTTATATCATTGATAAATCCATAGTTGCTATTTAAAGAAACATCCCGATAGGATTCATCAAAATCAGTCAAGAACTGTTCGGCTCCAAGAGTCAACTTAAATCGATTACTGAATCTTTTCATAAGTTTTAATTTTAGATGAGCAGAATTCTCCGAGTTTTCAATACGATCCTCGATCACCTTGATATCATTAGTGGCATGGGTAAAACTGACCCCTGCAAAAATACTCCAGTCCTTGTTCATTACACCCGAGTAGCTGGCATTGGAATAGAGATTATAATTCTTCAATTTGAAATTCAATCCTTCAGGCAGATTGATATCCTCTTGAGTCAGCTGGAAATTGGATGTGTCAAAAGCCGAATATACTTTCAGTAAACCATTTTTAAATTGCTGCCTAAAAACAGCCTCTCCGGCTAGAGCTTCAAAGGGCTTTTGCCACTCGTTTCGATCGGGAAATATAGCATTATAGGGTGACAGATTAAAATAAGAACTAT
>JAHEHC010000062.1 GCA_024644805.1 Flavobacterium sp. | reverse complement strand
AATGATCTCTTACATACAGCCAATCTCTTATGTTCTTGCCGTCTCCATAAATGGGTATGGCTTCTCCGGAAAGTGCTTTACGAATGATCGTTGGGATCAATTTTTCCTTATGCTGATGTGGGCCATAATTATTGGAGCAGTTGGTGGTCACCACAGGCATTCCATAGGTGTGAAAATAACTTCTCACTATAAAATCTGAAGAAGCTTTTGATGCGCTATAGGGGCTATTGGGGGCATAAGGGGTAGTTTCGGTAAATAAACCGGTATCGCCCAGCGTACCGTATACCTCATCGGTTGAAACATGCAAGAATCGTGCATCTTTAAAGCTATCTTTCATTTCATTGGGTCCGTTCATCCAGGTTTTGTATGCACTGTGAAGCAAATTGAATGTTCCAACTATGTTGGTCTGAATAAACAACGCCGGACCTGTAATCGAATTATCTACATGCGATTCGGCGGCAAAATGCACCACCTTATTGAATTGGTGTTCCTCGAATAATCGATCCATTAATCGATCATCACAAATATCTCCTTTTATGAAGGTGTAGCGTTCATGCCCATCAACAGATTCCAGATTCTTCAGGTCACCGGCATAGGTAAGGTTGTCCAAAACAACTATTTGATCTTGGGTATTCTCGATCACATAAGAGACATAGTTCGACCCTATAAATCCGGCTCCTCCTGTTATAAGTACTTTATTTTGTTTCAAAATTATTTCTTGGTTAATTCAAAAATTCGGGTTAACATTTTATCGGTGATCAAATAGGTGGGTTTGACCCCAGTTGTTCCAAGACCTCCGGATGCTAATGTGCTTCCCGTTTCCAGTGGGTTATCCGAAGCATAGTAGGCATATTGGACCTTTACATTTGAACTGATACTTTTTCTGATCTTGGAAGCCGATTGAATGGCTTTCTGGTAATGGGCCCCTTCCATTTCCAACCCTATTACATCCCAGGTCGAATCGTGAAAGAATTTCAAGATATCCCTGTTCTGTAAGGATGTTCCCAAAACGGTGATCATGGCTCCCTTACAGATCTTTAGTCCATTTGCCTCAAAATGGGATCTCTTCAACATGTTCTTGAAGGGGTAATTATCTGCCGTGCCTTCAAACACATGGGCAGATGGGATCATAATGTCTCCTTTCCCTCCATCGAGGATTCCTGCTTTTCCCATAACAGATACCGAGACGACATTTAGATAATGTTTGGCCTCATTATGACCAACAAAGGGTTTTAGCAATTCGTCCATGGTTTCAAACGCTTGCTCTCCAAAAGCGTAATCCATGACTATGATCACGGGTTTCTTTTCGTCTACTGTTTCATTTAAATGATCGGAAAATTTACAGGATGGTATTAAGTGTGTGTCTATTATCTGTACATTGATATTGGTCCCGCTGCTGTCCTTGATGTAGGTGAGCCCTTTTTTGGCCGCCAATGACATGACCTTCCTTCTGAGGTTCTGATTGGATGAATCACTCAAAGATTCATACACTTCCAAAGGACTAAGCTGCTCAAACTCTTTATCCAGCGCAGTTGGAGCATATATCGTATTCATAACACTGTGCATATTGGCGCTGATAATATGAATGGGCCTATTGAGTAAGTTCTTTTCTTTTAATGTTTGCTTTATATTATGAGCCCAGATCTCACCATGGATATGATGCCCAAGCCGTTCTCTAAGCACCGGACTGAATGTGATAATTCGTTTTTTATTATCAACATGTTCTTCAATGGCTCGGGTTCCTAAATAATAAATGACCTTTAAAAAACGGTTCGCGTCATCTTTTGTCGCAAAATCAGGATATGCACTGTAAACCTCTTCAAATGTTCTTCCTAAAAAATTGGCGGTATGAGTGAGTGCGATTTCCTTCTCATTTTGAGTTAATTTCTTTTTCTTGAGTACTGCTTCTCCCAGTTTTTTCCAATCTCTAATTACATCCTTTCCATCGTTGATCACAACGTTTTTCATGATCTTATTCGATTCCTCGTACAGGAAGGTCAAATGAGTCAAGATATCGTAGATCTCCGATCTTCCTCTCGTGATCTCAATATTCATCTGCTCGTCATCAATTCGATAACAATTCCTTCTTCTTTTTGATGGAATAATAGGTTTGAAATGAGAATTCTTATATCCTTCATCGCTCGTCAAATTCACATACCTGCATTCTTCTATTCCAATTGGAAGTCGATCGATAACGTAAAGAAGTCCTTGCAATTCGATCTTTTCTTCAGCAATCGAGCCATAGATCTCGGGTCTTAGGATAAGTAGAGATTCTCTTAAGGTTTCCCCCGAAACTCCCATGGGCTTATAAAACCCCCTGTTGAAAAGATGTCGCATGGTAATGTACAGCCTTTCAATAGCGCCTGAGCTTTCCTGAGCCCTCGTTCTTTTATGTGATTTTATCATGGTCCTAATTTTGCTTTGCAAAGATACTACTAATTTATACTTGTAATTCTAATAGTTGATTTGCAATCGATCGGTCATTGGATAATCTGGGTATCTTATTCTGACCCCCTAATTTTCCTTTGGATTTCATATATTCCTTGAAACTTCCGTTGGTCAAGGACATGATCTTAAGGGGTTGAAGGATATTGCCCTCGATCAGGTCTTTATAATATATGTTCTGCTCCTGCATGGCTTTATCGATAGTGAAAGCAATTTCATCCAAGTTGTTGGGTGTCTCCTCAAATTCGATCAACCATTCATGATAAGGTAATTCATCATCAGGTGGATTATTTTGTGGAGCTACTGTAAATTCAGAAATCGAAAAGTTATATTCGTTCATTGCGTTTTGAATTGCTGTTTCAACTTCCTTTCCGATCACATGTTCTCCAAATGCTGAAATAAAATGGCTGATCCTCCCAGTCACTACGACTCTGTAGGGGGCGCAAGAAGTAAATTGGATGGTGTCGCCTAAATTATATGACCAGAGTCCGGCATTGGTTGAAACGATCATAACATAATTCACGTCTGTTTTAACTTCTGCAATGGTTAATCTATCCGGCGTTTTTTCAAAGAATTGATCTGCTTCGATGAATTCATAGAAGATCCCTGCGTCCAGAAGCAATAGCATGCCTTTTTCTTTTTGTTTGTCCTGAAAGGCAAAGAACCCTTCTGAGGCGGGGTACAATTCAATACTGTCTACTTTCCTTCCGATCAACGACTCAAATTTTGACCGATAGGGTTCATAGTTAACCCCTCCGTATATGAACAGATTGAAATTCTTAAAAACGTCACCTATATTCTTGCCCGTAATTTTATGAATGCGATCAAAATACATTTGAACCCAGGAAGGTATTCCGCTTATTACCGTCATATCCTCATTGATTGTTTCATCGATAATAGCATCTACCTTGGCTTCCCAATCCCTGATACTATTGGTTTCCCAACTGGGCAATCTATTCTTTTGTAGGTATTTTGGAACATAGTGCGCAACTATACCAGACAGCCTTCCCAGCTTGATCCCGTTTTTTTCTTTCAACTCTGGGGATCCTTGTAGAAATATCATTTTACCATCAATAAAAGATGCATTCCCGGTCTCATGGATGTAGCAAAGAATGGCATTTCTGGCCGCCTCAATATGGTTGGGCATCGAGGCGTTGGTGATTGGGATGTATTTCGCTCCCGAAGTGGTGCCTGATGTTTTTGCAAAATAGTTTGGTTTCCCGGGCCATAGAACATCTTCCTCACCATCGACCACACGGTCTATATATCCTCTAAGACCCTCATAGTCCCGAATCGGTACATGCACACAATAATCCTTGTGGTTTTCTATATTGTTGAAATGATGATCTTTTCCAAATGATGTGTTCCTGGCTTCCTTTATTAATTTCTTAAATACTTTTTGCTGGGTCTCGATGGGGTTAGAAGACCATTCTTTGATGCGATTTACAACAATTTTGGAATAAATTTTGGCTCCGAGTGCTTTAAAGGACATGATCTATAATTAATCGAAATCTATAAAGTTGGTTGGGTTGATCGGGTAACCATCACTCCATAACTCGAAATGAAGGTGTGGCCCAGTAGTTAATTCTCCTGTGTTCCCAGCAATGGCAATGACCTCACCTGCTTTTACCAGATCTCCTTGTTCTTTCGATAAGAAAGAATTGTGCTTGTAGACCGAGATCAGGTTATTTCCGTGGTCCAAAAGAATTACATATCCTGTATTGGCGGTCCATTCGGCAAATATCACAGTAGCGTCTGCAACAGCCTTGACCGGAGCATCCTTTTCTGTTACCACATCGATCGCAAAATGTTTAAGCTTGGGGTCGTAAGTTTCGGAGATGGTTCCCTTTACCGGAGGAAATAACACAAAGCTAACCTCAGTTGATTCGGTCAACGGGTTGTACTTGTCTTCCTGGGACACCTTTTCCCTGAGTAAGGAATCTGTTTTAGATGGATTCAGGTCAAGTTCTGAAATATCGATCTCTGCTGCTCTTATAATGGAGTCCTTGTTGAAATCTTCTGTCTTAACATCCCCTAATAAGACCTTTTTGATCGATTGCAAATATTTCTCATTTACGGCCAGGGCATATTCCAGTGAGTCTGTTTTATAAGTAAGTTGGGTGGCATTTTTCTTTAATTCGGTAGATGAATAACCCGGTATGTATTCTCGTAAGGGAGTAAAAGCAATGATAACAGTTGTGGTAACAATAAGAATAACAGCAAATAAGGTGCTGAAAACAAACACATTCAGCCTATTCAATTTAAAGGAGAATCGCTCTTCAAAAGTCTCTTCATTCAGAACAACCAAGCGATACTTGTGGAGAAGTTTTTTTTTAATTTTTCTGGATCTCTTTTCTTTTTTCATTTTCCAATATTATCCCGTACAAATATAAAGATATGCATATTAGTATTCACAGGGATCCCTATTTAGTTTATATCCCGCACCATACATTACTTTAATTGAAAACGATAAATCTGAGTAATTCTTGTTACATTTGTTTTAAAATTTTATAACTCATGAATGCATTATTCTTGCCCTTAGCGATTGGACCCTGGCAAATTGTATTAATAGTTGTCATCGTATTGTTGTTGTTCGGTGGGAAAAAGATCCCCGAACTAATGCGTGGCTTAGGAAGCGGTCTGAAAGAATTCAAAGATGCTTCTAAGGAAGAAAATGAAGATAAGAATGCAGAGGAAAAGAAATAGTTCTCCTGTATTATTTTATTCTTGCCGATTTCAATATTGATTCCAATTCAAATTGCAGATTTCTTTTCTCGACAGAGGGTGCATAGGTAAATCCTTCCAGCATCAAATATCTGTTATTTGCACTATCCCGGACGGCATAGTTAAGGAAAGGCCCGGCCATGAATTCATTTTTAACCTCCCATATCCCTTTGGTCTCAAAGGCGAATTTACCATCGATCTCAGTGTAAAACAGGTAAGGAGAATAAGCGGGTTCGGTGATAAATCTACCCTCATCCTCCACGGGAATATACGTTCCTGATATCGAATCCCGAATGGTGATTATGTCTGAAATTGCGGTGCTGTCGTCCCTGATCATGGACAGCGGAACTTCATAGACAAGAATGTTTGTGCTACCCGATTTCAGATCTTTTCGGATCCAATAGAAATCATCCGTCTTTTTTGCCACCCTATAGGCAGAAGGAATCTTTAAGGAAACCCCAAAATCCAATTCTAATGAATCGATACGAAGTAGAGATTTTGAAGTTCTTCGTTGACGTTCCTTGATCTCAGATTGATGGAGCGCTTCAATGATCCTTTCATAGCTCCCCGCGATGAGGTCGATGAGGTCGGCTTCAGATTTTCCCATGATGATTCCCCCAGTTTGAGGTCGAGCAAAAGGATCCTGTGCAATTGACACTTTATTTTCATCTCCTATCGATACATGTAAAAATATCCTGTTGGACTTTACAAATCCCGAAAAGGTGGAGGGTCTCATTTGATTGATCGAGAAAAGTGGCTCGTCTTGTGGCAAACCATCGGTTGGTGCGGTGTAATATTTTCGAATCTCGCTACCTACCTCACTGTTCCACAGATCATCGCTCACTATGACTTGCAGTGAGTTGATATTGCCAACCGACTTTTGTCTATAGGGTTTTTTGTTTTTCCCCGAATCGCTACATGAAAATAAAACACTTATAATTAGCAGAACAATTGTAAAGGATCTCATAACTATTTATCTAAATGGATTAGCCTTTTTGAATTTTCAATTTCATTCCAGGTTTCAGCGTATTACCACTAATATCATTCCACTTTTTAATATTCTGAACGGAAACACCAGGAAATTTTTGTGAGATGCTCCATAATGAATCTCCGTTTTTTACGGTATAGATCTTTACCCCGTCCTTTTGGGTGGTGGTTGCAGTAGATGTATTGCTCTTACTACTTATTGGTTTTCTGGGATATATAGTGAGCCGTTGACCTATTCTCAAATTATTGCTTCGAAGCCCGTTCCATCTTTTGATCTGACTTACACCAACACCATATCTTTCGGCTATTTTCCCTAAATAATCTCCGCTGCGCACTTTGTACCTTATTTTATCGGGTTGTTCGAAAAGTTCTGGGAGCGGTTTTTCTCTGTTGTTGTTCTCCTGCTCGACAAATGCATAGATCGCTTCCTCATTGCTCACAAATGTCCCAATAGCGTCCAACGGAAGACGTAAAACATAATCTTCGTCTTTTATCACTGGAATTATTCCCAGCTTATAGGACGGATTCAAGAATGTAAGCTCATCTATATGAACGTTGGTCAGTCTGGAAACCTGATCCAGCGTAATGGGTTTTTTAACCTTTACCGTGTCGGTTGCAACAAAGGGAATCGTAAATCCGGTTCTTTTAAAACCGTGCTCTTCAGCATACTCAAAAATATACATGGTGGCTAAAAATGCGGGGAGATACCCTGCAGTCTCACGAGGCAGATTGTGCCTAATATTCCAGTAGTTGGTTTTTCCGCCGGATCGCCGGATCGCTTTGGAAACGTTTCCCGGACCTGAATTATAAGCAGCCAGGGCTAAGTCCCAGTCATTGAATGTTTCATTCAGGCTTTTCAGATACAAGCAAGCTGCTTCGGTCGCCATTAATGGATCGGTTCTTTCATCGACATAAGAGTTGACCTCCAGACCGAATAATTTCCCGGTGGTGAACATGAATTGCCAAAGTCCTTTGGCTCCCACACGCGATCGTGCTGTTGGATTCAAAGCGGACTCAACAATTGCCAGATATTTTATTTCCAGAGGCAGGTTATGCTTGTCCAACGCTTCCTCAAACATGGGGAAATAATACTCACTTAAAGCAATGAGTTTGCCCATTGTTTTTCTTCTGTTCTTTAAATAGCTTTTTATTACACTTTCCAGAGAAGGATTGTATTCAATATTGAAAGGTGTTTTAGCATTTAGTTCTTCTAACCTCTTTTTAAGTAGTTCGGTAGGAAGCTCTTCGTATTCGACCGGCTCAAAGTCTTCTTCAGTTATGCTTCCGTAGATCTCTTCAAATCTCGAGGAATTATACAATTCATTTAACCAGGTACTGTCTATGGTCCGCGCTGCAGGGGCGTCTTTAAGATCGAACAAAATCGTGTCTTTATCGGATAATTTCACCACGGTTATTGGCAAATCACCATAAGCAGATAGTCCCATAATGGTATCCGAAACAGACACTTTTTTGAAGTTCAGCGTATCGGCAGTCGGGTTGTCTTGACCTAATATGGATTGAAAGACAATGACAAAGGTTAAAACGCAGAGTTTAAATTTCATAGTTCACAAACGATTTTGGGACATTCAATATTATGGTAAATTTAGCGAATAGCTGGTTAGGTCCAAAATTTTAACATTCATGATGCTTATCAATCCTCTATGGCCTTTATTCCTGGCAGTGTTTTCCCCTCCAGCATTTCCAACATAGCTCCTCCTCCGGTTGAGACATAGCTCACTTTGTCTGTTAAGTTGAATTTTTTGACTGCAGCTACCGAGTCGCCCCCACCCACCAATGAGAATGCCCCATTTTTAGTGGATTCGACAATGGCATTCCCAAGCGTGATCGTTCCCAGGGCAAAAGGGTTCATCTCAAAAACACCGAGGGGTCCGTTCCATAAGATGGTCTTGGACTTGTAAATTACATCGGTAAACAGATCATTCGATTCGGGTCCAACATCTAATCCCATCCATCCGTCAGGAATACTATCTATTGAAGATATAGTGGTATTGGCTGAGCCTGAAAAGGCATCTGCAATGATCGCATCGACGGGAAGATGAACAGTTACGCCTTTATTTTTAGCTGACTCTAGGATCTCTAAGGCCAGGTTCATCTTGTCTTCTTCAACCAATGAGCCGCCAGTCATACCTCCCTGAGCTTTGATAAAAGTAAAGGCCATACCCCCACCGATTATTAGGTGGTCGATCTTGTCAAGGATATTTAATATGACCCCGATCTTAGAAGATACCTTAGCGCCTCCTACTATAGCGGTAACAGGTTTTTTGCTTTGATAGAGTACCTTGTTTATATTTTCAATTTCTGAGGCCAACAATATTCCATAACATTTCCTGTCTGGGAAGAAATCGGCTATAATAGCGGTTGAAGCATGTGCCCGATGAGCTGTTCCAAAGGCATCATTTATATAGATATCTCCATGAACCGATAATTTTTCTGCAAAATTCTTATCCCCCTTGGTCTCTTCCTTATAATATCTCAAATTCTCCAAAAGTATAATCTCCCCGGGTTGTATCTGTTGTGTGGCCAAAAGCGCTTCATCGCCTATACAGTCAGAAATAAACATAACTTCAACTCCAATAATATTCTCAATTTCTGCTACGAGATGGCGCAAGGAGAATCGATCTTCTCTGGAGGAAGGCCTTCCCAAATGTGACATCAGCACACAGCTTCCTCCATCTTCAAGAACCTTGATAATAGTGGGTTTCGCTGCTTCTATTCGGGTGTTGTCCGTAACTTCAAATGTGTCGTTCAAGGGAACATTGAAATCTACCCGGATCAAAGCTCTTTTGCCTTCAAAACTGAAATCATTTACCGTTTTCATATAGTTATTTTGATGATGCAAATATACATCATTTGACCCTCAATAAAGAGCAAAATACATGCCTTAACAGTATCGATTTCATACTGGTTCATTCCTGTGATTTCAAATTAAAAAAGTGTAATTTCGCATATGGAATTTTCGGAGGTCATTGGACAGCATCACTTAAAAAATCATTTGAAGAGAAGCATAGAGAATGGACGAATTCCTCATTCTCAATTGTTTGTGGGGAAAACCGGTGCCGGTTTGTTGCCAATGGCATTAAGCTATGCCCGCGAGGTCTTGTGTGGTAGTTATCAACGGGATGATGAAAAATACAGGAGCTGTGCCTCCCAGATTTCTAAGTTAACACATCCAGACCTTCATTTTATCTTTCCGGTGAACAGCAATGAGGTGGTTAAAAAGAATCCCCTTTCCTCCATGTTTCAAAATGACTGGCGGGAATTTGTGTTAAAAAATCCGTATGCCTCATTATATGACTGGTATAAACACATAGGGATTGAAAAAAAGCAAGGGAATATCAGTGCCGGAGAAGCTGAGGAGATCTCTAAGAAATTGTCCCTGAAATCTTTTGATGGGGGTTATAAAGTGATGATCATTTGGATGGCCGAGAAAATGAACAATGATTGCGCCAACAAGATTCTAAAGATCGTCGAAGAGCCTCCAGAAAATACCGTATTGATATTGTTGACTGAAAATGAGCAAAAGCTGCTTGTTACGATACGATCAAGGTGTCAAAAAATTCATTTTCCCATGCTCTCAGAACAGGATATTTTTGAAAAATTAACTGAGGCAGACAAAATAGATGAATCGATATCTAAAAAAATTGCTCATCATGCCAATGGTGATTATAATAAAGCATTGCAACTGTTGGGCAATACAGGTGATGATGATCAATTTGAGAAGTGGTTTATCACTTGGGTTCGAACCGCTTTTAAAGCAAAAGGAAACAAAGGTTCCATTAATGATCTTTTGGAGTGGAGTGAAGAACTAGCAGCACAAGGTCGAGAGACGCAAAAGAAGTTTTTAAATTACTGTCATGAATTGTTTAGGCAAGCTATGTTAAAAAATTACTCAGCCGATGCGTTGATATTCTTTGAAAGCAAAGACCCGAAATTTTCAATAGAAAAATTTGCTCCATTTGTTCACCACAATAATATCATTGAAATAAGCAGATCATTGGAGGATGCAGAATATCATATTGAGCGAAATGGAAATGCCAAGATCATTTTTTCAGATCTGTCCATTCGATTAACCCGATTGATACACCAAAAACACTAGCAATAGCATAATTTTATTGAATTTAATTTTTTAATAAGTAATATTTATTAAAAACAAATCGGTTTGTTTCGCTCTAAGGCATTTTATTCTTTCTAAGGTGTGATTGTTTGAATTGTGCTTTTAAAGCTTCTCTAATCGCTTTAAATCTGTTTTTTAAAGCAATATACCAATGAAGAGTATTCTTTCGTTCGCCAGGCCAAAATATTGGACCATAATCCCACAAGAAATGATTTTGGAATAGGAAGTCGATTTCCCTTATACTTTTCAGAAAGTAAGCTCACATAAAATGAATCAAACAGCATGGGCAATATTGAGGTCAGTTGCAGTTCTTTTGAAAATAGTTGAGACATTGACTCTCTGGAAAAATGCCATAAATGTCTTGGGACATCATATGCGGCCCAGAATCCTTTGTAGTATTTTGCGTCGAAAGATCTGAAATTGGGTACAGCAATAATTAATACCCCGCCCGGATTCAATAGGCTTTCAATTTTTTTTATTGTACTATCAAGTTCAGGTACATGTTCAAGAACATGCCAAAGGGTGATAACATCAAAGTTCTCATATCTAAGATCTTCTAGGCTTTTGTACACGGACAGATCTTTGTTCTTTGCTTTTTCCCTGGCTTTATGATTGGGTTCTATCCCTCTCACATCCCAGCCTTGCTCTTTTGCGGAAAGAATGAAATCACCTGTCCCGGTTCCAACATCCAGCAACGTACCTGTTCTGCCAAGTCTTCTTTTTATAAGCCGGGTCTTTTTTTGAATCGCTCTTTTTTTTACCTGATAATACACAAAGGGAATGATTCCTTTCTTGTTATCGTTGTGAGAAATATAGGATTGGTCTTCGTAATAAGATCCGATGGTGTCCTGATCTGGCTGTGGAGAAGTGATCAACATTTGTTTGTCCGAGTCATAAAGAAGCTGAAACTCTTCCTTGCTCTTCAAATAATCCCGGGTGGTTATATAAACCGATCTCGTATTCTTGCTCAAACTAATTGTTTATGTTCCACGTGAAACAATTCCTTTATCGTCCCATATACACCAATAATACAGAAATATCATTGGGTGACACACCGCTAATTCGGGATGCCTGAGAAATGGTAGTGGGTCTAATCGAATTCAATTTCTCCAAAGCCTCATAAGACAGGGATTTCAATTTTGTATAATCAAAATTCTCCGGGATCTTTATTCCTTCCAGTCTATTTAACTTATCGGCATTGGCCTTTTCTTTTTCAATATAACCTGCATACTTAACTTGTATCTCTGTTTGTTGCAGTACCTCATCATTTACCTGGTTCTTTTGAATATAGTCCTCGACCGCTGTGATCTTTCTCATATCATCCATGGTAATGTTGGGTCTTGAAAAAGGCTTATACAATTTGTCACTTTGTTTGACCCGGGCAGATTCTTTTGATTCCAAAATCGGATTGATCGTAGTAGGGCTCACGCTGGTGTTCATAAAAAACTGAATGAAGGAATCTGATTTTTCTTGCTTTTCCTCCATGTCTTTCATTCTTTGTTCACTTGCAAGTCCAAGCTTAAACGATCTTGGTGTTAATCGTATATCTGCATTATCCTGACGCAATAATGTTCTGTATTCGGCCCGGGATGTGAACATCCTATAAGGCTCTTCTGTTCCTTTGGTGATCAGATCGTCTATCAATACTCCGATATAGGCCTCACTTCTTTTTAGAATGAAAGGCTCTTTTTCATTGATCAACAGGTGTGCATTGATCCCGGCCATGATCCCTTGAGAAGCTGCTTCCTCATAGCCTGTGGTTCCATTTATCTGACCGGCAAAATACAAACCCTGTATTAATTTCGTTTCCAGTGTGTGCTGCAATTGTGTTGGTGGGAAATAGTCATATTCTATGGCGTATCCGGGTCTGAAAAATTTAACATTCTCAAATCCTACTACCGACTTCAATGCCTTATACTGAACCTCCTCTGGTAATGAGGTTGAAAATCCATTAACATAATATTCTATGGTATCCCATCCTTCGGGTTCTACAAACAACTGGTGTCGATCCTTTCCGGCAAATCGATGTATCTTATCTTCGATCGATGGACAGTATCTGGGGCCGATACTCTTGATGGAACCGTTGAACATAGGAGAG
>JAHEHC010000152.1 GCA_024644805.1 Flavobacterium sp. | reverse complement strand
TGGAAGCTGAATCTTCACAAGTCTATCTATCCATGGCCAGCTGGGCAGAGACCAATGGATTTGAAGGAGTGGCTGAATACATGTATGCACAGTCCGATGAGGAACGCGATCACATGTTGAAGATGGTGAAATTCGTCAATGAACGGGGAGGTAATGCAAACATTTCTGAGCTAAGTGCGCCACCTTCCAAATTTGGATCGGCCAAAGAGATGTTCGAATCGGCACTAGAACATGAGATCTATGTATCGAAATCGATCGACAAATTAGTTGGGATAACCTTTGAAGAAAAGGATTTTGCCACCCATAATTTCTTACAGTGGTATGTTGCCGAACAGATCGAAGAAGAAGCGAATGCCCGTACCATATTGGATAAGATCAATTTGATTGGGGATGAGAAAAGTGGTTTCTATATCTTCGACAAGGACATCAGTGCGATGATCAAGAGAGATCAGACACCAATATAATATTACTTTAGGCAAATATATTTTCTTTACCTGAATCCAGGATGAACATACAGGAACTATTCACTTTCCTGGCAATATTTATGTGCTCTTCCATATTTAAAGTAGGAGAGATACCAAAGATATTCAGATCGGCCTCAGGTGCATTTTCCAATTCTTCGAAGAAATTGCCTTTTTTAACGATCTTCTCACTGATCGGTAAGCGCGACATATTGATGAACTCATTTAGGGATTCATTCTCCTTGTTAAGATCATCATCCGGAGAAATGATCTTCATAAGCCTGACCTTGGCCTGCCAATTCAATTTCAATTTATAGGATATTAGCAATGCCAAATTCGAGTTGAGATGACTTCTGCTGAAATCGTAAATGTCCTTATCAGGATCGGTATTCCGTACCCAAATATTGATGTATTGGCGTTGGCCTAGCATGGCCTTACCATGAGGCATGAATAATATGATACCCACCTTCAATTCTCGTGCTTCCTTAATGATCCTGGGGTAATCCTTTATCGAACTATCTTGCTCCAACATGGTCAGGAAGATGATATTGGGCCTGAAAAAAGCTGCACCTAACGCCTGATTCCCATAATTCACCCCACTGGCAAAATCTTTGGTCTTCATGATGGTCATGGAGGAGAAAAGATTGTCATTCTTAAAGGCTCGGGATATTTGCATTAGTCTTTTCCTGAATGTTGGATCGTTTCCTTCATCAATTCCCATGATGATGGCAGAACCTTCAGGATGAGCGATATCCTTAATGATCGAAAAGGAACCTTGTACCGTCGAAACTTCGGTGACCGGGATCAACAGGTTTGGTTTCCAGGCACGCTCTTGTTTGTATTCTGTTCCGGTGGTATGTTTTGCTGCCCACTCCGAGAACGAGGTGAACAATCCACTACGCACATCTTCAAATTTGGATTCCAGTTTTCGCTTGCTCAAAATGGCATAAACAACCAATACGGTAGCCCAGGAGACCAAACTGATGGTCGGGTTGATGATGAACATGGCCAATACACTACCGATCAATCCCAGCCAGGGGATGAACCTATTCACCTTGAATATCGGTCTGAAACTGATAAGTCCCAGTTGCTGCTCAATGATCACCACCACATTCAACATGGCATAGGTGATCAGGAAGAACATGGTCACCAGAGTGGCGACTGCGTTCAGATCACGTAGAAGCATGGTAATGAATACCATGACACCGGTTACGATCATAGAATTTCGGGGTTGTCCCAATAGATCCTTTTTCTCGAGCCATTTTCCCTTTGGTAGTACACGGTGTTCTCCCATGGCATACATGATACGAGATGATCCTAAGATAGATGCCAATGCCGACGAGAATGTGGCTCCAAGCACTCCGGCAATGACCAGAGGAGGGAAATAGGATTTATCGATCATCACATTGAAATTGTTCAATAATTCTTCCTCGGTAGCAGTTCTGGCCACCCAATAGGCCAAAAACATATACACCACAAAACTGACCCCAATAGCCCATAAGGTACCGGATGGAATGCTCTTTCTTGGGTCCTTGAGTTCACCAGACATATTGGCTCCGGCCATGATGCCGGTAGCTGCAGGAAAGAAGACTGCAAAAACAACCCAGAATTCGATATCGGTAGATTTTCCAACACCACTAAAGGAACCCCATTTAGCCACATCTTCTGTGGTGAATTGAAATCCCCCATAATAGCTCGCTAACCCAATGGATACAAACGATAGTATGATAACCCCCATAATGAGATACTGGGTCTTGATGGCCAGATCGGCACTTCTATAGACTATAGCAAAAAGAACGATGAATACGATAGAATCCACCAGAAATGGAATATGATCCGGAAAGATGATCAACCAACCCTCCCTGAAACCAAAGATATACATGGTAACTGCCAGTCCCTGGGAAATATACCTGGGAATACCAAGACTTCCTCCCACTTCCAATCCCAATGCCTGTGATATGATCGCATAGGCCCCTCCAGCACCGATCCTGATATTGGTGGTAATGGACGACATGGATAATGCTGTAAATACGGTTATGGCATAGGATATGATGATGATGAGCCATGCTCCCAAAAGCCCGGCATTTCCAACTACCCATCCCAATCTAAGGTACATGATCACACCAAGAATAGTAAGTAAGGTAGGGGTGAACACCCCTCCGAAGGTTCCAAACTTCTTGGCTTCTTTTAAATTGCCATCACTATCCTTTTTACTTCTGAAGAACAGAGGCATCGCTTTTCTGAAATTTCTTTGTTTTCCCATTTAATAAGCGGTCAGAGGAATGTGATTTGACAGGTAAATATACCAATTTTACAGGCAAGTTGATCTTGAAAAAATCAAAAGATCATTGATGGTGATAGGGTTCATTTCTTATGATCGTAAAGGCCCTATACAGCTGTTCGGTGAAAAAAAGACGCACCATTTGGTGGGAGAAGGTCATTTTGGACATAGCGATTTTTTCATTCGCCCTATCATAAAGATCATCACTGAATCCGTAAGGACCCCCAATTACAAAGTACAGGTTTTTGAGTCCGCTGTTCATTTTTTTCTGAATGTATTTTGAAAATCCGATCGATGTGAATTCCTTTCCTCGTTCATCAAGCAATACCAAATGATCTGATGGGCTGATCCTTTTTAGAATCTCGGAACCTTCCATTCTCTTCTGTACCAATTCTGAAACTTTCCTCGCTTTCTTCAGGTCCGGGATGATCTCCATTTCTAAGGGACAATAATAGCCGATCCTCTTGCAGTATTCCTCGATCATAAGGTGTAGATCCTGCCGATCTGTTTTTCCGATTGCGATGAGTTTGATCTTCATGTTCATATAATTGATCTTTCAAAATTAAGCATTCTTTCTTTTCCGCGTTCAATGTTCGGGCTTCCATCTACTTTTCTTAAATTAGCTAAAAACAAACCGGTATGATTTCTAAGGAACGATTCAATAAAGAAATTGATCTGATCATTACCAATGCGATCCGTGAAGATGTTGGTAGTGGTGACTATACCTCATTGGCTTGTATTCCCGATGATCACGAGGGAAAAGCCAGGTTATTGGTGAAGGAGCAAGGCATCATAGCCGGAGTGGAATTTGCCAGGAGGGTGTTCGATTTTGTCGATACTGGTTTGAAGATGGAGGTTCTTAAAGATGATGGAGCGGAAGTGAAGCCGGGAGATGTCAGTTTTTATGTTTCTGGCAATACCTTATCCATTTTAAAATCGGAACGACTGGTGCTCAATGCGATGCAACGAATGAGCGCCATAGCAACCAAGACCAAGGAATATGTAGATCTGTTGGAAGGTACCGGGACCAAGATCCTGGATACCCGTAAGACCACACCAGGAGTGCGAGCACTTGAAAAATGGGCGGTTAAGATCGGAGGAGGGGAGAATCACCG
>JAHEHC010000061.1 GCA_024644805.1 Flavobacterium sp. | reverse complement strand
AAATTACTGGAAAGCGAGATCACATCTGAGGCCTTGATGGAATTGGATGAAGATGTTCGGGAAAGCATTTTAGACAACCTGTCTCCAAAGGAAATTGCTGAGGAGCTTCAAGAAATGGATACCGATGATGCCGCTGATATTGTAGCCGAACTCGATGAGGACATTCAGAAAAAGGTAATAAAGAAAATAGAAGACGAGGAGCATGCTGCCGATATCGTTGAACTATTGAAATATGAAGAGGATACCGCTGGGGCATTGATGGCAAAAGAATTGGTACAGGTCAAAGAAACCTGGACGGTGGCCGGATGCGTTCGAGAAATGAGACAACAAGCTAAGAATGTAACCCGGGTTCATTCTATCTATGTAACGGATAAGGACGGTAAATTGAAAGGCCGTCTCTCATTGAAAGATCTTCTAACCACTTCACCAAAATCCAAAATCAGTGAGGTCTATATACCAAAAGTAGACTATGTGACGGTGCATACCGAAGATGAAGAAGTCGCACGTATCATGCAAAAATATGATCTGGAGGCCATCCCGGTGGTTGACGATGAAGGTATTTTGGTGGGAAGGATCACCATTGATGATATTGTTGATTTCATTAAGGATGAAGCCGAAAAGGATTATCAAATGGCTGCAGGTATCTCACAGGATGTTGAGGCCGATGATACCATTTTTGAGCTGACCAAAGCACGATTGCCCTGGTTGATATTAGGTCTTCTAGGAGGTCTTGCCAGTGTATTTATATTGGAGGATTTTGAAACCATCATGCAGGACCCAGAGATCAAGGCTTTGTTCTTCTTTACTCCACTGATAGCAGCGATGGCTGGTAATGTAGGTGTTCAGTCCAGTGCGATCATTGTACAGGGTCTGGCCAATGACATTGTAAAGGGAAGTCTGTGGAGCCGGTTGATAAAAGAAGTGGGCTTGAGTTTGATCAACGGAGTGGTTCTCGGACTATTGGTGATTGTATTTGGCACCATCATGAGTTATTCCATAAATTTTAGTCTGACCATTGCCATTTCCATGTTGTCGGTTATTATAATTGCTGCTTTGGTCGGAACTTTTGTTCCCATTATCTTAGACCGAAGGGGGATTGACCCTGCAATTGCAACTGGTCCGTTTATTACTACCAGCAATGATATCTTTGGTATCTTTCTCTTTTTCTATATTGCAAAACTGATCCTCGGGTTTTGAATCCAATTCAATTTAAATACAAGATTACCGTTCCTGAGACAGCGATCGACGATCTGGATCACGTTAATAATATCATGTACCTACAATGGTGCCTAGATGCTGCAGAAAAACATTGGATCTCAAAATCCAACGAATCTCTCAGAGATAAATATGTCTGGGTAGTTTTGGACCATACCATCTCCTATAGAGCTCCGGCTTTTAAAGGAGAAGAGATCGAGGTTCATACCTGGGTTGCCTACCATAAAGGAGTGAGAAGTGAACGCCAATACAAAATAGTGCGGACTTCAGATAAGCAATTGTTGGTGGAGGCAAAAACCACCTGGTGCCTACTCAATGCAAAAACCAATCGTCCTACACCAATTTCAGAAGAAATTAGTACCTTGTTTATTTAAAAGCACAGTTTTTGAAAACGATCAACATTCAGCAAAAATTTTCGAAATTCACTGAGAATTGGCAACCCCATCAGGTCGCCATAGTTGACGATATGCAGGTTCTGTTGGCCAAGATAAAAGGAGAATTTGTCTGGCACCAACATGAGAAGGAAGATGAGTTGTTTATTGTAATCAAAGGGACTTTAATGATGCATTTCAGAGACAGGATCGAAACGGTTCATGAAGGTGAGATGATAGTAGTGCCGAAGGGAGTTGAGCATTGTCCAAAGACAATGAATAACGAAGAAGTTCATGTATTGCTTTTTGAAAACCTATCTACTGCACATACAGGAAATGTGATTCATGAAAGAACGGTTAGCAATTATAAAAAGATTTGACCCTTGAAAATTCTTCATTTAGATAACAATCATCCTTTATTATTGGCTCAGCTCAATAAGGCAGGATATCAAAATGAAGAGGACTATTCCTCCACCAGAGAACAGCTCTTTGAAAAGATATCTAATTATGACGGGGTCATTCTTAGAAGTAGGATCACTTTTGATCGAGAACTTATCGATGCCGCTACAAATCTAAAATTTATAGCCCGAGTGGGTTCCGGTTTGGAAAGTATAGATGTTTCCTATGCCAATGAAAAAGAAATAGCCGTTTTTTCTTCCCCTGAAGGAAATCGAAATGCGGTAAGTGAACATGCCCTGGGTATGTTGCTTTCGTTATTCAATATTTTAATTAGAGCCGATCGACAAGTGCGAAATGGAGTATGGAATCGGGAGGAAAACAGAGGAATTGAATTGGAAGGAAAGACCGTGGGAATCATTGGATATGGAAATATGGGTAATGCCTTTGCTAGAAAACTAGTTGGATTTGACTGCAAAGTGATCTGTCATGATATCATCGAAGACAAAGGGAATGATTACGCACAACAAGTGTCCTTAAAAGAACTTCAGGAAAGGGCCGATGTTGTTAGTCTGCATACTCCCTGGACTGAACTTACAAATAAAATGGTCGATGCCAATTTCATTCATGCTTTCGCCAAACCGTTCTGGTTTATTAATACGGCACGAGGAAAGAGTGTGGTGACCAAAGATCTGGTCTCTGCTCTTAAGAGTGGAAAGGTGTTAGGGGCCGGATTGGATGTGTTGGAATTTGAAACCTCCTCTTTTGAGGATCTTTTTATTTCAGACATGATACCAACTGAACTAAATGAACTGATCTCGATGGACAATGTGATATTAAGTCCTCATATTGCAGGATGGACCATAGAAAGCAAAAAAAAACTTGCCCAAACTATTTTCGAAAAAATTATAAAACATTTTGGAGAAGGATAGAAGTCAGAATTAAATAATAGTAGCTAAATAGTTATATTAGTAAAAAACTATGAAAGTAAAATTAATATGGATGCTATTCTTTATGATTATATCTCTGCAAGCACAGGAGATTTATGTGGTGAACAGTATCAACGAAATAAAAGTAATCAATATACAGACACTTAGTGTTAGCCAATTGGTTACTGTTAATATTCAGGAGGTTGGTTATATTACTGATATTGCTTTAACTTCTAGTGGTGATCTCTATGCCGTTACTAATGGATGGCAAATATTCAAGATCGATCAATCCAATGGCGAAGCAACATTAGTTGTAGATCTCCCAATTGGGGATCCATATACAGCTTTGGTGAGCAATTCACAAAATCAATTGTTGACTTCCAGAATCTTTTCTGAACAACTGTATAGTTATAATTTGGACACAGATATACTGGAATTTGTTGGCGGAAATATTTCTACGCCTGGCGATTTTACATTTTACAAAGGAAACTTAGTTTATCCCAACATACTTAACGATTTTATTAAGGCATACGACGGCAATAATATCATAAATATTGGATGCTCCATACCTTTTCTTTACACGTTTGTGAACGATTTTGTTGATTGCGAAATAAACAATGTTTTTGCCTTCGACCAATTTGCAAACTTATACCGCTTCGATCTGGAGACCGAAGATTATGAGCAAATTGCCGAATTTTTTAATGATACAGGGCTTCTCAATGGTGGAGCCACGCATACCGAATGGATGGCTTCAGACTGTCCTGTTGTGCCAATGGAAACCGTGCTTTGTAATCCATTAAGTACAAACGATTTCAATTACTCTGGAATTTCGTTGAAAACAAATCCTGTGGAGGAAATTATTGAATTCGAGATATCAAAACCAATAAAAGTAAGTTATGTGCTTTACAGTATAAACGGTAAGCTTCTTAAAAAAGGGCCTTTAGAAGATGATACTATTTCAATATCTGAATTTTCATCAGGATTATATATGCTCCAATTTACAGATAAAAGCGGGCAATTGGTTTTTCAGGAACGTATTATTAAGAAATAAAACATAGTAATTAAATACACAACAAATGAAAAAAAGAGTTACAGGATTGGGGGGGTTTTTCTTCAAGACCAAAGACCCCAGTAAGATCAAGAATTGGTATAACGCCCACTTAGGATTGAATACCGACGACTATGGCTGTACCTTTTGGTGGAAGGATGAAGAAGGAAAAAAATGCTCTACACAATGGAGTCCGTTCAAAGAGGATACCAAGTATTTTGAGCCGAGTAAAAAGGAATTTATGATGAATTTTAGAGTAGAAGACCTTGAAGGACTCTTGAAGGTCCTCAAAAAAGAAGGGGTAACCGTTGTTGGAGAAATCGAAGAATACGATTATGGAAAATTTGGTTGGATCCTTGATCCTGAAGGAAATAAGATTGAACTTTGGGAGCCTATTGACAAAGCGTTTCTTTAAAAATTATTACCTTTACTAGACAACTAATTAAATCTTTGAATTATGAGTGAAGAAAAAAACCCTCAGGAAGAACAAAATACCAATGAGCAGGCTGAAAATTCAGCAGAGAATTTAAAAAATGAAGCCAAAAGTACCGCTGATGAATTTAAAGAAGGATGGAATGAAGTGACCAATAAAGGAGAGAACAAAAAAATGTTAGCTGGAATATTGGGGATCGTCCTTGGTGGATTTGGTGCACATAAATTTGTTCTTGGTTATAATAAAGAAGGATTTATTCTATTGGGAATCCTATTAATATCATTTCCATTAATGTGTGTGATCGTTGGTGCTTTTACCATGTACATCCCAATCTTGATCGGATTGATCGAAGGTATCATCTACCTCACCAAGAGCGATGAAGAATTCTATGAGACTTACCAGGCCAATAAAAAACCTTGGTTCTAAAGATTAAATTAAGCCTTTGTTCAAAAAATAAGCTCAAAGGCTTTTTTGTTTCATTATATCATCGTAATATTGCAATATTAAAATAATAAACATGGGAGCAACAAACCTTTCGCTACACACAAAGGAACAAATTATGATAGCCGACATTGCCAAGGTGTTGGCCCACCCGGCCAGAGTGGCCATCTTACAATACATCAGTCGGCAGGATTCCTGCATCTGTGGAGACATTGTCGATGAGATCGGTCTGGCGCAACCAACGATCTCGCAACACCTGAAAGTGATCCGCCAAGCTGGTTTGATTACCGGTTCTTATGAAGGGAAAAGCATCTGCTATTGTCTGGATGTCGATCGCTTTAAGGAATTTCAGGATCTGATCAATAATTACTTTAACACCACCACAGCAAATTGCTGTTAAAATTTCAATACGATGAGAACACAAGAATTTTTAAACCTAATGAATGAGCACCAGGAAAAGCACCTATTGTTTGAATATGTGCCCAATCGATTTGTAAAACCCAACTATCACATAACCGAAGTAAAGCATTTGAAGATAGATTCGGTCGATTGCGGGGCCAGAACCGATTCCTGGAATGAGACGATTGTTCAACTTTGGGAAAGTCCCAAGGAAAAGCATAAAAAGGAGTACATGACAGTCAGTAAAGCCAACGCAATATTCAATAAGGTTGCCGGCATGAAACCATTTGATCTGGATTCCGAGATCAAGATCGAATACAGCAATGCATTATTCCATACGGCTCAACTGTTTGTCAATGATTTTGAAATAGATAATGACAAGCTTATTTTTCAATTGGCCATTAAAAAAACGGATTGCAAAGCCAAAGACGTATGTGAGGTTGATGAGCAGGTTATGGAAGCCTCCTGTTGTGAACCCTCCAGTGGATGCTGCTAAATGAATATCCGACCGCTCATAGAATCCGATTACAAGGCCGTGGTTTCTATCTATAGGAATGGTCTTGACACCGGAATGGCCTCCTTTGAGACCACAGTTCCCTCCTGGGATATTTGGGATCAAAAATTCCTTTCAGTATGTCGTTTTGTTATCGAACATGATAGCGAGGTTATTGGTTGGTGTGCTTTGAGCAAGGTTTCAGAAAGAGAGGTATACAAAGGAGTAGCTGAAGATACCATCTATATAGATTCAAAATTCCAAGGAAATAAAATAGGTGAGCAATTGCTAAACTATCTTATCAATGAAAGTGAGAAGAATGGATTCTGGTCTTTGTATGCGGCTATCTTCCCTCAAAACGAAGCCAGTATTGCCCTGCACAAAAACTGCGGATTCAGGATCATAGGAACTCGAGAGAAAATTGCCCAACGGAATGGAAAATGGTACGATAATGTTTTAATGGAACGAAGAAGTAGTTTATTTTAGCCATTGAAATGATATCAAAAATTAGTTCATTCATATCCAATTTATCCATTTCAACGATAACCGATGATCGTTTGGAAAAACTCCAGATATTGATCGATAGTATTTCCAACCAGATCAAAATTCAAGAGCCCATACGATTAAATTTTATCTGCACCCATAATTCAAGAAGGAGCCAACTGGCACAGATCTGGGCTCAAACCATAGCTTCCTATTTCAATTGGAACATCGAGAGTTATTCAGGTGGTGTGGAAGTGACTGAATTCAATGAAAATGCAATTTCAGCCCTCAAACGAGCTGGTTTTTTCATTGAGGTCAACGGAACAGACAACCCGCATTATTTTGTTCATTTTTCAGAATCTCTCCCGCCTTTGGAGATGTACTCTAAGGTCTATGATGATCCTTTCAATTGTGCCGAGAATTTCATTGCCGTGATGACCTGCTCAGATGCTGACACCAATTGCCCCGTGATCTTAGGGACAAAGAAAAGGGTTTCTTTGACCTATATGGACCCGAAGAATTTTGATGGAACGGAACAACAAGATCAGAAATATGATGAAACCTGCTTGAAGATCGCCACCGAATTATATTATGTATTTTCTAAATTATCGAGCGAACAATGAATTCACAAAAAAAGAAATTAGGATTCTTAAACAGGTATTTGACCCTATGGATATTTCTTGCCATGGGAATAGGGGTCGCACTGGGTTATTTTATACCGTCCATCTCCGATCACATTAATTCTTTTAGCAGCGGAACCACCAATATACCCATAGCCATCGGATTGATACTCATGATGTATCCTCCTTTAGCAAAGGTAGACTATGCTTTGCTCCCCAAGGTCTTTAAGGATGTGAAGATATTATCGATCTCTTTGCTGCTGAACTGGATCATAGGGCCTATTCTGATGTTCTTCCTTGCCATTCTATTTCTTCAGGACCACCC
Organism: Flavobacterium sp.; assembly: GCA_024644805.1. GTDB lineage: Bacteria > Bacteroidota > Bacteroidia > Flavobacteriales > Flavobacteriaceae > Marifrigoribacter. The sequence goes on along the minus strand of JAHEHC010000061.1, from coordinate 5,322 downwards.
AGAATACATGGTCGGCTTGATCCTGATCGGATTGGCTAGGTGTATCGCCATGGTTTTGGTATGGAATGACCTTGCCGAGGGAAGCAGTGAATATGGTGCAGGACTGGTTGCTTTGAACAGTCTTTTTCAGGTTTTTGCCTATAGTTTCTATGCCTGGATATTCATCACTAAACTACCGCCATTGTTTGGTTTTGAGGGGGCAATCGTCGATATTTCAATAGCGACCATTGCTGAAAGTGTTGCTATTTACTTAGGTATTCCATTTTTAGCCGGTTTGTTAAGCAGAATCATTTTAGTTAAACTGAAGGGGGAAGAATGGTACAACAAAACCTTCTTACCTACCATTTCACCCATCACATTGATCGCATTGCTGTTCACGATAGTACTCATGTTCTCCCTAAAAGGAGAACTGATCGTTGAGATACCTATGGACGTTGTACTTATTGCCATTCCTCTTCTGATCTATTTCTCTTTGATGTTCCTAATTGGCTTTTTTATTAGCAAGGCATTGGGAGCTCCTTACGATAAGAATGCATCCATTTCGTTTACGGCAAGTGGGAATAATTTTGAACTGGCTATAGCAGTGGCTATTGCGGTGTTCGGTTTGAATTCAGGGCAGGCTTTTGCAGGGGTGATCGGTCCTTTGGTGGAAGTCCCTGCATTGATCCTACTGGTTGGGGTTGCTTTTAGACTACGAAAGAAATACTATTGAAGTATAAGTTACATTTTGTACCTGTCGATAAATCTTTTTAAAATTATTTTAGGAACCGGGGTGTCCAGATCGGTAACTTTATCGGTCAGAGCCTCCGCTTCTGCTGAAAGAAAATATCCTGAATCCCTATAGATGTTGATCCGTAGTTTAAATTCATTAGAATCTGCTTCAGGATGAAATTGTGTCGCATAGACATTCTTCTTCAATCGAAACATCTGAACGGGACAGGGCTTTGAAGAGATCAATAACTGAGCTTCATTCGGAACCTGATCACAGGCTTCCTTATGTCCCACCAAGGCTTGAAAATTCTTTGGTAACCCTTTGAGTAAAGGATCATTTTCACCTTCATCGGTGATTGTCACCTCAACACTACCGACAGGTTCAGAATACCGATTTGATATGGGTGTACTGCAATACCTTCCCAACAATCCCATTCCGGAACAAGCTCCTAAAAAAGGATAGTCCTCTTCAATGATCCGATCGAATAATCGATCATAAAACTGTTCAACGTTTATTTGTGTCTGACTTTTTTCTGATTGGGGAAGACTTACATCATAGGGACTACCACCTGCAATGATCGCACAGTAATTGTTGAGATCGAACTCTGGTATAAGAGGTTGTTCAACTCGAATACGATCGGCCTGATACTCCTTTAATCCCCCAACTCTTAAAATAGCTTTGAACTCACTATCGGAAGCTTCATCTTCTGGTCGCATTTGGAGTATGAGTATTTTTTTCATTCGTAGAGATGGATCAATTGTAAATAGAGATCCGTTTGATTATAACTCCTCTTCGCTCTTGGTCTTGTATTTCTGTTCCAATTCGGCTTGGAACTCTTCCATTACCGGTTTTACTGTGCTTTCCGGTATGTCAGCGATTCGTATATACATCAATCCATCGACGGCATTATTGAAATGGGGATCCACATTGAAAGCCACCACTTTGGCATTTTGCTTGATGTATTTTTTAATGAGTACTGGTAATCTAAGCGATCCGGGCTCTACCTCATCGATGATCTTATCGAACTTGTTGAGGTCTGCCTCACTTTCATCAAAGATAAAATCCTTGTCGGCATCCTTGAGTTTCACTTTAAACTCCTTTTTAGGCTTGATGTATTGAGCCACATAGGGATCGTAATAATTCGACTTCATGAACTCGATCATCAGAGACTTTGAGAACTCTGAGAATTTGTTACTGATACTCACGCCTCCTATAAGATATCTATGCTCAGGGTATCGTAAAGTAGTATGTACGATCCCTTTCCATAAAAGGAATAATGGCATGGGGCGCTGTTGGTAATCTTTTATAATGAAAGCCCTACCCATTTCTATGGATTTGCTCATCATGGGGAAAAGCTCCTGATCGAAACGGAACAGGTCCTGCAAATAGAAGCCATCGATTCCATAAGCTGGGAAGATCTTGGATCCAAGTCCCATTCTGTAGGCCCCAACGATCTTTTTAGCGATATCGTCCCAGAGGAACATATGATTATAATAGGAGTCAAATTTGTCTAGGTCTATAGGGTTATTCGTCCCTTCTCCCACTTCTCTGAAAGTGATCTCACGCAACCTCCCGATCTCCTGAATGATATTTGGTATTTCCTTTGCATCGGCCAGATACACCGAATAGTTCTTACTCTTCAACAGTCTTTTGTCCGACTGGTCCAGTTCAATGATCTCTTTTTCGATGACTTTTACTGAAACCGGTTTGACGATCTTCTTAGGAGGCTTTGGAAATTTCAGGTTCTTTGGAATATTCTCCAGAAGTGTCTTCTTTTCAAAAGGGTTGGCCAGCATATAGGTCTTTCTTCTCAGGAAATCGGTGAAATCTTCCAGTGATTCGTATTCCTGTTGATCGGCTACCCGTATTGGGTTTCCAATTCTAACCCGTATGACCCTTTCTTTTTGAGTCAAAAGTTCGGAAGGCAATTTAGCCGTTCGTAAGGTATCGCTCATTCTGGCCAGACGATAAAAGAGCTTGCTGTTCTTTGCATGGAAATAGATGGGAACTACCGGGACATTGGCTTTTTTGATCAACTTCATTGCGGCCACTTCCCAGGGTTTGTCGACCAATAATTTCTGATCCTTTTTCGTAGATACTTCACCCGCCGGGAAAATGCCTAATGGGTGCTCATCCTTAAGATGTTTGATCGCGGTCTTGAATCCCATCATGCTGGATTTTACATCCTTCCGGTCTTCAAAGGGATTTACAGGCATTACATAAGGCTTTAACGGCTTAATACGATGCAATAGAAAATTGGCTATGATCTTGAAGTCGGTTCGGTGCTCAAGAAGCAGTTTTAATAAAAGTATCCCATCGATACCTCCTAAAGGGTGATTGGATATGGTTATGAATGCGCCGGTCTTGGGAATTCTTTTCAGATCTTCTTCAGGAATCTCAAAATTGACCTCGAATTCTTCAATAAGTGCATTTACAAATTCAAGATCGTTAAGGTGTTTGTGTTTATCATAGACCTTGTTCATGGTTGAAATATTGAGTACCTTCATCAATATCCAGCCAGTAAAAGTGCCTATAAAGCCTAACTTATCCAGGTTTATTGCCTTTGCTACCTCTTTTGCGTTGACCAATCCCATGAAAGATATTTTTTTTCAATATCCTCCAATTCTGGAAGACATGAACAAATATAGCGAAAAAACAATCTGTTTTATTCCTTGATCACCAATTGGACCGTTTCTCGATTTTCCTGTTTAAGAAGCATTGTTTTTCCATTCAAAAAAGAGGTGATCTCCTTGGGTGAGGAATGCCGGATGGTATAAAGTGTAACCCCTTCGTTCCAGGTAACCCTGAACTTCTCTCTCAGCTTATTCAGCAGTTCTTCCAGTCTGTTAAAATTATTATCTACACAAACCGAAAAACTAATGGCCGAATTTTGAATGAGGTTCACTTTCATTTTAGTTTGATGAAGTAACTTGAAAACATCGCCTATACTGTCTTCCATGATAAATGAGAAGTCCAAGGAGGAAAGTGAGATCAATACCTGTTCCTTCTTAAGTATATAACAGGAGGTCATGGGATCCAGGGCCACTCCTTTGCCCACGCAGGTTCCTTTGCCAATTGGCGCATAGAACGACTTAACATACAAGGGGATCTCTTTCCTCTGAAGAGGTTGTAACGTTTTGGGATGAATTACTGAGGCTCCGTAAAAGGCCAGCTCGACCGCTTCTCTGTATGAAATATGATTTAATAATACAGGATCCTTAAAATATCGTGGGTCTGCATTTAGAACACCCGGTACATCCTTCCAGATAGTTACGCTTTCGGCATTAAGACAATACGCAAATATTGCTGCAGAATAATCACTTCCCTCTCTTCCTAAAGTAGTTGTAAAATGATGGTCCTGTTCGTACCCAATGAATCCCTGGGTAATGGTAATGCCATTTCGTTTAACTCGCTGGGTGATGGTCTCCTGACTATGTTCCCAGTTTACTTTCGCATCTCGGTAGTTATCGTTGGTCCTGATGCATTCTCGTGCATCCAGGAAGGTGTTCTTTATTCCATTCTCATTCAAAAAATGAGAGATTATCCTAGTGGAGATCAGTTCACCATGACTTACCACCTGGTCATACACAAATGCATGTTGATCGGATTTGTTGGTCCTCAGAAAATGGTTGACCCTGTCTATCGATCGTTTTAACTCCTCATAAACTGGATGGGCACCTTGTTCAAATAATTCGGAAATGATCCTATAATGATAGTCATAAACATGCTGGAGTTCAGCAGGGACATCCTGTGGATTCGAAAAATAGGTGGTGACGACTTTTTCGAGTGCATTGGTCATCTTACCCATGGCAGACACAACGACAACCAGATCGGTCTCACCAACTTCATTCAGTACAGAAATTATATTTCTAACACCATCGGCATCTTTAACCGACGCTCCGCCAAATTTGAATACATTCATTTTTGATCCCTTAGATAATTAGCAATCCCCGCCTCATCCATTTGAGCAATATACCAATCTTTATGAACATGAGCTCCGGTCTTCTCATAGAATTCTATAGCATCTACATTCCAGTTCAACACGGCCCATTCAACTCGTTTTAATTTATTCTCAAACGCGTATTCCATCACTTTTGTATACAGGGCTTTTCCAACTCCATTGCCACGCATCGATTCCTTTACGATGAGATCTTCAAGATGTAGGCTTTTGCCTTTCCAGGTTGAAAATCTAAAATAGATAAGAGCCATTCCTACGATCTCGTGGTCCGACTCAGCAACGAAACATTTAAATGCAGGATCTTTTCCAAATCCATATTCCTTTAACAGATCGGAAGATATCTCAACAGCATCTGGTGCTTTCTCAAAGTGGGCCAATTCCTTGATCAGCTCCAATACAGCAGGCATATCATCAGGGGTACTGCTTCTAACACTTAAGTTCATATCTTTTTGTTTGAAAACACAAATATCGGAGCATTTTCTTTAAAAATTATCGATATTTGTACCAAATTCTCAAAGCAGTCATGTATTGTCCCAAAAATCAGGAGTAATGACAGATAAAAGTAAAACACTCGGCGAATTTATCATTAACAATCAAGGTGAATTCAAGTATTCCTCAGGAGAGCTTTCAAGATTGATCAACTCCATTCGAT
>JAHEHC010000060.1 GCA_024644805.1 Flavobacterium sp. | reverse complement strand
TGTCGAAATGACCAACTAAAATATCATTAGTTTTGAATTAAAATCAAATCAATGGACAAAACACGATGTGACTGGTGTGGAAACGATCCGCTTTATATGGACTATCACGATACCGAATGGGGCGTGCCGGTCTATGATGATAAGACCTTATTCGAATTCCTGATCCTGGAGACCTTTCAGGCCGGTTTGAGTTGGATCACCGTACTGCGGAAAAGAGAGAATTTCAGAAGAGCATTCGATCAATTCGAATATAAGAAGATCGCCCAATACGATGAACGTAAATTCAATGAGTTGATCCAGGATTCAGGGATCATCAGAAATAAACTGAAGATCAAAGCGGCCATAACCAATGCTCAGGCTTTTATGGATATCCAAATGGAATTCGGTTCCTTCAGTGATTATATATGGGGATTTGTAAACGGAAAACCGATCAGAAATTCATTCAAAACATTATCAGAACTCCCCGCTAATACACCACTAAGTGACACCATTAGCAAGGATTTGAAAAAAAGAGGATTCAAATTCGTAGGAACTACAGTCATATACGCCCACATGCAGGCCACCGGCATGGTGAATGACCATGTCAAAGATTGTTTTAGGTACGATCAGGTCTAAGCTGCTTAATACTTGACCACTTTCTTGTTGATCTTTCCAAATGCTCCTTCAAAGACCACGAATAGGGTTCCATTCCAATTATTTTGAAGATCCAATGTGACCACACCATCTCCATGATCGATGGTTCTGGTGTACAATTGCTGTCCAAGAATGGAATAGATCGATAATTGGATCGGGCCTTCGATCTGATTCAAATTGAATGACACCTGATCCCGAGTCGGATTTGGATAGGGTTCAGAAATATTGTTGATGGCCCAGTCTTCTGTCGATAAGGTCTCCACATTAATGGTCCAATAGCCTTCCGGAGCAACAATAGGACGTGATAACACTTTTCCTGAATTGGCCTCAGCTTCGATATAGTATTCGATTTTCGTAGGAGTGGCCGGAATGGACAGGTCGGCTGACCAGTCATCACCACTGACGAGGGACATGGGTACTTCACTATAATTGGTATCTCCTTCTTCCCTCCAGAAAACCGAAGCGTTGCTAACGCCGGAAATGTGCTTGATCATGGCATCTACCGCAACGTTCGAACTGGTATTGGCCTCATCAATGGGTTGATGAACGATCCAAAGAGGCTCATCAACTCCAATGGTGTGTACGATACAATGTATGGCACCATATAAGGAAATAAGGTTCTCACCCGGATTATCGACATCGATTCCCACGATATTATAGCCAGGTAACATATCCTGATAGAGATCCAGAGCTGGTCCATCCACTTCGGGGCGGTAGGTTGGCACGATCACCGATCCGTTAACGAACACCGAGTTACTAAAGGTCCTGTAGTAGCCACCGGTATCGGGATAGTTTCCTCCGGCACTTGGCGGGGCATCGATCCAAACCACATCATACGGGGTACCGAATACAGAACTGAAGTTACTCAGTACATAATCGATATTATCCTCGATCTGGGGTCCATCGGCCACACCTTCCGGATACTTACTGACCAATAAGGTCTCTTCGTCCAAAAGCTTCATATGCATATCGATATGATGGATCTGGTCGTATTGCAGGGTTTCCATCTTGATGTAATTTTCGATCCCCATATAGGCATTCATTATCGCATCGATATCCGATTCGGTCTTTGGTGTCACACCATATGGATTTCCGGGTGCATTCTCATCCAACACCAATTTAGAAGCGAAGGCATTTCCCAGTCCGTCAGACATGTAATTTCCCCCGGTATTCACAAGATCGTTGGTCCCGGAATTGGTAACATAGATTGGGAAACCCAACATGTTAGCATGAGCCGACGGCATGACATCATCGAAGGGACGCGGACGATTATAGATCCAATCAGTATAGGCTCTTTCACCTACATCATCGGAATAGATCGTATTTCCGCCATAATCCCTGATCCAGATACTATTATAGGGTTCATTCATAAAAATGACATTGGTGAGGTCCACCCCCTGAGAGGTCAGATAGGAAGCCACTGAAGACTGATTCTGAGTCGTGATGATCACTTTACATTCGGTGATACCCACTTCTACAATTTGTCGTAATATATTTTGAAATGATGGTACCCAGGTGATCACGAGATATTCCACCTCTTCCCATTCGGCTGCTGCTCGCACGGGTCCGGTAGGAGGATCGGAAACCACCCTGTTTACAAATTGGTATTCAGAGAGTATTACTTTTTCGGCCTCCGTTAATCCTTTGGGAAGGACTTCACGTTCTTGAGAATAGGTCAATGGAAGGTTGATGAACAAGGCCAGTATGAAGGCTAATTTCAGGGGTAAATATTTCATCTTCAATAGTTTTATAGCAATTGCGAATATAATCAATTTTACGCTTTTTTATTTACAAAGTAGGTTTTAAGTAGTTCTGAAACTCATTTCTGGGGATCTCTTCAGCTCCCAGTTTCTCGAGATGTCGGGTAGGCATCTGGCAATCGATTAGTTGGTACTTATTGATTTTTAACTTTTCAACCAAATGATACAAAGCGATCTTTGAGGCATCCCGTTCCAGACTGAACATACTTTCACCACAAAACACACTCATCTCTGGAAGATCGATACCGTACAATCCACCAACCAGTTTGTTTTCCAACCAAACTTCTACTGATTGAGCAATTCCCGTTTTATGCAGTTCGATATAGGCAGCTATCATTTCATTGGTGATCCAGGTTCCTGTTTGACCTTTGCGTTCTATCGTTGCGCAATGCCGGATCACTTCTTGAAAGTTTGTGTTATAGGTAATTGTAAAACGATTTGATTCAATGAGTTTTTTTAACGAATTTGACACCTTGAACTTAGAAGGGAACAGCACCATTCTTGGATCCGGACTCCACCATAATAGTGGCTGACCCTCTTCATACCAGGGGAAAATTCCGGAACGATAGGCCAGTAACAATCGCTCTTCAGAAAGATCTCCACCAACAGCCAGTAAGCCATCTTTTGAGGCTTTATCTATATTCGGAAATTCTATTATTGAAGTGAGAAAATGCATTTATACTATAAAAACAACAATCCAAGAAGGAATACAACAACTCCGATCACCATGACCATCAAGGTGTATGGCAGTATCTCTTTTGCCTTTAGTTTAGTGATGCCTAATAAGGGTAGTGCCCAGAAGGGTTGCAGCATATTGGTGATCTGATCTCCATAGGCCAAAGCCATGATCGCCTTTGGCAAGGGAACTCCCAACTTCAATGCCGATTCCACCACGATAGGTCCTTGTACGGCCCATTGTCCACCCCCGCTGGGTACAAATATGTTCACCAGACCTCCACTGAAAAAAGTGAAGATGGGCAGAGTCATCGGAGTCGCAATGGATACAAAGAAATCGGAAATTTCCACGACCATACCACTCTCCCTCATGATACCCATGATCCCGAAATACAGTGGAAATTGGATCAATATTCCAGAAGCTCCTTTGATGGCCTCTTCAACAGCATTCAAAAAACTTTTAAAACTCCCATGTAAGAGCAGTCCCAATCCAAGCATAAAGAAATTGAGCATATTCGGATTGATGATCAATTGCTGAAGATCGCCCCAATATTGATAGAAAAAAGCGAACAAGACCACGGAACCAAATCCGATCCCCAATATTCTTGAATGATCTAATCTCTCGGCACCATTCAGGTTTTCCTTATCAGTAACATATCCTTTATAGATGGGAAGATTGATGGGTGTTGAAATAGACCTTTTCCCAATTTGATATAAAAACATTGGGATCAGGATCAAAAGAATTCCAAAGAGGATCAAATTGAATCCACTGAAGATGGTCTCATTGAACGAGATCAGATCCGGGAGTTGATCGATGATCTTTGAATCACTAATTCCGGTCATTAAACTGGCCAGATGTCCACTCTCCGCAACTTTTAGAGGAGCCGAGCCACTCATTCCACCATGCCATATCATCAGTCCAACATATCCTGATGCTCCTACTAAAGGATAATTGATATCGAAATTCCTGAGTTGTGATGCTTCTGCGACCTTTCTGGCCATGATGGCTCCGAAGATAAGTCCAAGTCCCCAATTGAAAAAGGACACCAACATGGTGGCAAAGCTGACCAAAAGCACAGCATTGGATGTGTTATTTACCAGATTCGTGAGTTTTTCGATCAGGTAATTCATGGGCTTGCTCAGCACCAGAATATGACCCAATACCAGGATCAGCATCATCTGGTAGGCAAATACGAGCAGGGCATTGTTCCATATTCCGTGTTCCCACCAGGAAAGTATGGCCAGTACATGGGATTCGTCCTTGGGAGCCTCGGTAAAGAACCAAGCCAAGACCATGGTGAGTACGGTGAGCAGGATCGCGATTACAAAGGGAGACGGTAAGAATCTTTTGAATACGGTCTCTATGGTCTTTGTAATGTTCATCGTTTAAAAATATAAAAAAAAGCCTGAAGGATATGAAATCGCTGTCAGGCATTTTTTAGTTGATGGTTAATTCAGCAATCTATTTTTTAAAATGGAAGGTCGTCATGTTCCTTCTCATCGAAATCTGAAGCTGGTTCAAAGGCATCTTCGGGAGGAAGGGGCGGTAGATCTTGTGACACACCGGTTTCGATCTTTTCGATCCTCCATCCATTTATCGAATTGAAATACTTTATTTCTCCCTGAGGATTGGTCCATTCTCTTCCTCTGATATTGATACTGATCTTCACCTGTTGCCCAGGCTCAAAATTATTCAACAGGTCGGTCTTGTCCTGTATGAATTCGATCATGATATGTTGCGGGTATTGTTCTTCGGTAGTCAGTACCATTTCTCGTTTTCTAAAACCATTCGTTCCGTAGGTCTTAGTCTCATCGATCATCTTTATTGTTCCTTGTAATTCCATATTGTTAATTCTAATTCTGTTTATTTATTCTGATTTATATCTGCCAATAAAAGCTTCCAGGCTTTCATGATCTTATCTTCTTCTAACAGGTTTTGAGCTTTCTTATGAATTGTTTCCCGATCTCCAGCATCGATCAATTCCTTGAATTCAGAAACGGTATCGATAAATGCATTCACATCATCAGATGTAGGAAGTGCTTCTACATTTCCCAATTTTCCCAGGTCGTTCCCAGTAAGTATCTTACTTTTCTTAATGGCTTCCGGAAGAATGTCCACTCCTATGCCCAGAGTACTAATGGGTTTTTGAACTTCGAACAGGCCCTCTTTTGACCTGCTGTACCAATTCCCTCCCATTCTGGCTACTGTATCGATCTTTCTCGGATCGATCCTGCCCTCATTATCCAATATGTCCTCTTTGATATGGATCCTGACCACTTCTGCGATGATCAGATTTCCAGCACCGCCCTCATTCCCCAATGATACTACCTCATTTACCTTACATTCAAATTGAACGGGCGATTCTGCTACTCTTGGTGGCGAAACGACCTCTGAAGGTGTTTGTGTGAATCCGGATTTTAAGAACTCATTCACTCCCTTTTCATATTCAGTAGAAGATAAGGACATTTGCTGTACCATATCATAGCTTACCATATTGATGACCACCTCTTTGGTCTCCAGTGCATTTTCCAATGTGTGCTTGATGGTGTTGTCACGCACCCTTCTGGCCGGCGAAAAGATCAGGATTGGTGGTTTGGCACTGAACACATTGAAGAAGCTGAATGGAGAAAGGTTCACATTTCCATCACCATCGACCGTACTGGCAAATGCGATGGGTCTTGGTGATACGGCTCCCAGTAAGTATCCGTGTAATTGCTTGGTGCTAATGTCTTTTGGTGAAATTGAGATCATCGTATGCAAATGTACCCAAAGATAATAGTCTGTAAAAATTAGTTCACACAATAATATTAACATATTTCCTTTATATTTATCATCCGCTCTCACTCATGGTTTGGGCTTGAAAAAGAAATATTCTATGTTAAAAAATACCGCTTTAACCCGTTGGTTTTTCGTGTTGTTCTCGCTGAGCATTATCACACTGATCATGTGGAATACATTTAGCTTTTTCAATGAGCTGAAGGAGAATGAGCGGAAAAAGATGCAATTGTGGGCCGATGCTCAAAATAATGTACAGGAGAACAATGTATTGAATTCGGATGCGTTGATCAACGATGTGGTCTTAAAGGTGCTGCAAGGAAATACGACCACTCCTATGATCTTGTACAGTCATAAGGAAGGCAATTACGATATCCGGAACATTGAGAAAAAGAAGATCGACACCTTGAAGTTGGTCAAAAAATTTTCCGATGAATACAATCCCATTGAAGTCTATTTCAATGATGAACTGCTTCAGACCATCTACTACGGAAATTCACCCCTTATCAATAAGATCAAATACTATCCTGCTGTTCTTATTCTGATCATGCTGTTGTTCTTCACGGCCATCTATCTATTCTATAAAACTTCAAGAGCTTCCGAGCAAAATAAATTATGGGCGGGTATGGCCAAAGAGACCGCTCATCAGATCGGAACACCCTTATCCTCTTTGGTGGGATGGACAGAGATCCTGAAGACCGAGAATGTCAATAAGGAATATGTGGCAGAAATGGAAAAGGACATCGATCGGTTAAGGACCATCACCGAGCGTTTTTCTAAGGTGGGATCGGTTCCTATAATGACCCAAATGGACCTGGTGCATGAGACTCATTTAGCTTTGGACTATCTGAAGAGCAGAAGCTCAAAACTCATCGGTTTCAACCTCACCACTCCCGATGAGCCTATAATGGTCAAACTTAATTCTCAACTATATGGCTGGACCATTGAAAATCTGGTCAAGAACGCCATTGATGCCATGAAGGGTAAAGGAGATATTTCCATTGAGATCGAAAAGAACTCAAAACATGCCCTGGTGAAAATTTCCGATACCGGAAAAGGTATTTCAAAAAGAGACTATTCCAAGATCTTCAAACCGGGATTCACTTCAAAAAAACGCGGTTGGGGTCTGGGACTTTCACTAGCTAAAAGGATCATACAGGAATATCACAAAGGAAAGATTCGTGTTCTGAGAAGCACCGCCGATAAAGGAACCACTATGGAAATTGCATTTAAGTTGTTGAAAGACTAAAGATTCTCCCTGATCGCTGCAGCTAATTCCACAAACTCTTGTTCAGTCAAGGAGACCTTATGAGAAAAGGTCATATCACGCATTTCATTGATCGGGATCAGGTGTACATGAACATGGGGTACTTCCAGCCCGATGACCGCTATCCCCACACGATTGCAGTCGATGGTCTTTTCCAAAGCCTGTCCAATCCTTCTTGAAAATGCCATCAGTTCCATATAGGTCTTTTCATCCAGATCCATGATCTTATTGACCTCCTGTTTTGGAACACAAAGTGTGTGGCCTTTCGCATTGGGATTGATGTCAAGAAATGCAAAGAAATCTTCTGTCTCTGCTATCTTATAGCAAGGAATCTCTCCATTGATTATTTTAGTGAATATAGATGCCATTTATTTCCTGGAAATATTTTTTATCTCAAATTTTACGGTACCGTTGGGTACTTCGATCTCGGCAACGTCACCTACCTCTTTGCCCAATAAGCCTTTTCCAATCGGAGAATCGACTGAAATCTTTCCAGAGTTCAGATCGGCTTCACTTTGAGCAACCAGTTTATAGGTCATTTCAGCACCATTGTTTTGGTTTTTTATCTTAACGGTCGAATGCACCAATACCTTCGAATCGTCCAATTGGGATTCATCTATAATACGGGCATTGGATAAGGTCTCTTCCAATTTTGCAATTTGCATCTCCAACATACCCTGAGCTTCTTTTGCTGCATCGTATTCAGCATTTTCACTTAGGTCACCTTTATCTCTTGCCTCGGCAATGGCCTCAGATGCCTTAGGACGTTCAACATCCTTTAATTGATTTAATTCGTCTCTTAATTTTTTAAGTCCCTCAGCAGTATAATATGATATTTTACTCATAAACTCATGTTTTTTAAGCTTAAAACCTCGTGATTTGTTAGCTTGGTATTCAAAAATATAAAAATCCCATGCTCGACGGGATTTGTGTTCACAAAGATACTAAAAAATTAATTCTTGGGTTTTTTATTGTACTTTTAAAGCCTAAATTATGGTTAGCATATGAAAAAGAAAATATCCATTCTTATACTGTTTGTTATCGTCTTATCCTGTAAAAGTGATGACGAACAAGTAAATAACAATCCTTACTTATTCATGCCGGTGGTTAGTTTGAACTTGAATTTGAATCTGCCTGAATACAATCCTTTAAAATTCCCGGGGAGTAACGTGATCATCAATTCACAGGGAGTAAAAGGTATTGTGATTTATAATGTAAACAACGATCTCTATACCGCTTTCGATCTAAGTGACCCCAATCATGTGCCGAGCCAATGCTCTAAGATGACCATAGAAGGCATAATTGCTACCTGTCCGTGTACGAATGACACTAATTCCTACGATATCGTAACCGGTTTGCATACGGCAAATGAGACTCTGTACCCCATGCAACAGTATCGGGTCGAGCGTATAGGAAACAATATCAGGGTCTTCAACTAGATCCTTAGAATTTTATCGTAGCCCCCAATAGGAAATTGATCGTGGCCTGAGGGTAATATCCTGCTCCCTCTACTGTGGTAACCGTTCCCGGTTCACTGAAATCATCATCATAGGTATAGAAATATCCATTGGAAACATATTCTTTATTGAAAAGATTATTGATAAGCCCGGTAATGACGACCTCCTTGATATATGGGATCTTCTTAATCGTATAGGCCACATTTAGGTCTTGGATGAAATAACTGTCCAATTTCGAAGTTTCACTATCGATGTTTCCCATATATTGCTCCCCTACGAATTTAGATAACAGGGATATTCTTAGATCCTTTACAGGTTGATATTCGATTATATTCCCGGCAATGAATGATGGGGAAAAAGAAATGTTGGTATTACCAAGATCTACAAGAGACCCGTCTTTAGAAGTTACAAAATCAATATTCTTATTGGAACTCAACGTAAAATTGGGAAGCAGGTCCAATCCTTTTGCCAAATTGAATCGTGCATCGATCTCCAGACCCAACCGATAGCTCTTTCCGCTGGTGGTCCTTATCGGTGCTCCAACATCATCCAGTTCTCCGGTCAATACCAATTGATCCTTATAATCCATATAGAACAGATTGGCATTCACTTGGGTATTCCCCTGGTCAAATCGCCAACCCAACTCGAAATCGTCCAGAACCTCGGGTTTGCTGACCCCATTCTCAAAATCACTCCTTCTGGGCTCGCGATGACCCCTGCCATAGGAAGCATACCATTGGTTTGAATCATTCAACTTATAAGTAATCCCCGCTTTGGGATTAAAGAAGGAATAGTTCTCATCAACCTCCAATGGGATCCTATCAGATGTCAGCCCGGTAGTCCTATAACCTACAAATCTTCCTTGAAGATCACCATACACATTCCATTTTTCATTGATCCTATAGGTTGCTTTCGAAAATACGGTGAATTCATTCTTCTTTCCGGTGCTCTCATAGTATCGATCTCTAATATTCGAGTTACTTGCATACTGTGACCAGATAACTTCTCCGAAATGATCTCCATCATAATGACTATAAAATGCTCCGGTCGTAATATCCAACCGATCCTTTGTGTAATTCACATGGGCATTGATCACATAGAAATCATTGTCCAGCCATCTTCTGCGGATCAGGTCTGTGACCGAGATGGTCTCATCACCGATATCAATCAGATCCAGATCGTAGAAATCGAAGTCCTGATCCTCCTTATATTGTTCGAAATAGCCCCTGCCATAGGTGTAGTTCAAACCGAGATTGGTTGACCATTGGTTATTAAATCTCTGATTCCAGTGAAGTTGATAGTGATCCTGTTGGTAATTATCCACCTCATTGTCATAGAACTGAATGGTTCCATTTGCATCGGTATACATTCCTGCCGGGTTAAAGGTCCTGTTGGTGTTCAGGGTCTCTTCATCGACACCATACCAGGCCTGATAGGTGATCTCCTTCCCTCCAAACATCAATCCTTTGATCAGAGTGTTGTCATTGATATAGTTCATTTGCAGATAATAGGATTTCAGATCTGAAAATGCCCGGTCGATGTACCCATCGGAGGTAATCTTGGATAAGCGTCCTGACAACTCAAAATGATCGTTGAGCAAACCGGTGCCAAATTGTATGTTATGCTTCCAGGTCTCATAGGATCCATATGAATTGGAGATCCCGGCAAAGGCCTCTTCGGAGATAGCATTGCTTAAAATGTTCAAACTGGCACCAAATGCTCCAGAACCGTTGGTAGAAGACCCGATCCCTCGTTGTAATTGTAAGCTTTCTATGGAAGACGCAAAGTCGGGCAGATTCACCCAAAAGGTACCCTGACTTTCAGAATCATTGAATGGGATACCATTTATCGTGATATTGACCCTGGAGGCATCACTTCCCCGCACTCGGATATAGGTATACCCCACACCTGCACCAGCATCGGTAGTCGTTACGACTGATGGCAGGTAGTTCAATAAAATTGGGATATCCTGTCCTAGATTCCGTTGCTCCAGAACTTCCTTGCTTACATTGGAATGGGTGATTGGTGAATCGGCTTCCACCCGTATAGCCTTGATAAGGACTTCATCGAGGATCTCAACGCTGGTGGAGTCGGTTTCGGTCTCTTGGGCATCGATCCCTATTATTTGGACCAACAGTAAGCATAAAATCAATATTCGTTTCATTCGTATAAGGTTTACGAATAAAAGGGGTCATTATTCAATTTTGGTACTTGCTTATGATAAGGATTTCATTCCTTTTCCCTAAACAGCATTATCTGTTCCAGGTTCTATGGGTATAATCTCAGCCATAATTAAAAACTATATCAGTTTTTTTAGCACCCCTTTTGAGATGGTACAAAATTACTAAAATTGTCGCAGCTTTGGTTAAGTCTTAATGATAAAATTAGTCGGAAGTTGGGAGTTAGAGACAAAAATATTAACTATATGACTACCAGACTACCAGACTACCAAACTCAAAGCCTCACCAACTATTCAATTGGGGGTTTCTTTCTACTTGCTTTTTTCAAAGCAGTCTTCTTCTTGGACAACAGCCTCTTTTCAATAGCAGATCTTGAGGGTTTTGTTTTCTTTCTTGTTTTCTTCTTTTTTAATCCCTGCTGAATCCATTCGATGAGTCGCTCAATCACTATCGCCTTATTCCGATGCTGGCTCCGGGTTTCACCACACGACATTACAATATCCCCTCCTTCCGTGATTCTGGAACCAAGCAGTGTTGCAAGTCGTTCTTTTTCCTGTTCTGAAAGTGCGTTGGAGGTTCTTATATTGAAGATCAGCTCAACTTTTGATGCTGTTTTGTTCACATGCTGCCCTCCGGGGCCACTACTTCGAACTGCTTTAAAGGAAAGCTCTCTTAAAAGTGTTTCAATATTCATTATGCATTGGGACGATGCTCCTTTTTGAGAAGATCGTTCACCGTTTTAACCGGGTTGAAAGTGATTAAAGGCACCTCGACAAAGGTTGTATTCCAATTCGACATGGCTCCGTTCCACAAGCCAGGGAGTTCAAGAGCCTTTAACGTGGTCCCGCCAAGTGATTTCTGAGTAATGATCCCACTCATGGGGTCAGTATAGTGCGTCAGGTCGAACTTCTCGCCTTTATAATTCCGAACTCCGCAAACGATATCCACCGGATTGAAATGAGTTGCTTCATTTACGATGACATTCTGATGCGAATCCTGAGTATCGATCTGCGACATCTCTACGATCTGCAGAGAGGTTTCCCCGCTTTCGTGCTTGACCCAGAATGGTCCGCCTCCAGGTTCACCGGTGTTCTTCACCACTCCACAAACACGAAGTGGTCGGTTCAGGACTTTTTTTATCTGTTCCAAGGAATCAGGAATATCTTTGATGTTCAATTCATTCCAGAGAAACGATCGCAGATCCTTCATCGTTTCATCTGCTATTTTATCATCATCGATCATCTTCAGGAATCTGAATATCTTTTGCTGGATCCAGACCAGTTTTCCAGCCAGTAACTTTTTATAATGAGCGATCTCTTCCACATAGGCCTCGGTCACCACATTATCGATATTCTTCAGAAAGAGGATATCGGCGTCGATCTCATTCAGGTTTTCGATCAGTGCCCCATGGCCTGATGGCCTAAATACCAATTGACTCCGATCATCTCGAATGGGTTTATTGGTCTTATCAACTGCTATGGTATTCGTATTTTTATTCTGTACGGAATAGGAGATATGGACCTTAGTTCTTGTCTTCTTTTCTATTCTGGCCTGGATCTCTGCAAATTTCTCTTTGAATGCCGTGATGTGCTGTTCAGCAAAAGTGAAGTGTAGGTAAACCTCATCCTTTACCGATGCATAGAACGCCGACTCAAATAACTGTTCCTCAAAAGCTGTGGTTGCATACTTGTTGTATTTATGGAAGGGGATCAACCCCTTGGGGAGGTGATTGAAATTCAAACCGTTCTCTTCCAATAAGGTCTTCACCAATAGATACGATCGCAATCCTTTGGTGCTGCGCTTGAAATCGGGGTACTGCTCCCTGATCTTTTTCCTTACTGGTTTATTGAAGGCAAACTCCTTGATCGAATCGATGAAAAGGGAAAGTTGCTCGTT
>JAHEHC010000059.1 GCA_024644805.1 Flavobacterium sp. | reverse complement strand
CATGGAATTGCCTTCGGCCTTGGCCAATCTATAATATCATGGGGGTCAATACATGGATGCAAGATTCTTCAACATGTCCATAGTGATATCGTCCAAACTGTATTTATGTTCCCAACCCCAATCTTTACGGGCTTCGCTGTCATCGATCGATTGAGGCCAGGTTTCAGCAATAGCCTGTCTGAAATCCGGCTTATAGGAGATCTCAAATTCGGGAATGTGCTTTATTATGCTGTTGGCAATCTCTTTGGGATTAAAACTAATTGAAGCCAAATTGTACGAATTTCTGATCTTGATGGAATCCTTAGGGGCCTTCATCAATTTCAGTGTGGCTTCGATGGCATCATCGATATACATCATAGGCAAAGTGGTCTTTTCCTTCAAAAAACAGATGTATTTCTTGTGTTTTAGTGCCTTGTGGTAGATGTCTACAGCATAGTCGGTGGTACCTCCACCTGGTTGTGTCTTATAACTGATCAGCCCGGGATATCGTATACTCCTGACATCGACCCCATATCTTTTGTGGTAATACTCGCACCATCGTTCTCCGGCCTGTTTGCTGATTCCATAGGCAGATGAGGGCTCCATAATGGTCTTCTGAGGGGTGTCAATAGAAGGGGTCGTCTTTCCAAAAACGGCTATACTGGATGGCCAGAATACTTTATTGATCTTTCCTTCCTTGGCAAGATTCAAAACATTGAACAAGGAGTTCATATTAAGATCCCAGGCTCTCAGTGGAAATTTTTCGGCAGTAGCAGATAGAATTGCCGCCAGCAGATAGACATCGGTGATCTCATAATTGATCACCACGTTCTCAATGGCTTTGTAATCGGTTGCGTCAATAACCTCAAACGGGCCTTCCTTCTTCAACGATTTATCCTGTTCTCTGATATCGCTCGTCACTACTTTCTCCTTTCCGTAGATCTTTCTTAATCGAGAGGCCAGCTCGGTTCCAATTTGTCCTGATGCGCCCAGTATGAGTATTCTCTTTTTCATTTTTGATCTTTACTTTTGGATAGGTAAAGATACATATATTCTTTGCGAATCCTTTCACAAAATAATAACGTTCAATTGAATTGATATCCTTTATATTTGTGTGTCAATTAATCGATAATGAGATCTTATTCAATCATAATTGTAGTTGTTCTGTACGGGCTTCAATTTCTGACCTCCTGTGGGAACGATTCCCAAAAAGTTGTGGAGATCGAACCTGCAAATGTTCAAGAAAAGCAATTTTATGGCATAGATGATTTCGTGTTTCCAAATCTCGATAATAACTCAAAAATTCAAGTGAGTCAATGGGCTGTTTTTGAGGATTTCGATAATGAGATCCGAACCATCAACAGAAGAACAAAGGAGGTCTTGAGAAACAAATCGCTCCGATTGGTAACTCAAATGGATTCACTCTCGAAGAATATCCCCGACACCTTGTCCAGCAGAGCCATCAAATCGAGATTATTGGTGGTTAAGACCCGGGTCTATTTGTTGAATCAGGAAATCAACAAATCCAAATCCGATTCTTCCATGCTTCAGAATCATATTTCCGAATTGAACACCTCTTATTCCAACCTGATCCAACAGATCAATGAAAAATTCGAAAAAGACGCTATCGACGTGCAGCGTCTGGACGACGAGAAGAAAGAACTCGAGAAACAGAAACGGTTTCTGGATTCGGTTTATGATGCTGAACTAAAAGATCAGAATCAATAGAAAAATTATTGGTTTTAATTTTCAGGATATCCTGTACTGCAATTGTTTAATTATTGATAAACGAGTCTAATCTTAAAACAAATCCTATGAAAACCTCAACTTTTTACCTATTAATTTTAAGTCTGATCATTCATACCTCGATACTCAGTGCTCAGACCATATGGACCGGCCCGACCATGACCTTTACCAAAGCAAACTATGCTGATTGGACCTTAGCGGAAAACCAAGATAGAATTACCGATAATGTCTGGATCACCAGAGCTGACATACAAGGAATATTTAATATAGTAACGGAAAGCTCATATACCGAAGAATTTAGCCCAGAAGACACCGAATGGGCATTTGGAACCACTGCTGATGCCCTTACCCTAGGCTATGACTCATGGGAAGAAGCAATAGGTACACCCCCTGAAATGATCAACTTGGATATGGTTGTGCATTTAATCACTGACGATATCTATATCGATATCAAGTTCACTGCCTGGACAGGAGGCGGAAATGGTGGAGGATACACCTATGAGCGCTCCACCGATCAGACCTTAGGGATCAATGATCTCAATAAAAAGGAAAACTTGATTCTATATCCCAATCCGGCTAATGACCATATCACTATTTCCAATATTGAGAACCCTTTGAACTATTCAATTTACAATACCATAGGGTCACAGGTATCAACTGGAAGTATCGATAATAACGATCAGATCGATGTTGCTCATTATAATTCAGGAATTTATATCATCCAGTTTGATAATGGATTGTCGATGAAGTTTGTAAAAATCTGATCATGATCTTTGTTCTAATATACATGATCAAAACTCTATTCAATAACTATGCATTTATCAAAATGCATAGTTATTATTCAAGTTCCCCAAAATCAATTGGCCCCAATCTAAATCTACACTATGGAAACGAAAACAAGAACACCAGCCAATAAGAAAGAACCGGTTCAGAAAGGAAAATATCATTATACCTACAAAATAAAAAATGGTGAAAAGGTTAAATTCTTTGGAAATAATGAAGTACACAATGAATTCAATATCCACCATTACGGAGATAGCGGGACACTTTATTACCGAAAATGATCAAAGAAACAGTCTAAAATTGTATTCTTAATAGTGCATTAGGTGTCAATCCAAGTGAATGTTCGTTTACCTCAGACAACACACCGTCGCTGTTTAATTTATAATAGCTCTCAATGACATTTTCCTGATCTAAAAGGTTCCATAGAGAGATTCCCGCTTTTAACTGTATTCTTTTGCTGACAGCATAACTGTAGGTTGCTGAGAGGTCGACCCTGAAATAATCGTCCAATCTTGTATTGTTGGGATCATCAAAATTGATCGAATCGTCAACTATCTCATTTCCCGCCACGGGTATGGTAATGGGTTTTCCTGTGTGCCAATTGAAGCCTGCCGCAATTTTAAAATTTCCAATCGCTACTGCTGTTCCAAATGTTACCGCATGGGTAATATCAAAATTACTTGGAAATTCTGTTTCGGATATCTGGTCGAATGTATAATTATTATCCATGTAAGAATAGCTCAACCAAAAATTGGTGTTTCTTAGTTTCTTTCTGATAAAAATATCCAGACCCGTGACCAAATAGCTTCCTTTTTCCTTAACGAATTCATATTGATTCAGGAACCCCTGACTTTGAGTGGTGATCCCATCAACTTTTTTCAAATATCCTCCCCCATCGAACAACCATCCACTGTTGCTATAGCTCAAAGAAAAGGATCCTTGTTTGCTCATAATAACCGGAATATCACCATTGTTCGATAGCTGCCACCTTCTTTTTTCGATCCCCAGAAAATCATTTTGTGAATTGATGACGTGGGAAGTGATCTGATGTTTGAATTCACCCAATAAGGTGACATTGAAATTTTCAAGAAATCGATGATTAAAGCTCATCCGGGGTTCAACGATAAACTTCTCAAACTTATCCAAATAATTCAATCTGGAGCCTAAGATTATACTGGTATTCCTTTGTGGAGACCTGTAACCGATCTGCGCAAATCCACTATGAGATCGAACCACCTCAGAAATCAACGACCTATATAGGGGTGAATCTACGTCATCCAGATTGGTGACTTTTGTTTCAATGAAGTTATACCCACCATTCAATTGAATCTGTTCATCGAGTGAATAATCCAGCATCATTTTTACACCTGTTTCAGAAACCTCATTTTCCTGTAAGAATCGTTGCTGGTCCAAAACATTCACATTGATCGCCTTTAGTTTATAATCCGTTTCATAGATGTGCAAATTGGTTTTTAACCTATCATTCCAGGTTCTTTTATAATGAACCCCTCCGGCAATACTTCTCTGGGAGAGGCTGCTCTCTCTTGAAGTCAGATCCTCACCGATAATTGCATTCTCGTTGAACATCAATTTATTTGAGGTATTGATAAAATTTAGTTGAACCTCATCTTTGTCACTGATCCTGTAGATCCACCTTAAAGAAGTGTCATAGAAATCGAATTCCTGGTCGGAATTCAAAACAATTTCTGAATTATTCACCACTTCTGTCTGTTGTGAGATACGATCAAAATACTCTGTGTAGGTAGGTGTAGTGACCAGATCATTCAACGACTTTCTGGCAGCGATCTGTATCGAGGAATTATCTCCCAAGGGAACATCTGCAAACCCATTAATATCCAGAAATGACAGGCCCAAAGACCCGTTTATTTGGGAATTGATCTGTCGGTCGGTCTCCATAGATATTGTTCCTGAAACGCCATCGGTGTAGCTGGCTTCAGTACCATTTTTCTTCAATGAGACCTTATGGGTGATTTGAGGATTGAAAAGTGAGATCAATCCAAAGAAATTTCCTGATTGATACATTTTGATCCCATCCCATAGTATTAGGTTCTGATCATGGGTTCCTCCCCTAATATTGATGTTTGAAACGGTTTCATTGATACTTTGAACCCCCGGAAAGGATTGCATTGAAAACAAAACATCCGATTCTACCAGGCCAGGTAATATTGAAAATTTTGAAAAATCAATGGTGAACGATCCATCATTGAGCTTATGAATCCCATTTACAATATAGCTGGATAAGATCACTTCGGACAGGACTTCTTCCTGGGAGATCATAAATATCGGTGCACATTTCTCGCTCTTAAAATACTTGACCACTCTTCGAATTGAATTATATCCCAGAAAACGGATCTCTATTTCTTCATTTTCATGTCCAACATCCAGTTCAAAATAGCCTTTTCCGTTACTAATTACTGAACTATTTTTCCCAATTATTGTTGCACCAATAAGTGGTTCTTGAGTTTCGATATCCTTCAAAAAACCGCAAAGGATCAAAGTAGTCATTCGATTCACCGAAACAATGTTGTTCCCCAAAATTGTATAATTCAGTCCACTTTCTCTTTTAAGGAACTCCAGTACTTCCTGAATATCTATATCTTTAGGAGGCCGATCGATAGTGATATTCTCTACGATGTCTTGAGCAAAGTTGAAGTTATAGCCATACTGTTCTTGTAATTCACTAAGAACATTGGCCAATGGAATTTTTCCATCACCCTCCTGGGCATTACCGTAAAAACTAAGTAATGTAAAGGCAACTATGGTAAATAAAAACGTTCTACTGATCAATACGTAACAATCTAACTTGATTTGAATTTTCAATGATGTAGGTCAGATCCATGGGACGGGTTACTGAGTTTAAGGCATTTTCCAAATCGTCATGAACAAACCCTCCTGTAAACAGGCGGCCTGTATCTATTGTATTGTAATCTATTTGTATATTATATTGCCTTTTTAATTCTTCGACAACCTCAAAAAGTGGAATACTTTCAAAAGTCGATCTATTTGTGGTCCATTGAGGATAGTTGCTATTGGTCTTATCATAAGATACTGTTCCGCCATAGATCCTAAATGTATCACCGGCCTGCAGTATCTTGGTGGCCAATTTTGAACTTACCTGAACCACACCTTCAAAGCACTTTACTTCAAAAAATTCATCCCGTTGCTTCACGTTGAACTGGGTTCCCAAAACACTCACTTTTCCTGCTGAGGTGATCACTTCAAATGTTGATCCCTTTGCCACTTTGAAATAGGCTTCCCCTTTAAGGTTAACTTCTCTATTTGAATCCCATTTTTTCTTATTATAACTCAATTGGGACATGGCATTCAACTCAACGGTAGATCGATCGGGTAATTCCACAGAAATACTTTCGGCATTTGCTGTTTGATAATCAATCATATTGTTCATGAAAAATAACAGATATATTCCAATTCCAATTATAAAGACACCGGTCATTCTCATCAATGGTCTTACCCAATTCAGGTTTCTGACCTTGGTCTCTTTTATCCTTTTACTGAAGGACTCATAACTATCGGGCTTTGAAAAGGAATCTGCCTTGAATAATTGAGCATCCTCAATAATATCAATATACAGCTGATGGTCCTCTAATTTCTTAAAGTCCTCCAATTCGGCAGCAGTGAGATCATCATTAAGCCATTTCTCTATCAAGTAATCCTTACTCATTAATTCGTATTTACCTATATAACAATCTATTCATCAATATTCCTGATTATTTTATTTTAAATCCTTTGATCTCTTCTTTAAGTATATTAAACGCAGAGTATATACGGTATTCAACTACCTTTTTGGTCACTCCCAACATATCTGCAATTTCCTGTTGTTTCTTGCCTTCGATCTTGCTCATAGTAAAAGCCACCCGCTGTTCTTCGCTAAGCTTACCCAAGGCTTTCTGATACGATTGTAAATACTGCTCCTTTTCCATTAAGAATTCGGGGTTCTCATTGGTATAGGACTTTGGACTATCCTTCCTGTATCTCAACACCACCTTTTGGTGTTTGATATCATTTAGGACCATATTATTGGCCACGGTGAATAAAAAGGATCTGGCCTTGGCAGGGGTCACCTTTTTACAATTCTCCCATAGTTTAACAAACGCATCCTGTGCTTTATCATTGGGATTGAATTGCTCACCAAATTTGTAATACAGGAAATCATGAAGATCCTTCGAATGCTTTTGATATATAGATGAAAAGATGCTTTCTTTGCAAATATCATTATGAAGATCTTGTGTGCTCAAAGGCCTTTATGTTTAAATCAAAGATATCAATTTTTAATTTTTGTAAATTAATTTAAGGATTTTTTTCTGCGACATTGTTCTATTAATAAACGCAAATAAAAGAATATGAAATTCAAAGGAAAACTAACAATCTTACTAATACTACCTTTACTCCTATTGGTTTTATCCTGCAGGACGGAAGAAGTAGAGTTGATCGAGACTCCAACCGAAGATGCCCTTGGAGTAAATTCAGCAATTGCAGGACTTATGCTCAGGGTCTCCATGAATGATGGTTCCGGTGATAATATCATCGATCAGGCCAACTGCCTGGAAATTAAACTTCCCATAACCGTAATCGTTAATGGGATCGAGGTCGTTGTGAATTCTGAAGATGACTTTGATACGATTGAAGATATCATCGACGAATTTGACAATGATACCGATACGATCGTAATTGTCTTTCCAATTACCATAATACTAAGTGATTTTACTGAAGTGATCATCAATAATTCAGATGAACTGAATAATTATGCGAGTCAGTGTAATGGCGAGAATGAGACCGACGACGATATCGAGTGCATCGATTTCCATTACCCGATAACTGCTTCTGTTTTCAACACCAATAATGAACTGATCGAGACCATAGTCATTGAAAATGATGAGGACCTTCATGATCTGATCGAGATGTTGGATGAGGATATAATTGTAACGATCAATTTCCCCATTACCGTAACCCTATGGGATGGTACCGATGTGATCATCAACAATATGCAGGAATTGCAGAGCGTCATCCTTGGAGCTATCGATCAATGTGATGAAGATGATGATTACGACTATGACGACGACGACTGTGATACTTGTACATCGACTGATCTTGATGCTATATTGACCGATTGTGAGAATTGGATCGTCGATAAATTGGAACGAAATGATGAAGATCTTGAAGATAACTATGTTGGTTTTCTATTCAATTTCTTTTCTGACGGTACACTAACTGTTGATGAAGGCGGAAACACACATAACGGTACCTGGTCCAGCAGTGGTGATGGTAACAATATCAGTGTTGAGATCAATATCCCCGACTATCCGGATTATAACGATGTATGGACATTGCATGAGATCGAACAAGGTCCCGATGAAACGGAAGTTGATCTGCGTATTGGTGACGATCGCTTGCGTTTTGAATCTGATTGCATTGAAGGCGGTGGCGGAGTTGACGATACCGAATTGGTAAATGCATTGACCACAGGCGATTGGTATGTTACATTTTATTTTGATGACGAAGATGAAACGTCAAATTATACTGATTTTGTCTTCAATTTTAACCCTGATGGAACTGCAACAGCGACGGATACCAGTGGCCCAACCAATGGGACATGGTCCACTTCTCCGGGAGACGAAACCGAATTGGGACTTAATCTGAATTTTGGAACCAATCCTCCTTTAGATGAATTGGCCGACGATTGGGATGTGTTGGAAGTGACCAACGATATCATAAGACTTAAAGATATCAGCGGCGGTGATGGATCTGAAGATTTCCTAACCTTTGAAAGAGATCCTCTTGGAGGCGGTGGAACCGATCTTGACACTATTCTAACCGATGGCACTTGGTATGTGGCTACCTATCTGGACGATGGTGACAATCAAACTGGAGACTATAACGGATATATCCTTACTTTCAATACGAACGGAACTGTTGTCGCCGATAATGGCTCCCCAATTAATGGAACATGGATGGTTCTCAGCGGTGGAAACAACCTGCTGTTGGATTTTGGAAGCTCGTTTCCATTCGATGAGTTCAACGACGACTGGGATGTGCTTTCAGTAACTCCTACACAGGTAGATCTGCAAGATGTAAGTGGCGGAGGCGGTGGAACAGACACATTAATATTTGCGAAAAATTAAATTAACCTATAAAAACAGAAAAAATGAAAAAGAGAAAAATTGTAAACCCAATCATAGTGTTCCTTCTAATGGCAACATTATTAGCTTGCTCAAATGATGACAGCACTAACAATAATGATACAAACAATATCGATACAGAGATTCAACAAACCAGTAATTTGATGACATCAAGCGATTGGATAATAACCAATTTCAATGATTCCGGACAGGATGAGACCAGCAACTTCAATGGATATACTTTCTCATTCAACTCCGATGGCACTTTGGTCGCCACTAACGGAAGCGATATGGTGGCCGGTACCTGGTCTATCGTAGATGATAGCAGCAATGACGACAGTAACGATAATGATGACATTGATTTCAATATATTCTTTGCCTCTCCGGATGAATTCAACGATCTGTCTGATGATTGGGATATCGTGTCTAAGACTAACTCAACGATCGTATTGATAGATGTTAGTGGTGGTAATGGGGGCACCGATCATTTAACCTTCGAAAAAAGTTAAAATCAGATTTCTTATGGTTAGATGAAACATAAAGAAAACTGCTTAGCACAGTCCCTTAAAAGAAACATTTAGCTACATCGAAAAAAACCTTTTTTTGCCTCAAGGTTCTCAACTTGATTTGTTAAACTACTTCAAATTTATTGGAGTAGTTTATTTTTTTATTTATCCCGGCAGGATCGTTTGGAATCTTCCCATGGCTGTAATTAGTTGTTTAAAAACACCTCTTTGAAGAATAATTTTTCTTTTCAATTAAATGAAATTAACTTTACATATTTATTTCTATATTAGAAGTGGAATTCAAATATTTGGGTCATGGGAATTAAAAGTTTTATCGGAAAAAGAGTCAAATCTAAAAAAGGCAGCACCGAACTAATCAAGGTGTCGGACTATATGACCACCAAGCTCATTACCTTCAAACCGGACCAATCGGTAATGGAAGTGATGGACATTTTAATAAAGAATAGGATCTCCGGGGGGCCTGTTGTAAATGACGATCATGAACTGATTGGGATCATTTCAGAGAGTGATTGTATCAAAGAGATCAGTCATAGCCGGTACCATAACCACCCCATAGAAAAATCTAATGTGGAGGATCATATGAATAGAACTGTCGAGACCATCGATGGCGAAATGAACGTTTTTGATGCCGCCGATAAATTCATAAAATCACACAGAAGAAGGTTTCCTGTTCTTGAAGATGGAAAGCTGGTCGGGCAGATCAGTCAGATGGATGTCCTTAAGGCAGCGATCAATTTAAAGGGAACAAACTGGAAATAAATTTTAGTTTGAATTGATCGTTATTTCATCCAGTTCAAATGTCCCGTCGTAGAATGTATTGCCACTTCCTATATATTTGAACGCAATATATCCTGTTCCTGAAATACAATTCAAATCGACATTGCCAGAAGGCTGCCAGACATCAAAAGGAGTTTCATCGTCTACTATTTTTGCATTTAATAACACCTCCCAAGTGCCCGAAGATATATCGGTTGGATCGCCTTCCCAATCCCTTGAAAAAAGTACTTTAAGCACACTCCCATCCGAGAAACTGTTAGATGTTTTAAAATTCAATGTTTCTCCTACTTGTTCATCGAAATCAATCCTTGGTGTGACCAACCATGTTATTGATTGTTCGTCATTAGAATTATAAGAACCAATACGAGCCGAAATCCCTAAGGATGCATTAGGTCCATTATCATTGAATGCTTCCCATTGCTGAGTGCCAGATTCTATTATATTGAACCACCCATTTCCAGAAATTGGATCGTTCTCGTTCTCAGATTCAAAATCATCACTAAAAATTATATTCTCACCAATCAAATCTGATAGGCCACATTCAATCTCAAGTAAATCACAACGATCGGTCTCTTCAAAATAAATATCCGAACTATTATTTACAATAATATTGAATTGATCTCCCGAATAGTTTAGACTTAAAATTCCATTTATCTCACCATTCCCAGGTGGTAATAGCTGTGCCTTGAAATTTGAAAAGGTGCTGGTACTTAAAATAGTGATGAAATCTTCATCGCAACGTTCCACAGTTCGATCGCCAACATATTCATCTTCGGGTTCACCGGAAAATGTTTTTGGCATATCTCCCAGAACATCATTTTTATTGAACTGAGCTTTCGATATTTGAATGAATAAATTGGTTCTTTCAATTGTGAAATCTCTGATGTTCACCCTTGTTGGCAGTATCTCAGCTCTATCTACATCCCTTTTAATAATACTATCCAGTTGTGTACTGTGAATCTTATCCACTCTATCATTATTTTTGATGCCAATAGTAAATATTCCTCTATTTAATCCTATTGTTAATCCTTTCAATTGAATGTGAATTCTTCTTCCAAAGTCATATTTTGTATACAGCGGACTGTCATCAATTAATACTTTAGTACCGATAGTAGGTTCAGATGGTTTATCTTGAACGATCAATTCTTCAAAGAAATTTCCATATTCATCTGTTGAGACCACAAACCCGGTGGTGTACCAATTCTCTTCGATGGTCAATGTGATCTGATCGTTCATTCCTGAATTATTGTATTCCTGAAGCCAAAGATTGTACAATGCGTTCATTTCGATTGATGTCCCTACAAGATCGGGAGCTTGTATTTCCATTGGGGGAACTAAAAATTCACTGTCGTTTATACAGGACATCAACAACAGGTATGATGCAATCAATAATATGCTCTTAAAACTAAATTTGGTCTTCATAATTGAATGTTTAAAATCTTATATAGGTGTTTATATAATAGCTAACTCCATATCCAAAGAAATAACGATTCCCAAAAAGAGGTCCATGCTCTCTTTTAGCCTCTTCTAATAATTGTCTGTAGCTGGAATTTCGGGAATTTTCAAATCCTCCTGACACATATTCCTGATTCAACACATTGCTGATCAAAGCAAAAAACCCAATGATACAATTGGGGGCTTTCCAGGATTTTCCTCCTACAATATTCAGCAATGTATAATCGCCAAATGATTCTTGTGATAAAAGATTTCTTGCGGTTTCCTCTTGATAATCATTAAATGGTATTCCGTCGGTGTCAGTATGGAAATCGGATGTCCTTCTTAAATAGTTTATATCAATAAATGAATCGTAAAAATAATTTGCAGTAAGTCCGCACCACCAATATTCATCTGATCGATACTCAAAACCAATTTGAAATGCTTTCTCAGGTCCCGATGCCACTCTATAGTTTTTTATATGAACTTCTCTAATCCCTCTCTCATCAATATCATTACCCCCTGAAAAGTCATCTCCAGCCAAATAAAGCTTCGGGTTATTGCTATATATATACTGACCATAGGATGCTGCCCCCTTCAACTTAAATCCCTGAAGTATATCAACTTCTGCACCCAATTCAATACCTGTGTTTTGTCTAGAAATTCCCGTAACTATCTCTTGAACAAAGGCGTTGTTCGTTTCATTTCCCAATGCATTTTGTGTAAAGTAGAATCCGAGTTCGGTTGAGTTCAATAGGTCCAAGTAAAAGCCCGTAAGTTGAAATCGAAATGTGGGAGATCTAAAAAAATAGCTCAAATCTAAATTTTGTATGGTTTCTTCCGTTAGTCCAATAACAACATCATTATTTTGCCTTGGATTAGAAAAAACATGCTTTAAAAGAGGGGCTTTGGTACTATAACCGCCATTTAGTTCAATGAAATTCCTGCCGTTCAACCGATATTGCCCCCCTCCCTTTACTCCAAAATTGAAGAATTGAACGTTCTCACTTTGGCCTAAGGATCGTTCCCCGGGAAAATGACCATTTTCAAACATTCCGGTTCTTTGATAAGTTGTAGTTCTTGCTTCGATCCCAGCAAACAGATCCCATTTTCTATTGAAATATTGGAATTGGCCAAAACCACTTAATACGGCTGCATCCAATTGATAATTATAATTGAATCGATCTCCAACATGTACTGTTCTATTAGGATGCTGTAAATCACTCTGTGGCCGATCGCCTTCAACTCCATAATCATTTATTGAAAAATAATCTACGTCCAAATAACCTTCACCTCCCAAAAGATCATTGATCTCAGCATATCTTTTACTTTTAAGTTTCTTCAATTGGAGTGATGCA
>JAHEHC010000005.1 GCA_024644805.1 Flavobacterium sp. | reverse complement strand
CTGTAAAGACCCGACACAATGAAGTAGCTCCCAATCAATTTGAACTTGCTCCAATATTTGAGGAGGCCAACTTGGCAGTCGATCATAATTCCTTGCTGATGGATATTATGGAAAAAGTGGCTGAGCGTCATGATTTCAAGGTGTTGTTCCATGAGAAACCATTTGCAAATATCAATGGAAGTGGCAAGCATAATAACTGGTCTTTAAGCACGAATACGGGAGTGAATCTACTAAGTCCGGGGAGTACTCCGATGAAAAGTCTTCAATTCCTGACCTTTTTCATCAACACCATAAAAGCCGTTAATGACTATGAGGCCCTGTTGAGAGCATCAATTGCCAGTGCCCATAACGATCATCGTTTGGGAGCCAATGAGGCACCTCCGGCGATTATCTCCGTATTTATCGGATCACAGCTCACCGCAGTTCTGGATGAATTGGAAAAGGTGACCAACGGAAAGCTTTCACCCCAGGAGAAGACCGAACTGAAATTGAATGTAGTTGGTAAAATTCCGGAAATATTGCTGGATAATACCGACAGGAACAGGACATCCCCATTTGCTTTCACCGGAAATAAATTTGAATTCCGTGCGGTAGGATCATCGGCGACTTGTGCCACTCCAATGACAGTACTTAACGCTATCGTAACTAGGCAATTGATCGATTTCAAGAATAGTGTTGATGCGCTTATCAAGGATAAGAAAATGAAAAAGGATGACGCCATATTCAATATTCTAAGAGAATACATCAAAGACTCGAAACGAATTCGGTTCGAAGGAGATGGTTATGGAGATGCCTGGGAAAAAGAAGCAAAGAAAAGGGGGCTCAGCAATAATAAAAGTACTCCGGAAGCATTGAGAGAAAAGGTTTCCAAAAAGACGATCGCTTTATACGAAGATCTTGATATTATGAGCAAGGTGGAGATCGAAGCACGATATGAGATCAGAGTTGAGGAATATGCCATGAGAATCCAGATCGAAGGAAGAGTGCTTGGAGATATTGCCAGGAACCATGTGATCCCAACAGCGATCAAGTATCAAAACATACTCATCGAGAATGTACAAGGTTTAAAAGATATCTATGGGAATGATTTTAAGAAGCTGGCAAAAGAACAAATGGTACTTATTCAACAAATATCAGAACACATCGCCAAGATCAACACTGGAATTACCGATATGATCAACGAACGAAAGATCGCCAATAAGATAGAAGATGCTGAAAAGCGGGCATCAGTATACTGCAATAAGGTGAAGCCTTATTTTGATGTTATCCGATATCATTGTGATAAACTGGAACTGCTTGTAGATGATGAATTGTGGCCATTGACCAAATACAGAGAGCTGCTGTTCACGAAATAGACAAATAAAGGCCAACAAATTTAAAGGCGTTATTCTATGTATATTTGCAACAGAATCCAGATCCATGAGCCAAGATATTAGTAAACGATATAGTCAACGAGGTGTCTCTGCTTCAAAAGATGATGTGCACAATGCTATTAAGAATGTGGATAAAGGATTATTTCCAAAGGCATTTTGCAAGATCGTACCCGATTATCTGACCGGCAATGAGGACTATTGTTTGGTGATGCATGCAGATGGGGCCGGAACAAAGTCATCATTGGCCTACATGTATTGGAAAGAGACCGGAGATATATCGGTTTGGAAAGGAATAGCGCAGGATGCCTTGGTCATGAATATCGATGACCTACTTTGTGTTGGGGCTACTGAAAATATTTTGCTATCATCTACCATTGGCAGGAATAAAAACAAAATCCCCGGAGAAGTGATCTCTGCCCTGATCAATGGAACCGAAGAGCTCATTGAAGACCTGAATGATTTTGGTGTTTCGATAAAATCAACTGGTGGGGAGACTGCCGATGTTGGCGATCTGGTTAGGACCATAATCGTTGATTCAACAGTTACTGCCAGAATGAAACGAACTGATGTTATAGACAATGCGAATATTCAGTCCGGAGATGTGATAGTTGGATTGGCCTCGTATGGACAAGCGACTTATGAATCGGAGTATAATGGAGGAATGGGAAGCAATGGGTTAACATCGGCACGTCATGATGTTTTCAATAAGATCCTTGCTAAAAAATACCCTGAAAGTTATGACCATGAAGTGCCAGAAGATCTGGTCTATTCCGGATCAAGAAAATTGACAGAGCCCATAAGCGGAAGCCCATTGGATGCCGGAAAATTGGTTTTATCGCCAACAAGGACCTATGCACCGATCATTAAAAAGATACTGTCCACCTATTCCAATACCGATATCCATGGTATGGTGCATTGCAGTGGTGGAGCACAGACCAAGATCCTTCATTTTATCGATGACCTTCATG
Source organism: Flavobacterium sp. (assembly GCA_024644805.1). Taxonomy (GTDB): domain Bacteria; phylum Bacteroidota; class Bacteroidia; order Flavobacteriales; family Flavobacteriaceae; genus Marifrigoribacter. The sequence goes on along the minus strand of JAHEHC010000005.1, from coordinate 35,582 downwards.
TTATAAAGGATTCATTATTTGATATTCCTCCATTATTTCGACTCATACAGGAAGAGAGCAAGACCGAATGGAAGGAAATGTATCAGGTATTCAATATGGGCCACAGGATGGAGCTATATGTATCTGAAGAAATTGCCTCGGATATCATAGAGATCTCTAGGTCATTCGATGTAGATGCTAAGATCATTGGTCGTGTTGAGGGATCTGTCACCAGGAAACTCACCATCAAAAGTGAGTTTGGAACCTTTCATTATTAGCTTTGTATAGCCTCATTATTGCTAAATTCTTCATATGCTAATTTATCGTAAATTTGCAGGATCATTATCAGTATGTTAGAAAAACTCCAAATAGTAAAACAACGATTCGATGAGGTAAGCGATCTCATTATTCAACCCGATATCATTTCCGACCAAAAAAGATATATCCAACTCAATAAAGAGTATAAGGACCTGAGGTTGTTGATGGATAAAAGAGAGGAATACCAGACATTGATTAATTCGATCAATGAAGCAGAAGAGATCATCTCCGATGGATCTGATGAGGAAATGGTTGAGATGGCAAAATTGGAGTTGGAAAGTGCTAACGAACGCATTCCCATACTGGAGGAGGAGATCAAATTTCTACTGGTTCCAAAAGATCCCGAAGATGCTAAGAATGCAGTCATGGAGATCCGAGCAGGAACCGGGGGTGATGAAGCCAGTATCTTTGCAGGTGACCTGTATAGAATGTATACCAAATATTGTGACAGCATGGGCTGGAAGACCAGTATGATCGATTTCAATGAAGGTACCAGTGGCGGTTTTAAAGAAATTCAGTTTGAGATCACCGGAGATGATGTGTATGGGATATTGAAATTTGAAGCTGGTGTACATAGAGTGCAACGGGTACCTCAGACCGAGACACAGGGTAGGGTCCATACCAGTGCTGCTACGGTCATGGTATTTCCTGAAGCTGAGGAATTTGATATCGAGATCGACCCGAAAGATGTTCGTATCGATTATTTCTGTTCATCCGGACCGGGAGGACAATCGGTGAATACAACTTACTCGGCTGTACGATTAACTCACGAGCCCACGGGAATAGTGGCTCAATGTCAGGATCAGAAATCACAGCATAAGAATAAGGACAAAGCATTTAGAGTGCTTCGTTCCCGACTTTATGATCTCGAGTTGGCTAAAAAACAAGCCGAGGATGCCGAGAAAAGAGGATCGATGGTGACAAGTGGCGATCGAAGTGCTAAGATCAGAACCTATAATTATCCTCAGGGAAGAGTGACCGATCACAGGATTAATCTGACCTTATACGACCTAAGCAATATAATCGATGGAGATATACAAAAACTGATCGATGAATTGCAGTTGGTGAACAACACCGAAAAATTGAAAGAAGCAGGAGATACTTTTTAAGATCATGACCCAAGAGCATTTAATTTCGGAAATAAAAAGGAAACGGTCATTTCTTTGCATCGGACTGGATGTCGATCTTCAAAAGATACCATCTCATTTATTGGAGATGGAATATCCCATATTTGAGTTCAATAAGGCGATCATCGATGCTACCCATCATCTGGCAGTGGCCTATAAACCCAATACTGCCTTTTATGAGGCCTATGGTTTGAAAGGATGGGAATCGTTAAGCATGACCATTGATTATCTGAACACAAACTTTCCGGAGATCTTCACCATTGCAGACGCGAAAAGAGGTGATATAGGGAACACCTCCAGTCGTTATGCAAAGGCTTTCTTTGAAGATCTTGATTTTGATGCCATTACAGTAGCACCCTACATGGGAAAGGATTCCGTAGAACCCTTCCTGCAATTTAAAGGGAAACATACCATATTGTTAGCACTGACCTCCAATGCTGGATCAACCGATTTCCAAACCAGATTACTTGATGGAAATGAATTGTATAAATCGGTTATCATAACATCAAAGACCTGGGATCATTCTGAGAACCTGATGTACGTAGTGGGAGCTACAAAGGCCGAATATCTTTCTGAGATCAGAAAGATACTCCCCGATAGTTTCCTCTTGGTTCCTGGAGTGGGAGCACAGGGGGGAAGCTTGGAGGAAGTCTGTAAGCATGGTCTGAATAAGAATATTGGTTTGCTGGTCAATTCATCGCGGGGGATCATCTATGCCTCAAAAGATCAGGATTATGCTGAAGCCGCAAGACAAGCAGCAACCACACTACAATCTCAAATGAGTGATATTCTGGATAATACTTAATTAATCCTGTAAAGCAAAGACCTGTTTCAACAGATCGGTCGATCTGGATGAGAACTTCGTTCTGATGTTCTTCTCTTCAACTGCGATCATTCTATAGACTCCTTTCAGGGCTTCATGGGTCACATAATCGGTAAGATCAGGATTCACTTTGTCAACAAATGGGATTGAATTGTACTTATTGATGATATTGGTCCATATCTGATCGGCACCTACCTTGCTAAATGAATTCTGGATCACCGGATTGAATTTGTTATACAACTCCTGATTGGTCTTCCCTCTTAGGTAATCTGTAGCAGCATTATCATTGCCCAAGAGTATGTTCTTAGCATCGTTGAACGTGATCTCCTTGACCGCATTAACAAAAATAGGAGTGGCTTCTTTCACAGCATCTTCTGCAGCTCTATTGAGTATCTTGATCCCTTCGTCGGCCAGATTGCCCAAACCTATATCCCTTAGAGTCTGATCGACCTTCTGTAGTTCACTTGGAAGGAGGATTTTCACCAATTGGTTCTTATAGTAACCATCTTTCTTGGTCAGTTTGCTGACCTGTTTCTGAATTCCAAAATCCAGTGCCTGACGTAAACCATTGCCGATCATTGTTGGGTCCATTCCGGTCTGTCCCGGTATGGTGTTTACTATATCTTGCATTTCGTCACAAGCTGTGAGGTTGAATACTACTATAAATGCGAATATTTTTCTAAGCATAGATCATTTGTTTATATTTAACAAAGATAAAAGATGTGTGGATATTCGTTCAATTATTATGCCTAATAATTTCTATCATATAGTTTGAATATTCCTTAAATTGCAGATCAAATAATAAGACCTGTCCGAATGGATAAAATAGCAGTATATAAACCCAAGAATAAGGTAAGAATTGTAACAGCCGCCTCTCTTTTTGACGGCCATGATGCCTCCATAAACATCATGAGGAGAATAATACAGGCTACCGGGGTGGAAGTGATTCATTTGGGACATGATCGAAGTGTCGAAGAAGTGGTGAATACTGCAATTCAGGAAGATGCCAATGCCATTGCTTTAACATCCTACCAAGGGGGACATAACGAGTATTTTAAATACATGTACGATCTGTTGAAGGAAAGAGGAGCCACTCATATAAAGATTTTCGGAGGAGGGGGAGGAGTTATTTTACCTACTGAGGTCAAAGAGCTGATGGATTATGGGATCACCAGGATCTATTCGCCTGATGATGGTAGGGAAATGGGTTTGCAGGGCATGATCAATGATCTGGTAGAACAATCCGATTTTCCCATTGGAGATACAATAAATGGAGATCTGAAAGATCTTAAAGCCAAGGATGTGGGAGCTATTGCCCGTATCATTTCTGCTGCTGAAAATTTTCCAGATGTTTCAAAGGGTTTCATCGATACGATCAAAAAGATGAATAGCTCCTCAAAAACTCCGGTTCTTGGAATTACGGGGACAGGTGGAGCAGGAAAATCTTCTTTGGTCGATGAGCTGGTACGAAGATTCCTGATCGATTTTAAAGATAAGACCATTGGGATCATATCGGTCGATCCTTCTAAGAGAAAGACGGGTGGAGCACTGCTGGGAGACCGAATTCGTATGAATTCGATCAATGTGCCCAGAGTCTATATGAGAAGTTTAGCAACCCGACAAAGCAATCTGGCACTTTCGAAGAATGTTGCCGAGGCAGTTGAGGTTTTAAAGGCTGCAGATTACGACCTGATCATTCTGGAGACATCCGGAATTGGTCAGAGTGATACAGAGATCTTGGATCACAGTGATGTTTCTCTATATGTGATGACCCCGGAATTTGGTGCAGCTACTCAGTTGGAGAAGATCGATATGCTGGATTTTGCTGATCTGGTCGCCATCAATAAATTTGATAAAAGAGGAGCCAAAGATGCCTTAAGGGATGTTAAGAAGCAATACATGCGAAATAACAATTTGTGGGATACCCCGCAAGATGAATTGCCTGTATTTGGAACTATTGCCTCTCAATTCAACGATCCCGGAATGAATCGCTTATATAAATCGGTCATGGAACTATTGGTTGAAAAGACCGAGACCAGTTTGAAAAGCAATTTCAGTACTGGAAATGAAATGTCTGAAAAGGTTTTTGTGATCCCTCCTGCAAGAACCAGATATCTGTCTGAGATAGCAGAGAACAACAGAAATTATGATTCACGATCGATCGATCAGGTTGAGGTGGCCCAAAAACTGTATGCCATCTATAAAACGATTTGTACTGTGGTCAATATACCCAAAGACCATGATGAGATGAGTTTCATTGATGACAATGGGATAGATCAAAATGCCATCTATGATCGTGTCGAAAAAGAAGAAAATAAAGATTTCCTAAAACTATTGTTCGCTGAGTTCGATGGAATGAAAAAAGATCTGGACCCTTATAATTGGGATAAGATCATTAACTGGAAGGATACTATAAAAAGGTATAAGGAACCTGTGTATTCATTTGAGGTAAGAGGCAAGGAGCTGAATATAGAGACCCATACCGAATCCTTATCGCATTTGCAGATACCCAAGGTCTCATTGCCCAGATATCGTGCCTGGGGTGATATTCTGCAATGGATATTACAAGAGAATGTTCCGGGTGAGTTCCCCTATGCATCCGGATTGTATCCCTTTAAGAGGACCGGGGAAGATCCAACAAGGATGTTTGCCGGTGAAGGCGGACCGGAAAGAACCAACAGACGATTTCATTATGTGAGTTTGGAAATGCCAGCTAAGCGTCTTTCAACCGCATTCGATAGTGTCACGCTATACGGGAACGATCCCGATCATCGACCGGATATCTACGGAAAGATCGGTAATGCCGGAGTATCGGTATGTTGCCTGGATGATGCTAAAAAATTGTATTCTGGATTTGATCTCAGCGATCCCATGACCTCAGTGAGTATGACCATCAATGGGCCAGCCCCCATGTTGTTGGGATATTTCATGAATGCGGCTATCGATCAGAATTGTGAAAAGTACATTAAGGAGAACGGGTTAGAAAAAAAGGTCAATTCCAAGATCAAAAAGATCTATAAAGACAAGGGAGTAGAGCCTCCTCGCTATCATGGTGAGATCCCTGAGGGGAATGATGGATTGGGGTTGATGTTGTTAGGAGTTACAGGAGATGAAGTATTGCCCAAAGAGGTCTATGATAAAATCAAATACCAGACCTTGAAACAGGTTCGTGGTACCGTTCAGGCGGATATCTTAAAAGAGGACCAGGCTCAAAACACCTGTATATTCTCAACTGAATTTGCCTTGCGATTGATGGGTGATGTTCAGGAATATTTCATAGAGAATCAGGTCAGGAATTTCTATTCAGTATCCATTTCTGGATATCATATTGCAGAAGCCGGCGCCAATCCAATTACTCAATTGGCATTCACACTGGCCAACGGATTCACCTATGTAGAATATTATTTGTCCAGAGGGATGGACATCAATAAATTTGGACCCAACTTATCTTTTTTCTTTAGCAATGGGATCGATCCAGAATATTCGGTCATAGGGCGGGTTGCACGTAAGATCTGGTCCAAGGCCTTGAAGTACAAATATGGTGCTAATCCAAGAGCACAAATGCTGAAATATCACATTCAGACTTCAGGTAGGTCCTTGCATGCTCAGGAAATTGATTTCAATGATATTCGAACCACCTTGCAGGCTCTATATGCGATTTATGACAATTGCAATTCGCTGCATACCAATGCCTATGATGAGGCCATTACGACCCCAACCGAGGAAAGTGTTAGAAGGGCCATGGCCATTCAATTGATCATCAACAAAGAATTGGGATTGGCCAAGAATGAGAATCCGATCCAGGGTTCGTTCATTATCGAAGAGCTGACCGATCTGGTTGAAGAAGCAGTCCTTGAGGAATTTGACAAGATCACGGAGCGCGGAGGCGTTCTGGGTGCCATGGAGACCATGTACCAACGTAGCAAGATCCAGGAAGAAAGCCTGTATTATGAAACCCTAAAACACAATGGAGAATTTCCAATAATTGGGGTCAATACATTTCTGAGTAGTAAGGGCTCTCCAACCATTATTCCGGGAGAGGTGATAAGAGCCACAGAGGAGGAGAAAAAGATCCAAATTCAAGTGATCGAAAATCTTCATCAAGCTAATAAGGACAAGACTGAGAGATTGATCGAAGAATTGCAGCAAAAGGCCATCCATAATGAGAATATTTTTGAGTCCCTGATGGAGGTTTGCAAGAAATGTACCTTAGGACAAATTACCAATGCTTTATTTGAAGTGGGGGGTCAGTACAGACGAAATATGTAAGCAGAGAACCACTTTTCAGTAATGAAAAGTGTGTGAATCGCTTACCCTGAGCTTGTCGCAGGGTCTCCTCAATGATGAAATAGTTCAAGGAACCACTTTTCAGTAATGAAAAGTGTGTGAATCGCTTACCCTGAGCTTGTCGCAGGGTCTCCTCAATGATGAAATAGTTCAAGGAACCACTTTTCAGTTACGAAAAGTGTGTGAATCGCTTACTCTGAACTTGTCGCAGGGTCTCCTCAATGATGGAATAGTTCAAGGAACCACTTTTCAGTTACGAAAAGTGTGTGAATCGCTTACCCTGAGCTTGTCGCAGGGTCTCCTCAATGATGGAATAGTTCAAGGAACCACTTTTCAGTAATGAAAAGTGTGTGAATCGCTTACCCTGAGCTTGTCGCAGGTTTTCACCAAGAACACTTTTAGTTTTACAATTCAGCATGGAATATATCTTTGTAAAATCTGAATTATTATTCCTATTCTTCAGTTTTTATTATCTTTAAAGAAATCAAAAATCAGCTTATGAGATCTGCTATAGAGTTAGCATCCAGTTCTTTTGCAGATCTTTGAACTTCTTGATCTCATTTCTAAGTAAGTAAAGGAAATCCTTGCCATTGCTATTGACCCTTTCAAGTCTTTCGCAGTTTTTATACAACCCATTGGTCAGTCTGTTGATGGAAATAGTATGCTTGTATTTTTCTTCTGAAAATGTTTTGCTTTCAGCTTTTAATATTTCCGGTGCAAGTGAGACCGACTGTTGAATGATGTCTCCGGTAAAATAGATATTTGGGTCTTCATTTCCATTTCCTTGAAGTGGAGATAGGTCGGTAGCCATATAGTGCGAAATGCTTCTGGAAAGATGGAAGATTTCCAAAGCCTTTTTATATATAGGTGACCCATGTAGGTTATTAGTAAAATTAGGTATCATAACAATTCTTAAGGGCAATTAAAGAATAATCCAAAATTAGCTACAAAACACCGTATTTATCATTAATATTTAAAGCATATCAGTATATTTGCTTTAATTAATGATTTTTTTCATCTAAAAAATTTAATATGTTATTGGACGCTTTAAATTGGAAAATATTACAATGTTTACAAGAGAATGCCCGACAAACAAATACGGATATTGGCAGGAAGGTCGGAATAAGTTCACCGGCTGTTTCGGAACGTATTAGAAAGATGGAAGATATGGGTGTCATAACCGCATATACCACAAAGATATCACCATTCGATTTGGGATATCAACTCAAGGCAATCATTACCTTACGTGCCTTTATGGGTAAACTAAAACCATTCCTTCAAATAGTCAAGACCTATGATGAAGTTTTGAATTGCTATAGGATCACCGGAAACGAGAATATTGTCATGGAAGTGGTCTTAAAGAACCAGAAACACCTGGAGGCTTTTATCGATCAACTGATCAGTTATGGTGAGACCAAGACCCAGATCGTTTTATCCCATGTCGTAGAGAATAAAGTGTTGAAAAAATGATACTATTTGTCGGATCCATCAACGATCCAATAATGGACCTCTTCAAGATCCCAATCTCCTTCGATTTGCTATCCTGATTCGTATTATTAAAGGATACAAATGCAATAAAAAGTATGACAACACTAAAATTTTCATGACGCAGTTTTAGCTACGGTATATTTAGTTGATCTTTTCAGTTTTATATACAGCCAAAAAGATAAAAACATTGCGATGAAACCATAGATTGCAGTAATGGTCCAATTGGTTCTATAACCAAATTTTTCAATGATGGCAAAGCTTATTACCGGACAAAGAATATGTGCAAATGAGAAAGCTATGGAATACCAGGCCATATAGATCCCCTCAGATCCTTTTTTAGCCCGATTAATTGCAAATGTATTGGTGAATGGGAAAGCGATCATTTCACCTACGGTGATCAAGACCATTTGTAATATCAGGATCTCCCAATGTGCATCAAACAACAGGAATAAGAAACTAATAGCCATGAGGAACGAACTATATAGAAAGAGCTTTGGATACGACGATTTTTTTATCTCCAGCCAATGCACGATGGGCATTTCCAAAAGCACGATGATCACCCCATTCAATAGCAATAACAATCCGGTATAATCCTCGGATAGACCAAACTGGAAATAATGATAGGTAGGCATGGTAAAGAACAATTGCATGAACACCATACCCATTAGAAAACTGATGCCTAAGAAGATCAGATAGGGTTTGTCTCTAAATATTGAAAATTTCATTTCTTCAGGTTGCTCTTCATGTTCTTCATCTTTATCATGAAGTTCTTTCTTCTTCACCAACATCACGAATAACAAGGTAGATATGATACAGGTTAGTCCATCGATCCAGAACAACGAAACATAACCATTATTGACAATAAGCAAACCTCCAACGATAGGACCAAATATGAATCCAAGATTGATAGCCAGTCTTACTAAAGCCAGTGAACGAGTTTGATTTTCCGGTTTACTATAGGCCTTTAGTGAAACAAATAATGCCGGCCGGAACATATCGGCTATACTCATAATAAAAAAGACACTTAGACATAAGCCCCAGAATGTGGTAACGAATTGTAAGCCTATGAACAAGAAACCAGTAGTCAGTAAACTCCTTACCATCACATTGTAGAAACCGATCTTATCGGTGAGCTTACCTCCCAGATAATGACCAACCAAGGATCCAATTCCGAAAAATGATAGAATGATCCCCACATCTTCCAGAGTGAACATCAACTCTTCATTAAGGTACCGACTTAGAAAAGGCAATATCATGGTTCCAGCACGATTGATGAAAGTCACAAATGCTAAGAGCCAGATCTCTTTAGAGAGTCCCTTAAATGAGCTGATGTAATTTAGATAGATATTCTTCATGGTTGGCATAAAAATAAAACGTCTGGCAGTATTGCCAGACGTTTTTATATAGATTTAATTTATTGCTAATAATCAATACATACATCGCTGGCATTTCAAACCTGAAAAGTCAGTTATTGGTAAACAGATGTATGCGTTATTTTTCATATTGGCAAATCTAGTGAAAAAACTTAACTAAATTTGCTATTGAATATAATTAAACAATTCCATGAAACCACTTTCAAGATACATTATTGCTCTGCTCTTACTTTCGACAATTCATGCATTTCCACAAGATGATACCAGAATTGGAGATAAAGACAAGGGAGTCATTATATTAGATATCTATGAATATCAACAATCATTAAATGAAAATTTCAGAAATGAAGATACAACCATCTTGGATCCAGAGGATTTTGAAGAATTCGAATCCCTTGAATTCTATCCAATCGAACTGAAATTCTATGTGGAAGCTTCCTTTATACGAACACCAAATGAAAAACCTTTTTTAATGAAGACCACCACCGATCGCTTACCCGAATATGTTAAATACGGTGAGGCTCATTTTGAAATTGATGGCAAGAAGTTAAAACTGAATGTGTACAAAAGCACAAAACCGGTAGAAGATCCGGAAGATGACTATGTGTTTCTCCCCTTTACAGATCTGACCTCTGGGGATGGATCCTATGGCGGAGGCAGATATATTGACCTTGATGTACCACAAGGTGAGGCCCTGATCATCGATTTCAATAAATCGTACAATCCCTATTGTGCCTATAACAAACGGTATTCATGTCCGATCCCCCCAAAGGAAAACGATCTTCTAATTCGAATCGAGGCCGGAGTTAAGGATTTTGGTCATCATTAAGTAAAACGAACCAACCAGATTCCAACCATAACAGCTGCTATTCCGAAGATAAGACTGAGAATCGTATAAACACCCAGTGTGAAGTAATCACCAGAACGGAAATAGATATAATTCTCATAGGCAAATGCAGAGAAGGTTGTGAACCCACCACAAAATCCGGTGGCTAGCAGTAACATAGTCTCATTGGATATGGATTTGTATTTAAATGCCAGCCCCAATAAAAAACCGATAATCAGACTACCAAGGATATTTACAAAAAAAGTCCCATAGGGAACACCAAGTTGAGAATCATTCAGATATTTACTAATAAAATATCTTAAAGAGCTTCCGAAACCACCTCCAAGAAACACTAACAATAGCTGCTTCATTGGGCATTGATATTTAAGGGGTCTCTTAGTGGAATATAAATCTCGGTGATCCATTCTGCAGGGTTAGGGACCATACCCGGATCATTGGCATAGATCTCAAACATCGGAGCAGAAACGTCAGCAGTAAGATCATTCTCCAACATGAATGACCTAGCTTTTTCATAGGCTTCATCCAAATAATTATAATTCCCACTCAATGTGGTCTTCAATGCTCGGGAAGGCTCTAAGTAGCCGCAGAACACAGAACTTCCCTTAGGAGTGATCACCCGTTCATTGACAGGGATACTGGTTGAAAATATAACAGTTCCATTCACATCATCTATCTGATTGTAAATGGTAAAGGGCATACCGGCAAATGTGATGTTATTCTTGTTCATAAAATCGCTCACCATTCCAAACATTGGAGCCATCTTTGACCCGATCTCACCGATCTTTGAAGCGGAGGTCGTATACATGTAGTATCCTCCTCCATGCTGTTTGACCCCTTCTACCACGATACTGTATTTATTCATTTCATTTTGAACCCGGTTGTCTAAGTTGTTAAGGCCTTTATCGAACATGGATTTCAAGGATTGGTCAAATGGTTCCGATTGAAATGCCATAAAGACCTTTTCGAGAAAGGTCTGTTCACCTTTCATTCCCCAGGTCACATTCACCTTTGTGCTATTCTCAACGGGTTCGAAATTCCAATATACATCGCTTTTCGAATCTCCCAATGGTGTTCCGAAAACGATCTCCTGATCGATAGCCCGATTCTCTTCTACAGAGAGGGTTCGCATGGACCCTTTACCCACTTCGGGATGTTCGCTATCCCAACTGTATGAGGCTCCAACCCCATAGGTCGTGTCAGCATAGGTTAATTTCACATCGGGATCCAATTCCATCCAGGGTCCCCATTCCTGCCAGGTTCTATATTCATTTACCGTTTGGTAGATCATTCCCAATGGAGCATCCATTTCCTTTGAAGATGAGACATCAAACTTTCCGTCCTTGATCCCAAAATAGATAGCACCGCCGATCAATAGAACAAGTATTATGTATACAAGGTATTTTAATAGTTTCATGGATTCTATAAAAAATTGATTGTATGCTAAGATAACAATTTCAAAGAAGATTTAACAGCATTCAAACGGGTATCAATTAAATTGATTTCCAAGGCGATATTTTACAGTTTAATTTAGATAAGAAGTGCATATTTATTAATTTTGTGACACTTTAAAAATTAAAAACAATTACTATGAAGATCAAGTATTTATTATTCTTAACAATTGCTGCATTTATTAGTTTTTCCTGTGCAGATGAAAAGAAAGATTCAGAAATGAATGCCGATTCAACTGAGGCGGTTTCAGAAGATGGAAATTTCGAATACAATGTAGACCAATTTGCCGATCTTAAGATTCTGAGATATCAGATCAATGGTTGGGAAGAATTAACATTAAAAGAGCAAAAATTAGTGTATTACCTGACCCAAGCTGGATTGTCTGGAAGAGATATCATTTGGGATCAAAACTATCGTCATAATCTGACTATCAGAAAAGCCCTTGAAAATATATATACCAACTATGATGGCGATAAGGAATCGGAGGACTGGAAGAATTTCGAGATCTATTTAAAAAGAGTATGGTTCTCCAACGGAATACACCATCATTATTCAAATGCTAAGTTTGTTCCAGAGTTCTCAAACGATTACTTGAAACAATTGCTGTCAGACACCAATACAACTCTTGAAGGAGAAGCCTTTGATGTGATATTCAATGAAGTAGATTCTAAGAAAGTTGATCGTAGCAAGGACATGGATAATGTACTGATGAGTGCGGTGAATTTATACGGACCCAACGTCACGAATGACGATGTGGTAGGATTCTATTCGAAAATGAAATCCCCCAATCCTGATAAACCTTTCTCATTCGGATTGAACTCTCAATTGGTAAAAGAAAACGGAACTTTAAAAGAACGTGTCTACAGATCTGGTGGCCTGTACGGTTCAGCAATCGATGAGATCGTAAAATGGCTTGAATTGGCCCAAGGAGTTGCTGAGAATGAAGCACAGGGAAATGCATTGGGATTGTTGATCGAATATTATAAGACAGGCGATCTTCAAACCTGGGACGATTATAACGTTGCCTGGACCAAAGCTACTGAAGGAAATATAGATTATATAAACAGTTTTATCGAGGTCTATAACGACCCATTAGGGTATACAGGTTCTTATGAGACCATTGTCCAGATCAAAGATTTTGAGATGTCTGAGAGAATGGCAGTCGTATCGGAAAACGCACAATGGTTTGAGGATAACTCTCCTTTAAAGGAAGAGCATAAGAAAAAGAATGTTGTGGGAGTGACCTATAAAGTGGTTACTGTAGCGGGTGAAGCAGGCGATGCATCCCCAAGTACCCCCATTGGGGTTAACTTGCCAAATTCCAGCTGGATCAGAAAAGAAGTCGGTAGTAAATCGGTCTCCCTTGGGAATATCATCGAGTCCTATAATAATTCAAGAGGAAGTGGAAGATTGAAAGAATTTGTTCATGATGATGAGGAATTCGAACTGGCTACTAAATACGGACAATTATCCGGAAAGTTACATACAGCATTACATGAGGTTATCGGCCATGCTTCCGGACAGCTAAATGAAGGCGTTGGAGAGACCAAGGAAACCCTGAAGAATTATGCTTCAACTTTGGAAGAAGGTAGGGCTGACCTGGTGGGCTTATATTATCTATACACCCCAAAATTACAGGAGTTGGGGCTGGTTGACGATTGGAAAGGTGTAGGTATGGCAGCTTATGACCGATACATCAGAAATGGTCTGATGATGCAATTGATTAGACTGGAATTAGGGGACGATGTAGAACAGTCCCATATGAGAAACAGACAATTTGTTGCAGCTTGGGTCTATGATAAAGGGAAAGCGGATAAGGTCATTGAAAAAGTGACCCGGGATGGTAAGACCTATTTCAATATTAATGACTATGAGAAATTGCATGAACTGTTCGGACAATTATTGAGAGAGACTCAGCGAATTAAATCTGAAGGAGATTATGAGGCTGTACAGGCATTGGTAGAGGGATATGGTGTGAAAGTCGACCAGGAGATCCACAAGGAGGTACTTGAGCGTAATGAACAATTTACATCAGCTCCTTATAGTGGTTTTGTTAATCCGGTAATAGAACCTGTGATGGATGATGCCGGAGAGATATCAGGATTCAATATTACGCAACCTGCTTCATTTGAGGAACAAATGCTGAATTACACTAAGAAATATAATTTCTTACCAGAGGTTAACTAAATAATTGAAATTTAAAATGGAGAGTGCTTCTTGCTAAGGTAGGAAGCACTTTTTTTATGGTTTCAGCCAATCTTTCAATAGAAACAGTAGGATAATAAAAGCTATAAATCCCAGTAATATCCAGAGGCTTCCTTTATAGTATCGATTGTGTAGTTTTTTGTCTTTTCTGTAACTCATGATCAATATTCCGGCAAATACCAATACAAAGAAAATAACAAAGATCAACTGTCCTGTGCTAAACATAAATTTGTAGATTTATGTCAGCAAATTTACAACCTAAAAGTTATATATGAAGAATAAAATAAATGCTGTACTGGAATTTCACAAAGCGTTTGGATTGGATTACGAATTAAGTCCCACTGCCTATCTTGGAGAGCCCAAGAATCTGTTGCGTTATAAATTGATGCGGGAAGAGAATGAAGAGTATCTCGAGGCGGCAAATAATAATGATCTTGTTGAAGTGGCCGACGCATTGGGAGATATGCTCTATATATTATGCGGAACCATAATTGAACATGGTTTACAACATAAGATAGAGGAGGTTTTTGAAGAAATACAACGCAGTAATATGAGTAAATTGGATGCAGACGGAAATCCCATCTATCGTGAGGACGGAAAAGTACTCAAAGGCCCGAATTACTTTAAACCCGATATAGCTTCTATCTTAGAAATTGATTAGTGAACCTCATATCGCCATCCAAAAGGATCTTCAGCCTTATTGTATTGAATGCCCATCAATTCATTTTTAAATCGCATGGCAAAACTATCTTCCAATTGAGGTAGTTGCCTAACCTGATCCTTATAGCTGAATGCGGTCACCGGGCTAATCACTGCAGCAGTACCTGCACCGAATATCTCCATTAGCGAACCTTCATTTGATGCAGCTAATAGTTCATCAATGGTGATCTTTCTTACTTCAGCTTTGATCCCATTTCTTTCAGCAAGAGCAATCACGCTTTTACGGGTAACCCCATCTAAGATCCGATCGCTGGTAGGTGCCGTGATCAAGGTGTCATTGATCCTGAAAAATACATTCATCGTCCCGGCTTCCTCTAAATACTTATGCTCGTTGGAATCGGTCCAGATCACCTGCTGGAATCCTTTTTCTTTGGCAAGATTGGTTGGATAGAACTGTGCACCGTAGTTTCCAGCAGCTTTTGCTGCACCAACTCCACCATCGGCAGCCCGGCTGTAATGCTCAGCAATAACAACCCTGACCTCTCCTTTATAATAGGCCTGAGCTGGGGATAAGAGGATCATGAATTTATATTCAGTCGATTCAGAAGCTGCCACACCACTTTGAGTGGCAATGACAAATGGTCTGATATATAATGAATTTCCAAAACCCGGTTTTATCCATTCACTATCCATTCTTAAGATGGTGTTTAATGCTTCCAGGAAGATTTCTGGCGGAAATTCAGGAATGGCCAATCTTTTGGACGATCTGTTCATCCTTTTGATGTTTTCATGAGGGCGAAACATCCAAACTTTTCCCTGATCATCCTTGTAGGCTTTCATGCCTTCAAAAACAGCCTGTCCGTAATGAAAGACCTTTGCTCCTGGAGAGATGGTCAATGGACCAAATGGCCTGATGGTCGGTTCAAGCCAGGTTCCATCCTTGTAATCACATTCAAACATATGATCGGTAAATTCTTTACCGAAGGTAAGATTGCTGAAATCAACGTCGTTTACTCTTGAAGTTTCCTTTTTTATAACGGTAAGATTTTGTTGTGAAATTAAGCTCATGGGATGTAATTTTTTACAAAAGTACTCAAAAATTAGAGTAATTAAAACGTATAAAAAACATAAATTTGTCGTATATTATCAGATTGATCTAATTATTAAAAAATTGTCAAAAACATGAAAAAATTAGCCCTTTTACTTATCGCATCCTTAGTGATTATCTCCTGTAAGAATGAAACCAAAGAAAGTACTGCAGAAGTAGCCTATGCTTCGTTCGGTGAAAAGATCACCGATGAAGAAGCTCTGACCATGGACGAGATCATTGAAAAATATAAAACCCTGAAATCGGGTGACACAGCCTTTGTGAAATTTACCTCTAAAGTGAACGAAGTTTGCCAAACAAAAGGATGTTGGATGAAGTTAGATCTTGGCGAAGATGAGGCCATGGTTCGATTTAAGGATTATGGATTTTTCATGCCTAAGAATATAGCAGATAGAGAGGTCATTGTAAATGGAAAGGCCTATGTTTCAGAAATGTCTGTTGAAGATCAAAGACACTATGCTGAAGATGCCGGTAAGACCCCGGAAGAGATTGAAGCGATCACTGAAGTTAAGAGAACACTTTCCTTTGAGGCAGATGGTGTACTTGTAAAAGAATGAGTATGAGAATACTGATATGTATTGGCCTGATACTTATCTTAGGGTCCTGTAACTCCTCGGGCGATAATTCCGAAAGTGAGAAGTTCGAATACGACCTCTATCATCCTTCCGAGATGTCATTGTTGATGAATCACATGCTATTGGTGAACGACAGTATCAAGAAACAGATCATCGCCGGTGAGATCCCACAGGATTTTCCCAAGGAATTTTTGGCCATTGACACGGCTGTTATGACCGACACAAAATTTCGAACTGAAATATTTGATGCCTATTCGAAAGTATTGATAGACAACCAAAAGGATCTGTTCGACACCGATGTCGCTGTTCCTTTGGTCGATAAGTATAACAACACCATCAATACCTGCCTTGCTTGTCATAAGACCGAATGTGTCGGCCCGATCCCAAAGATCGAAAAACTATTAATTCGTTGATCTTTGGAACGTAAGATCATTAAGACCGGGGATGGTTCCAATACCATTCATCTGCCAGAATGGAATGAATACTATCATTCCAAGCATGGTGCCATTCAGGAGGCAGAGCATGTCTTCATCAGGAACGGCCTGAAAAAGATCTTTGTAAAATTCCCAGACCAGCCTATACACCTATTGGAAATGGGTTTTGGCACGGGATTGAATGCATGGATCACCTCCATCGAATCGGCTAAATTGAACAAGGCCATAATCTACACGGGAATTGAAGCTTTTCCAGTAGACATGGGGGTCATCGAAAAACTCAATTATCCGGATCTCCTGAAAGATCCGAAATCACAATTTGTAGATATACACACTGCATCCTGGGAGGTTAAGAATCAGTTATCCGATCATTTCTATTTGACCAAGTTCAAAACACATTTTGAAAAAGTGGCTTTTCAAGATGAATTTCATCTCATCTATTACGATGCATTTGGAGCCCGTGTTCAGCCGGAACTTTGGACCATTGCAATATTTGAACGCATGTATGAGGCATTGAAGAACGATGGGGTATTGGTGACCTATTCCGCTAAGGGAAGTGTACGAAGGGCCATGATGGAAGTTGGTTTCATTGTGGAACGATTGCCCGGACCCCCCGGAAAGAGAGAAATGCTAAGAGCTACAAAACCCTAGTTCAAGAACCGCTTTTCCATTAAAAAAATACAATGACATTTTGACATTATACAATAAATGGCAGTACTTTTGCACCTTCTGAAAAATTAAAATGACACTCGACCAATGAGCAAAAAGAAAAAGACTAAGGATAACAACGAAGAAGCTGAAGTGATCAGCAAAGATAAGAAGGGAGCTGATAACAAGCAGGATATAAAGGAAGTGGATCAATTGGAAAGCTTGCAGGAAGAACTGCAAAAGGAAAAAGATAGAAATCTGCGTTTGTTTGCTGAATTTGAGAATTTCAAAAAAAGAACCGGCCGTGAGCGGATTGAATTATTCAAGACTGCCAGTGAGGATGTAATGATCTCATTATTGCCGGTCCTGGATGATTTTGACCGAGCACTCAATGAAATTAAAAAGGCCGAAGATGATGAATTGTTCAATGGGGTTGAATTGATCAACAATAAATTGAAAGAGATTCTCAAAGCAAAAGGATTAGAAAAAATTGGTACCAAACAAGGAGATCAGTTCAATGCTGATGATCATGAGGCGGTAACACAGATCCCATCACCAAGCAAGGACCTAAAAGGAAAGATCGTTGATGTGATCGAATTTGGATACGTACTTGGAGAAAAGATCATCCGATATCCGAAAGTAGTAATAGGAAAATAATATGAAAGAAGATTTCTATGAAATATTAGGGGTATCAAAAAACGCCTCAGAATCTGAGATCAAAAAGGCCTATCGCAAGAAAGCCATAGAATTTCATCCGGATAAGAACCCGGGTGATGAAAAAGCAGAGGAGATGTTCAAGAAAGCTGCTGAGGCCTATGAGGTTCTTAGTGATGCAGATAAGAGAGCAAAATACGATCGTTTCGGACATCAAGCATTTGAAGGAGGTGGATTTGGCGGAGGAGGAATGAATATGGAGGATATATTCAGTCAGTTTGGAGATATCTTCGGTGGTGCTTTCGGTGGTGCTTTTGGCGGAGGTGGTTTCGGTGGCTTTGGCGGATCCCGATCACGGGTAAAAGGAAGTAATCTCAGGATTAGGGTGAAGCTCAACCTTGAAGAGATCGCCAATGGAGTTGAAAAGAAGATCAAGGTCAAGAGAAAGAAAGTGGCTCAGGGAACTACCTATAAAACCTGTTCTACTTGTAATGGACAAGGGCAGGTAACACGTATACAGAATACCATCCTTGGTCGAATGCAAACTTCTGCACCTTGTAATGTGTGTGGCGGACAAGGACAGACCATTGATAAAAAACCTACCAATGCCGATGCGCAAGGTATGATCGTAAACGAGGAGACCGTATCTATTAAGATTCCGGCAGGGGTCGTGGAAGGCATGCAGTTAAAGGTGAGCGGAAAAGGAAATGAGGCGCCTGGAAATGGAATCTCAGGAGATCTATTGGTAGCCATTGAAGAGAAGAAACACCCCAGTCTGCAACGGGAAGGAGATAATCTTCATCATGATCTTTATATCAGTTTTTCTGAAGCTGCTTTGGGAACCAGTAAGGAAATTGATACTGTAAGTGGTAAGGTGAGGATCAAGATCGAACCGGGAGTACAAAGTGGAAAGATATTAAGATTACGAAATAAGGGAATCCCCAGTATAGACAGATATGGTCAAGGAGATCTATTGGTGCATGTCAATGTTTGGACACCCAAAACATTGAATAAGGAACAAAAAGACTTTTTCACAAAGATGAGTGAAGATGATAACTTTCGACCAAACCCTGAAAAAGAAGAGAAATCCTTTTTTGAGAAAGTAAAAGATATGTTTTCTTAAAAAACTTTTTTATTAATTAATTTTATTTATATTTGAGAATCGCTAATGCTATTTAGTGATAATTTTTCTTTTTCATAGCAATTTTTTCCCACCCTTCAATTCATTGTAGGGTGGGTTTTGTTTTTAGGAAGATTTTTTAATCTGATTTCCTTTCAATTATGTAACATCTGTGCGTTTATAAATACTAACAAAGTCGTTATTGTAACTGAAGGAAGTCTAAATACTTTCAATATATTTACTCAACTAAATTCAACTATGGATACCCTTCTCGAAGTTAATGAAGTATCAAAATCCTTTGGCGATTTCAAAGCATTGAATGAGATCTCGATCAAAGTGCCCAAGGGGAGTGTGTTTGGTCTGTTGGGGCCCAATGGTGCTGGAAAGACCACACTGATTCGGATAATCAATCAGATCACGATGCCCGATTCCGGAGCGATCTATCTTGATGGAAATCCATTACATCCAAATGATATTCAGGATATAGGATACCTGCCCGAAGAACGCGGATTGTATAAATCGATGAAAGTGGGTGAACAGGCCATCTATCTTGCTCAATTGAAGGGAATGTCGAAGCAGGATGCTAAAAACAAACTTAAATATTGGTTCGAAAGATTGGAAATTGGTGATTGGTGGAATAAGAAGATCCAGGAATTATCCAAAGGGATGGCACAAAAGATCCAGTTTGTGGTAACTGTTATTCACAATCCCAAACTATTGATATTCGATGAGCCATTCAGTGGTTTTGATCCAATCAATGCCAATCTGATCAAAGATGAGATACTGTTATTAAGGGACCAGGGTGCAACGATCATATTCTCAACACATCGAATGGAATCGGTCGAGGAAATGTGCGACCATATCGCATTGATCAACAAATCGAATAAGATCCTGGATGGGAACCTGATGGATATCAAGAGAGCCTATAGATCGAATACCTTTGAAATTGGATTGGATCCTTTTGACAATTACAATATTGAAGCTAAGCTCAGTGACCGATATGAGGTCAGCCAAGCAAATTTTAAGAGTATCAACAACGACTTGCAGTTCAGGGTGAAGATACCTTCAACTGAGTCTGCTAACGAGTTAATTCAATTTGCAACCAGCTTGGGTCAGATTACCCATTTTACTGAAGTCGTACCAACAGCTAACGATATTTTTATTCAAACCGTTAAAAATAATCTATAGGGATCCATGAATCATTTACAACTGATCATAAAGCGAGAATATTTGAATAAGATCAAGAACAGGTCATTTATCATCATGACCTTCCTGAGTCCGATCATTATGGTCGCAATATTTGCCTTGGTAGCCTATTTATCACAACTGAACAATGATAAGATCCATATTATCTCTGTTTTGGATCAAAGCGGGTATTTCAATGATTACTTCGAAGACAGTGAGAATGTTCAATTTCAAATGCTTACAGTCAATTCAGTAGAAGATGCCAAATTGCTGGTAGAGAATTCTGAGCAATACGGACTACTATACATTCCCCGAGTAGACCAGATAGATGATTTTTCTAGCAATATTGTCTTCTATTCCGAGGATTCACCATCCCTTACTGTAATGAGTACCATCGAACGGACGATCGAGCGGAAGATCAATATACTAAAATTTCAAAGTGAAGGGATCGATGCAAACAGGATCGATGAACTAAGAATTGATGTCAGTGCAAGACTGGAAACATTTGAAGGAGAGAAGACATCCAAGTTAGGGTCAGGATTGAAATTGGCCTTTGGAGGAATTGCCGGGTATTTACTTTTTATGTTCATAATCATCTATGGAAATATGATCATGAGAAGTGTTATCGAAGAAAAGACCAGTAGGATCATAGAGGTGATCATATCATCGGTGAAACCCATTAAATTACTGTTGGGAAAGATCATTGGTACTTCACTTGCGGGAGTCACACAGTTCTTGGTTTGGATCATCCTGCTTATTGTTCTTAGCACGGTGGTAAGCTCTGTCTTTGGCGTAGAAACAACAACCATGCAACTTCAACAACAGGAAATGGTTGGTCAAGCTCAAGATATGGGATCTCAGGAAATGCTAACAGAAGTAATGATGGAGATCTATAATCTGCCTCTGACAAACCTCATCATTATGTTCATATTATTCTTTATCGGAGGCTATTTGTTGTACAGCTCACTTTACGCAGCTATTGGAGCGGCGGTAGATAGTGAGACAGACACCCAACAGTTTATTTTTCCCATATTAATGCCCCTGATCCTCGGGATGTACGTAGGTTTTTTTACTGTAATTGAGAACCCTCATGGCTCGGTCTCACAAATTTTTTCATACATCCCATTTACATCTCCTATTGTCATGTTAATGCGCATACCCTTTGGCGTTCCTTTATGGCAACAAATTTTATCATTAGCCATTTTATTTGCTACATTTATAGCCACGGTTTGGTTTGCTGCAAAAATATATCGAATTGGAATATTGATGTATGGTAAAAAGGCAAGTTATAAGGAAATCATTAAATGGCTTAAATATTAAAAAAAGTGCAAGAAGAAATTTCTGAAAAAATTAAAGATGTAGTTAAGTATGAAATTTGGGACTCAATAAAAGAAATTCTTAGTTGGGGATTTCAGTTGGGAAGTGGCGAGAATAAAATAAATATTACCATAGGTCTTCTACTTCTTGTTGTTTTCACATTACTGGGAGTCAGTTTTATTTTAAGATCAATACGCGTACTTTATACCAAGAAATTGGATGAGCTCGATAAATTGAAATTCATCAGTGTCTTTAAATTTATCAAGTATGTTATCTATATCGTTGTTTTATTCATTATCCTGGGAACTGCCGGGGTGAATATTACCCCCATACTGGCTGCTTCAGCATTCTTACTGGTTGGTATTGGTCTGGCTTTGCAGGACCTCTTCCAGGATATCTTAGGTGGCGTTTTCATCATTTTAGACAAATCACTTTCAGTTGGGGATATCATTGAGGTTGATAGTAAAGTGGGACGTGTAATGGAGATTCAACTAAGAACCACTCGTACGATCACACAAGACGATAAGATCATCATCATTCCCAATCATAAGTTTTTGACGGATAGCATTTATAATTTTACACAAAACCAAAAGACTACAAGAGAGAATGTAAGTGTAGGTGTGGCCTACGGAAGTGATGTTGACTTGGTGGTAAAACTACTTTTGCAAAGTGTTACTTCCAATAATGATATTTTGAAAAACCCCAAACCCTATGTCTTTTTCGAGGATTTCGGGGATTCAGCATTGATGTTCAATGTCTATTTCTATATAAAGGACAGCTTTAGAGCACCTTTTATTAAAAGCACCATTCGATTTTCAATAGATGAGCTATTTCGAAATAATAATGTTAGAATTCCGTTCCCTCAAAGAGATGTTCATTTATTTCCTAACGAAAAAAAATAATAGTTGATGCATAAGATACTGATCATTGAAGATGAAGCAGCCATCCGTAGAGTATTGGTTAAAATCCTGTCTGAGGAGAATGATTCCTACCAGGTATTTGAAGCTGAGGATGGACTTAGTGGTATAGAAATGATTAAGAAAGAAGATTTCGATCTGGTTCTTTGTGATATTAAAATGCCTAAAATGGATGGTGTGGAAGTATTGGAGGCTTCCAAAAAGATCAAGCCTGAAATACCTATAGTCATGATATCGGGCCATGGCGATCTGGATACTGCGGTCAACACCATGAGATTGGGAGCATTTGATTATATATCCAAACCGCCCGATCTGAACCGATTGCTCAATACCACTCGAATTGCTTTGGATAGTAAGGAATTGGTTGTCGAGAATACCCGGTTGAAAAAGAAGGTCAGTGAGAAATACGAAATGATCGGGGAATCCCCATCAATGATGCAGATCAAGGAAATGATTGAAAAGGTGGCTCCAACTGAAGCTCGAGTTCTTATAACAGGAGCCAATGGTACCGGTAAGGAGATCGTAGCCCATTGGTTGCATCAGAAGAGCGAACGATCCAAAGGAGCCATGATCGAGGTTAATTGTGCAGCCATTCCCAGCGAATTAATAGAAAGTGAACTGTTTGGTCATAAGAAAGGAAGTTTTACCGGAGCCAGTAAAGATCGGGCCGGGAAATTTGAAGCTGCCAATAATGGAACCATTTTCCTGGATGAGATCGGTGATATGAGCCTGTCTGCTCAAGCCAAAGTGTTGAGGGCCCTTCAGGAAAATAAGATCAGCAGGGTTGGAAGTGACAACGATATAAAGATCAATGTCAGGGTGATCGCTGCGACCAATAAAGATCTCAAGAAGGAGATCGAAGAGGGTAAGTTCCGGGAAGATCTCTATCATCGATTGGCGGTGATCCTTATAAATGTTCCTCCATTGAATGAACGCAGAGAGGATATTCCTCTTCTTATAGAGCATTTCAGTAAAAAAATAGCAGTGGAGCACGGAACGGTCCAAAAACCATTCTCCCCTAAAGCGATAAAGATGTTACAGGATTATGACTGGACCGGTAATATCAGAGAGCTAAGAAATGTAGTGGAACGGTTGATCATATTAAGCAATAAAGAGGTCAATGAGAACGATGTAAAGCTATTTGCCAGTAAATAATGAAATGGTCTTATGGAAAGAATTAAAATCTCAGATTACAAAATAGTTGATCAGGTTGGATTGTCGGAAAGATCGACCTACGAGGATTTTGATCTTAAGGAGAAAAAATTAGAAAAGCATCTTAAAAAGACCCGCAAGAAATTAGGGGAATTACAGAACACACTGTATGCCCATGATAAATATGCCGTCTTGGTCTGTTTGCAAGGGATGGACACATCCGGAAAGGATAGCCTGATCCGAGAGGTATTCAAGGATTTTAACGCCAGTGGAGTAACGGTCCACAGTTTTAAAGTGCCAACCGACCTTGAACGAAGTCATGACTATTTATGGCGTCACTATATAGCCTTGCCCCGGCGTGGAACAGTTGGAGTTTTCAACAGAACCCATTATGAAAATGTATTGGTGACCCGGGTGCATCCCAATTATATTTTAGGAGAGCAACTGCCCAATGTGAATCATATTGACGATGTTAATGAATCTTTTTGGAATAAACGATTTGAACAGATCAATGCATTTGAAAGAACCCTTGCACAAAATGGGACCTTGATCTATAAGTTCTTTTTGAACCTGTCAAAGGAAGAGCAGAAGAACAGATTACTGAGAAGATTGAATAAATCTGAAAAGAATTGGAAATTCTCACCGGGTGATCTCGATGAAAGAAAATTATGGGATCGGTATATGGAATGCTATGAGGACGCCATTAACAGGACCTCAAAACCCGAATTTCCATGGTATGTTGTTCCTGCCGACAATAAACCTGCTGCCAGACTGATCGTGGCCTCGATATTATTGGAAGAGTTAAGACAATTTAAGGATATTAAAGAACCGGAATTGGAAGAGGATATAAAAAATAAGATATCTGAATACAAACAACAACTGGAGAACGAATAATAATCTATTGGTATTTATAATTATGAAAAGAACCTGGTCTATTATGATCATTTTATTGATCTGTTTTGAATCTAATTCTCAAGTTACCGCAAAAGAGGATTCCATTACACTTAGAAAGATATTTGACACTGCTTTGCTGGAAGGTATGAGCTATGATTGGCTGGATGATCTTTCTAATGAAATTGGGAGTCGGCTTTCCGGTTCATATGGAGCAGAGCAGGCGGTTCTTTATACCCAGGAAAAGCTCAACGAATTGGGATTGGATAAGGTATGGTTACAACCGGTCATGGTGCCAAGATGGACTCGCGGTGTTAAGGAATATGCCTACATAGAAACAGCTCCTGGAGAATCGACAACTACCAATGTTTGTGCCCTGGGGGGATCGGTCCCTACTCCTTATGGTGGCTTAAAGGCTGAGGTCGTTGAGGTGAATGGGATAGAGGAGTTAGCGGCATTGGGCCGAGAAAAGATCGAAGGAAAGATCGTGTTTTACAATCGCCCCATGCAAGCCAACCTGATCAATACCTTCAAAGCTTATGGAGGTTGTGTGGGTCAAAGGTGGGCCGGTGCTAAGGAAGCAGCAAATTATGGAGCTGTTGGTGTGATCGTTCGCTCCATGACATTGAGTAAGGATGATTTCCCCCATACCGGTTCCATGAGCTATGGCGACCTTGATGACCATTTGAAGATCCCTGCCTGTGCCATTAGTACCAATGGTGCCAATTACCTGAGTAATACGTTAAAGCTACAGCCAAAATTAAAATTCTACTTTAATCAGAGTTGTAAGACCCATCCCGATGTACAATCCTATAATGTGATCGGGGAGATAAAGGGAAATGTCTATCCAAATAAATACATTCTTGTTGGCGGACATCTTGATTCCTGGGACCTTGGCGACGGATCCCATGATGACGGTGCTGGTTGTGTGCAATCGATGGAAGTGTTGAGGATTCTGAAAAAGATCAATTACCAACCGAGATACAGCATCCGTGTCGTATTGTTCATGAATGAAGAAAACGGATTGCGTGGAGGAAGAAAATATGCAGCTGAGGCCGATAAAAAGAATGAAGAGCATATCTTCGCTTTGGAAAGTGATGCCGGTGGTTTTACGCCAAGAGGTTTTTCTTTCGATACCAACGATGAATACTTCAATACAATTAAAAATTGGGAATCTCTTTTCGAGCCCTATCTGATCCATCAATTCTATAGGGGAGGTTCAGGAGCCGATATTGGTCCGCTTAAGAAAGAAGGAATAATTCTATCCGGACTTCGACCCGATAATCAGCGTTATTTCGATCATCACCATTCAGACAATGATACATTTGATGCCATCAACAAACGAGAACTGGAACTAGGTGGTGCTGCTATGACAGGTTTGATCTATATGATCGACAAATACATAGATTGATTCAATTTTCAAAGGTGAATTAGATCAATTTTAATAATTTTAGATAGTAAATTATTATCGGGGGACACTCTAAAATGTCATTTATTAAAAACAATTTGTATCTTTAAAATAAAAAGGTAGATTAAGAATGTATGATCTCTCCAAAATATTGAATGCCCCAAAACACATGGTTTTGCATGTGGTATTGATATTTGGTATTTTGTTGAGTCCATTCCTTGCCGACAAAGTTTACTCTTCTCCCGATATATTTTTACCAAATGAGATTCTAATTACAACTGATATGGCTATTGATCCTGTGGATCAGATCATAGATCGGGATTCTATTCAAGATTATAAACGATTGGCGATCGAGTATGCTCAGGAAGAGGATTCTGAGAAAGCATCACTATTTATCGATAAATATATCAAGGCTTCTTTGAACACTCATTTTATCAATGATGAAGCATTTTCTTCTATTAATAAGACCGAGGCATTTGAGGAGGTATCTGATAAGTATGAGTTGAACTTTAGCTTTATCAACTTGTTTTATCTCTTTTCCTCGGTGATCGGAATATTCATTGTGATCATTTTGAATTTGAAGAGGAAATCGGATAATCGATCGGTAATACTTATTAGTTCTTTCGTTCTGATCCATTCCATATTCATATTTCATATTTTCTTATTCCTGTCCAGACTGCAATTCAGATATCCGCATACTTTGTTCATGTCCATAATCTTTTCCTTTCTGTATGGGCCTCTGATCTATTTCTATTTCAAGAGGATCGTTTTGCAACATGTTTTCAAATGGATCGATCTCTTACATCTGATCCCTACCGCTATCATTATCATTGCTGTTATACCTATTTATATGTTGTCGGCAGAAGATAAACTGATGGTCATGCTTCAGGCAGGTGAGATCGACAGACAGGCCTATGTAAATTACACGTTCATTGCCAAACTGGTGTCATTGGCAGTCTATGGATTCCTGTTATTGAGGATCTATTTCAAATACATCAAGAACAATCCTAAGATCAATTTTATGAATATCAGATGGCAGAAGAGTATTATCTGGTTAGGTACAGGATATGTGATCTCCTATGCCATATACGGGTTGATAATAGTTGATGTGATCCCCAGGATCGAATTCCTGTATCATTTACAGATATTCTTTATGGCACTCATGGTATTGTATATTGGTTTTATGGCCTATTTAAGACCCAATATCTTTAAAAGCGATTATTTTGAGACCCATTTGTACAAGTATAAGAAATCGGGATTGACTCCACGTTTCTCTGAGGAGTTGAAGGAGCATCTATTGTTTCTAATGAATGAAGAGAAGATCTATAGAAAAAATGATATCAATCTTGAAGAACTTTCTGAAAGACTGGGCACCACCAGACATAATACCTCTCAGGTCATCAACGAACATTTCAATTTGAATTTTTTTGAACTGATCAATAAATTCCGGATCGAGGAAGCTAAAGAGATCTTAAAGAACGATACCGAAAAACGCTTGAATATCATCGATGTGGCCTACGAAGTGGGCTTTAACAATAAGGTGACCTTCAACAAATCATTCAAGAAGATACTGGCCCAGACCCCAACCCAATATTTGAATGCTCTAAGAGGATCCTTTTAGTAAAAATTCATCGGTATGGTGAACTTTTATGGGCATTACCCCTTTTTTTACGTCTTTTTAATTCCTTTATATCACAACCTGTAGCTAAAGCTTGTTTGACAGAGATCCAATGAGTAATTGTTTCATCATAATTTAAATTGGTTTGGTTTTTTTAGGATCTACTCGTCTTACAAGCTTTAGAGGTTGTCAATTTCTTTTCTTATTCTTAATGGTCTTCTCATAGGTATCTATCCAATCGTCCACTGTCATTTTGGTCATGAGTTCACCGATCAATTCAAAGGGGATCTGATCCATCTTTTTAAAACGAATGCAGCTTTTTCCCATATCCAGTTTGGTCGTAACGTGCTTTGGGTATTCAGCTGTGAACCAGGATAGAAGATCAGGATCGGCATAGATGCCTGAATGATAAACTGCAATGAAGTTCTTTTGAGAGGCTATGTTTACAAATGGCAGGGGAGTCTTTGGGTCGCAATGATACCCGTCCGGATAGATCGAATGGGGAACAACAAATCCGGGCATGCCATATCCGATGACTTCCTCAAATCCTTTTGGGATGTTGGCCTTTATAGCCTTTCTTAGTTTTCTGAAAGGCTCCTTTCTTTCTTCAGGGATCTGCGATATATATTCCTCTGGCGTTTTGGCCTGGTATTTCATGTTATATAATTTTAGTGTAGTTCGACATTAATTATATTGTTGAATCAGGTTATCAGCTGGTTTACAATTGATGTCAGGTTGAGCGCAGTCGAAACCTTCTAAGATTGCATTACTTTAAATACCTTTCGACTGCGCTCAAGGCGACTATTATTGGTTTTATTGATATAGCACTTAACAAAAGTTAAAAAATATCAGATCGAACCTACTTTAATTTTAACTAAATATAATAAAGATTAACGGTATTAAGTAAATGTGTTTTTTAACTTAGCATTCCTATTTTCTTTAACTGTGCTGCTATCTCAATATACTAAAGAGTTCAAATACAATATTACCCTGGCGACCCCGGTGATACTGGGTATGTTGGGGCACACCTTAGTGGCTTTTGTCGATAACATCATGGTTGGACAGTTGGGAACCGCAGAACTCGCAGCTGTTTCCCTTGGAAATAGTTTTATGTTCATAGCGATGTCGTTGGGAATTGGGTTTTCAACAGCGATCACACCATTGATTGCAGAGGCTGATGGCGAAGGGAATTTTGAGAAAGGAAAGGAATCCTTTAAACACGGACTCTTTTTATGTACCTTTTTGGGGGTCATATTGTTCTTAGGCGTATTTACCGCCGAGCCCATATTGCATTATATGGATCAACCTGAGGAAGTGGTGGAACTGGCAATTCCCTATCTGAATCTTGTTGCAGCTTCGCTGATCCCATTGGTCATATTTCAGGCCTTCAAGCAATTCAGTGATGGGATGTCCATAACCAGGTATCCGATGTATGCCACCCTGATAGCCAATGTAGTGAACGTGATCCTCAACTATATATTTATCTTTGGTAAGTTTGGTATGCCACAACTGGGTATCGTTGGTGCTGCAATTGGCACATTGGCCTCCAGGATCATCATGCTAATCTATCTATGGTATCTGTTATCTCAGCACTATCGAACAAGAGATTATGTTTTGAATATCAAGCAATTCAAACTTTCTAAAAAAATGATGAATAAGATCATTGGACTGGGATTCCCTTCGGCCATGCAGATGTTCTTTGAAGTTGCCATATTCACTGCTGCTATATGGCTATCCGGTATACTGGGTAAAAATCCACAGGCCGCCAATCAGATCGCACTGAACCTGTCATCCATGACATTTATGGTTGCGATAGGACTTAGTGTGGCTGCTATGATCCGAATTGGAAATCAAAAAGGATTGAAACGGTTCAACGAATTGCGTAGAATTGCATTTTCGATCTTCATGTTGGCGACCTGCTTTGCCATTGTATTTGGAATATTGTTCTTTATTTTCAATACCAGTTTGCCAAAGATCTATCTGGATTATAACGATCCAACTAAATTCACCGATAATTATGAGGTGTGGTCTATGGCATCCAAATTATTATTGATAGCTGCTGTTTTTCAGATATCCGATACCTTGCAAGTGGTCGTTCTTGGGGCTTTGAGGGGGATGCAGGATGTTAAGATACCCACCTTGATCACCTTTATTGGGTACTGGCTGATCGGTTTCCCGGTCTCCTATTATCTGAGTATGCATACCGAATATGGAATTTCAGGTATATGGATCGGTCTTTTAGCAGGACTCACCTCCTGTGCTATTATGCTCATGCTTCGATTTGCCTACCTGTCTAAGAGATTGATAGTGGAAAATGAGACTACAGTGACAGAATGAACAGGGTACTGAAAGTGGAAAATGAGCCCCTTTGTTCCTGCTCAATATTTAATTTGTAGATTTGTTTTACTAAATAAATTGATTGATAATGATCTTCCCAAAATTCCTGTTAGGAGATAATACCGATTACCCGGATACTATTTTTATAATTCATACCGAATTTCCCAGATGTATTATAGATCTGCAGAATGATGAGATAGAATGGCTGGAGGATTTCGATGCACAGGATCAGAAGGAACTGGAGACTGAGACTCAGAATATGATCAAGGAAGCCTCTGAATTCTATGATAGGGAAGTGGCCCGTTACGAAGATGATTGAAGAATTGTTGAAATACGACACCGATCTGTTCCTTTTTCTGAATAACCTCGGAAATGAGACTTGGGATGGATTGTGGCTTTTCGTAACCAATAAGTTCTCATCCATTCCACTTTATATTGTGTTGCTGTATCTGGTCTATAAGAACCTGGGCACAAAAGGACTACTTATTATTATTTTTTGTGCTGCATTGATGATCACGGCAACCGATCAACTATCTTATTTTGTAAAACACACACTACAAAGACCAAGGCCCTGTGGAGAAGAGAACCTAAAGACCTTGATGCGTTTCGTTGCGGATGGATGTGGCAGATATGGCTATTTTTCTGGACATGCCGTGAGTTCTATGGCCACGGCTGTATTCATTGGGCTGACCTTGAAGCATAAATACTACTATCTGTCATTCATATTACTGTTCTGGGCCTTTATGATCGGTTATAGCAGAATATACGTTGGAGTTCATTACCCGTTGGATGTATTGACCGGTATGATCGTTGGAGGATTCTTCGGATGGCTGTTCTACCTGATCCAGAAGAAGGCGATAAATAAATTGAATTAAGGCTTACTGACCAGGTAAAGATCCCTCCATAACCGTGGACGATGGGAACGACTTTCCTTTCCTTTTGGATTCATGTCGTATCGAGTGATCTTCTCAATGGTATATCCTTCAAAGGTTCTTTTAAAAGGCTTGAGATTCTCTTCGGAGATCAGCACTGCAAAGGTGTCTTCAGGTGGAACACTGACCTTTCCATTTTTTTCGATCATTGGTATGGACTTTCCATAGGCCCAGATCATTTCAGGCGTGAATCCTCTGTATTCATATACCTTAAGCTGTGTTTCATCCTGCCAAGCATGGAGCTCATTCAGACTCTTATATTCAGGGTTGTTCGAAAAAGTTTTGGCCATGGGCATTCCTAATACCATGATCGAAGCAATAAACAGGATGGTACAATAGAAAACGATCTCGATCCTCTTTTTGAATAGCATGGTAATCATATAAACTCCAGTTCCGAAGAGAGTGATCGATAATAGGGTGAACCAGAACCAATTTCCACTTAAATTATCACCCAGATAAAGAAAGCCACCTATTGGAAATACAATTCCGATCAATGCAATGAGTCCAAAATTAAAATAGATCGGAATGGTTTCTCTTTTATCTCGGATCGTTTTGAAATGGTTGAATAAATATTCAATATAAAAACCGGTGTTCAGAGCCAATGGGATCAAAACCGGCAACAGATATCGTGATTTTTTCTCCGGAATGATCGATAATAATATCACCGAAAGGATGGTCCACAGAAAGGTAAATGTATAGGCTTTCTTATCGGAAACCCTGTTTTTCAAGTAGGGATAGAGCAGGCCGACAAATGCCGGGATCGTCCAGATTCCACTTTGTGTGAAAAAGCTCCAGTAATAGTAGAATGGCCTAACATTGTAACTATTCCAGTTTCCGGTTTCTTTTTGGGTGATCTCGGAAACGGTCTGAGGATCAAAAATATAGGTATAGTAATACCACCACCCAGAAAGGATCAAGCCCAGTACAAGAAACAGGATCAATGGAACTATGCGTTTTTTTAAAGAATGGTACTTATAGCTAAGACCAAAGGCGATCAAGAAGGGGAGTAATAAGGCATATAAGGATACCGGGCCTTTGCTCATAAAGGATAAACCAAAGAAGATCGAGGCGATGATAGCATATTTATATCGGTGGTTTCCCCTGGTGAAGAATAAATAGAGCTGATAGATGCTTACCATCATAAAGGCATGCGTGAAAATATCCCATTGTCCGTTCCTGCCGGCAAAAATGATGTAAAAAGAGGTCGATAGGATAAGAGAGCTGATCAGGGCAAAGGTCTTATTCTCAGACAGGGAGTGACCTAAACGGTAGGTGGAGACTATAAGAACTGTAGCCATCAAAGCGGCCGGGATCCTCAAGCCAATAAGACTTTTCAAGCCAAATAGCATGGCCGAGAAAGCAGTGATCCATGTGGGAAGTGGTGGTTTCTGATATCGAGGTTCTCCATTCAGAGTGGTTAGGATCCAGTTTCCATCGTGAAGCATCTCTCTGGCTGTTATGAAATTTCTGGCCTCCATGATATTCACATACATGGCATCCAGATTGACAAAGAAAATGGCCAAACAGGAAATGATCAAAATGATCGTATGGTTGTTCTTAATGTTCATGTTCCTGTTTTCTCCAAATAAATATATTCCTGATATAGATGATCAGACCGGCTCCATGCCCGATGAACAATACCGGATCCAGTCTGAATATAGCGTAGGTGAGAATCAGTGAAGCTCCCAGTACACTTAATCTCCAAAACCCGATGGGGAGCTGTGAGATCTTTGTTTTTTCAGAATAGAGCCACTGATAGATGAATCTGAATGTAAAGATGATCTGTGCAACAACCCCCAGGATCAATAACCACATTGGGATATCCTCATTATTGAACAATTTGTAGATGTCATATTCACCATTATTGTAGGCATAGATCACGATCAGTATGGGAAAGATGATTAAAAATATTCTGATCCATACCGGAGTTCTTTGCCATTCTCCTTGAAGATGGAGATTCCTGATATAGATAAAATAAGTCAATGATTGCCCCAGCATAATGGCGAAATCGTCTCTCAGATAGCCATATACAAAAAGAAGAAATGATGCCAATAAGCTAAGCTTCCAGAAGAGCGATGGGGTAATGACCCTTTTGCTTTTTTCTGAAAGGATCCATTGTACCAACAGTCTTCCTGAAAAAAGGATCTGAGCGGTAAAACCTATAGTATATACGATCCAATCACTCACCCTTTGTCTTTAACTTCGTAGTTGATGTATTTTCGTTTCATCCATAAGTAGGCAAAACAATCTGATAAGGGCCCCAACAGTCGGTTCCAAAGTCCAAATTTGGCTTTTCCTGCAATTCTGGGAAAATGCTTTACCGGGATTTGAATAATGCTACCATTCTGAAGCAATATCATAGCTGGAAGGAATCGGTGTAAACCTTTGAACATGGGAATTCTTTTTGCCTTTTCGGTTTTGATCACCTTTAGCGGACAGCCTGTGTCATCCATGCCATCATGGGTGAAGGCGCGTCGAATTCCATTGGCGATCTTTGATGACATGTTCTTCACAAAGGAATCCTTTCGGTTGGAGCGCACTCCCGTAACCAGATCGTACTCACCGATCTTTTCCAACAACAGGTTGAAATCCTTTGGGTCGGTTTGCAGGTCGGAATCGATATAGCCCAGATAGGTAGTGTTAACATGGTCAAATCCAGCTTTTATGGCAGCACTAAGCCCACGATTCTCTTTGAATACGATATAGTTGAATCCTTCATTCCGTTTACACATGTCCTCCAATAAGATCTGACTCTTATCGGTTGAGCCATCATTTACAAATAGGATACAGGTCTTTTTACTGGCTATTTCCATATAGGAAAGCAACTCTTTTTCAACCCGATCCAGGTTCTCCTCCTCATTATAAACCGGGACGACTATGGTAAACTCGTACATTTTTGAAATTGTATTTATGCAAAAGTATTCCTTTTTTCAAGAAATCAACAGATCGAGCTCTATTTAGATGGCGAACAGAGTTTTTAATTCAACTGAAATAAATCTTTTAAGAACAATCTCCGTTAACTGTCACTAAATAATTATTTTTGTTGATAAATAAATAGACTTAATGAAAGCAATTGTAACCGGAGCAGCAGGATTTATAGGATCCCATATGGCCGAACGACTTATGGAAAACGGAATTGAGGTAATTGGAATCGATAATTACTCTCCCTATTACGATCTTTCACTCAAGAAGTTGAATGAGTTGGCCTTGCTGAAAAAGGGAATCAAGGTATTGGATATCGATCTGAGATACAACGATCTTGCAGAGGTCATCACAGAAGAAGTAGATCATATTTTTCATTTCGCTGCCCAACCGGGGATTTCATCTGTCTGTACTTTCGAGGATTACCATACCAACAATGTAATAGGAACCCAACGTATATTGGATGCCATCGAATCCTTGAATAAGAAACCCTATTTTGTGAACATTGCTACCTCGTCCATCTATGGTCTGGAGGCAACTTTAAGAGAGGATCAGGCACCTTTTCCTGCTTCCTGGTATGGTGTGACCAAACTGGCAGCAGAACAATTGGTTCTCGCCTATTCCAGAAGGAATCTTTTGAAGGGCACATCCTTGCGTTTGTATTCGGTCTATGGCCCAAGAGAGCGTCCCGATAAACTGTATACCCGACTCATTGACTGCGGATTGAATGACAAACACTTCCCTCTGTATAAAGGAAGCGAGAAACACCTTAGAAGCTTCACCTATGTTCAGGATATCATTGATGGGATCATGAGTGTGATAGGCAAAGAAGAAGAATGCAATGGCGAGATCTTCAATTTGGGTACTGAAGAAGAGAATTCAACGGCCATTGGAATCGAAACGGTCGAAACCGTACTTCAGAAGAAAATAGAAATTGAAGAGCATCCGGCACGACCGGGAGATCAGAACAGGACCAAGGCCAATATCGATAAGGCCAGAAGAATCCTGGGATATGATCCGAGAACCAGCTTAACCGAGGGTATTGAGGCCCAGGTTAAATGGTTTAAAGAAACGTTCTAATTAAAAAAGTGGTTTTATGATACTCCTGAAAATGAAAAGGGTCGTTCTCCTAGTAATTCTCTTTTTTATTTATTTTAATTCAGGAGCTCAAAAGAAAGCCTTGGAAACCAGCGGAGATGTAATTCTCTTTACACTGCCGGTTGCCACACTAACCACCACATTTATAGTTGGTGATGGTGATGGAAGTTGGCAATTTATAAAAGGATTATTACTGAATGAGGCCATGACCTACGGTTTAAAGTTAACTGTGAATAAGACCAGACCCGATGGCAGTAATGAAAACTCATTTCCTTCAGGTCATACTTCAACCACCTTTCAAAGTGCATCATTTGTCCATTTTAGATATGGATTCAAATACAGTATACCTGCATATGCATTGGCTGGCTTTACCGCATTTACGAGGCTTAAGTCCAATAAACACGATGGTTGGGATGTAATTGCAGGAGCCATTATTGGGGTAGGAAGCAGTTATCTGTTTACCACACCGTATCTGCAGGAACACATGGAACTAACCTATTCAGGTTCGAATGGCGATCATTTGATAGGATTTACCTTTACTTTTTAGCTTTTCTTTAAATTGAGCAATTGATTAGCTGCTTCAAATGGACTGGTCTTATTCTCATTCAACAGCTCAAGCTGTTTTTCCAATTCATCTTTAACTTTCGGATCGTTGAAGAATTGTCTTTTCAATGTAGATTCTATGGTTTGCAATAACCAGTATTCATTTT
>JAHEHC010000151.1 GCA_024644805.1 Flavobacterium sp. | reverse complement strand
GACGGAGGACGCGTGCATAACACCCACCCACTTCTTGAGAATCGGGTGACCCAACAAGATAATCCATCAGGTTATAGCAACCATTCCACCCATGTGTCCGGTACCATGATCGGAACTGGGAACGTTATTGGTGGAGCTGCTAAAGGAATGGCTCCTGTTGCAGAATTATTGGCCTGGGATTTCGCAGCAGACAGCCCTGAAATGGCTGCAGCGGCTGCAGATGGATTGCTGGTATCCAATCATTCCTATGGAATGGATATATCATTTGCCGAACTGTGGCAATTAGGCTATTATGATAATGATGCCAGGGGGGTTGATAACATTATGTACAATGCACCCTATTATTTGCCAGTAAAGTCTGCAGGAAATGATCGTCAATCGGGCGTGAATCCAGGAGATGGAGGATATGATTATCTTACCGATTCATCACTGTCAAAGAATAACGTAGTTGTGGCTGCAGTTAATGAGGTATTGAATTATACCGGTCCAAATAGTGTTATCATGTCTTCTTTCAGCAGTTGGGGTCCACCAGATGATGGAAGGGTCAAACCGGATATCTCTGCTAAGGGGGTTGCCATGTACTCATCGGTTGGTCCATCTGGTTATGCCAATTACTTTGGTACATCCATGTCAGCACCCAATGTTTCAGGAAGTTTGATATTGTTACAACAGCATTATAATGAATTGTATGGAGACTATCTATTGAGTTCTACTATTAGAGGACTTGCTATTCATACAGCCGATGAGGCCGGTTCTGATCCAGGACCCGATTATCGTTTTGGTTGGGGATTACTAAACATGGAACGTGCCGCTGAGATGATCACCAACAATGGAACAGGTTCAGTGATCGTGGAAGAAGAGATACAAACTGGAGAGGTGTATACATTTACAGTACAATCGGATGGAGTGAATGATCTGGTTGCAACCTTATCCTGGACCGATCCACCTGCTGATATACCACCTCCGGGCATTGAAGACGATCCAACTCCTATGTTGGTGAACGACCTGGATCTCAGAATATCTAAAGATGGTGGTGTCACCTATTATCCATGGAAATTGGATGTCAATAACTTTAGTGCAGCTGCTACAACTGGAGATAATCTGGTCGATAATGTAGAAAAGACAGAAATATCAGGTGCAAATGGCGAATACATTATTCGTGTTTCTCATAAAGGAACAGCTCTTACTGATGGCAGTCAGGTGTTTTCTATGGTAATATCAGGTATCGACAGGGAAGAATTCTATGTCTCCTCACATGAAGGGACCAAAGAGGCCTGTACTACTGATACCAGTGCCACATTTGATATAGACCTTGGTTTCAGTGATGGATTTTCGGATACCATCGATTTTACGGTATCCAATCTACCTGGAGGAACATCCGGAAGTCTATCTCCATCATCCATGAATTCTGAAGGGACCACTATTCTAACGGTTAGTGGAATTGGTAGTTTGTCTCCAGGGGATTATCCGATCAAGATCACAGCTGAAGGATCATCAGATACGGTGAATCTTTATGTGACATTGAGAATGCTTGACACAACTGTACCGGATGTCGGACTTATCTATCCTCCAGATGGCGCTGTAGATCAGCCCGTGGTGATTGAATTTGAATGGGAGCTGGGAGATGAAACCGTCGATAACTACGATTTCGAATTATCTCGTTACAGCGACTTTAGCATTATTGAATTCTCTGAGAACGTTGTCCTTCCAAACGTATTGATCTTAGGTGTTACAGAAGGCGCTGAGTATTTCTGGAGAGTAAAACCCAACACCATTTGTGAAGAAGGGGAATATTCGGAGGTGTTTTCTTTCACCGTTGAAGGAATACTTGAAATAGGGGATCGTTCGATCGAAGGATTAAAGGTCTATCCAAATCCGGCCAATGCGGTTTTAAATATACTGGCCAATACAAGAATTTCTCAAATCGAGATATTCAATGTACTGGGACAAACAATTAAAGAACAGATGTTGGATAATACATCCAATCAGATCGATATCTCCATGTTACAGAGTGGGACTTATTTCGTTAAGATCTATGCTGAGAACGCCATTGAAGTGATACAGATCGTAAAGCAATAACATTGAATTGCGAAATACTACTATAAATAAAACCCTTCACCTTGGTGAAGGGTTTTTTAATTCTTTACGATTAGTAGATACGGGATTAAAGTTTTTCGAGTTCCAGCTTGGTTTGTTCCCAAAAGCTGATCTTTTCATCAGTATCAACAATACTTAAAATGTCGTTCAGTTCAATTAAGGCACATTCTTTTGAATAGTAGTATTCAAATCCATGCGGGGTAAATTCCTGAAACTGCTTAAGCATTTTCAATGCCTGTTGCTTGGGGTCTAGTTCAGTTATTATCATGGTAAACAATTTAATATTTCACAAATAGTCGGATTAAAACTACATAAAAAAAAATAAATAACGATAAAAAGTATAAAAATTCTATAAAACACCTTTTAAGTTATTCATCTTTTTAAATTTGAATTGATAAAATTCCTTAGATAAAAGTTAGAGAATATAAAAAAAGCCCTCATAAAACTATGAGGGCTTTTTTTATATTATTTGAAAAGACTATTAATTCTTTACTTCAAATGAATAACTAATCCAATGCCTGAAGTGAGTTTTTAATTAGAGCTTTTGCATATGCTGGATTGTGAACTCCATGACT
Source organism: Flavobacterium sp. (assembly GCA_024644805.1). Taxonomy (GTDB): domain Bacteria; phylum Bacteroidota; class Bacteroidia; order Flavobacteriales; family Flavobacteriaceae; genus Marifrigoribacter. The sequence goes on along the minus strand of JAHEHC010000151.1, from coordinate 1,300 downwards.
TTGGTCCTCCTCGACAAATAAGTAATTCCAGGCAGCCCGAGCATCAAGAATATCGAATGTAGCACCTTCACCAAATGAACCGGTATTAGGATGTCCATCTTGGAGTATTCCGACAACTTCTAGTATAACAGGATCTCCATTGGCATCAAGTACAATTATTGGATCACCATCTTCATCAAGAATTAATTCACCATCCTCATCAACTTCATATTCATACTCCCATCCAATAACATTTTCTAATAGAACTAATAATGCATCCATATCTGCAGCCAAACCTCCAACTTCTTCCGGTACGCCATTGGTATGACATGCTGTACAGGCATTTGCAGTTGGGTAGAAGGTGTGACCACCATCTGTATTATCTGTTGTTTCTCCCATATGACATTGTGTACAGGTAGAACCTGTTCTATGAGTAGCAGATCCAATAGCTGGATAGCTTGTTGATCCGGGTATAAGTTCACCCTCAATACCTTCAAGCATGGTTGATTGTGGTCCGTGGTGTGGACCCCAATGGGTACTTGTCATTGTAAATGATCCATTACCATCATCTTCCGGGCCAGATCTTCTTGGTTGGTGGCAGGCGACACAAGCATTGCTAAAGCCCAGGTCTATAAAGTATCCATCATCCACCAAGAGTTGTACGGCTTCTGTATTTCTTATTGCGTAATCAGGGCCATCATTTTCGAAATCGAATGTCTTATGGGTACTATGACATCCACTACAATTTATTGGAGTGGAATTTGCATAACCATCAGGATTAGCAATTGGTAAACCAGTATCTTCGTCAACATACATATCAGAGAACCAATCTATATATCCCTGGTTGTTATGGCATGCAGCACAGCTACCTCTGGTTCCTCTTCCCCAAGATTCACCATTGGCATGTCCGGATAGGTCATAAGCGTCGTGAATAGGTGTTCTGTAGGTGTCTGAGTGACATTGTTGACACACAAAATCTCCGTCAATTCCATCAACTCCATCAACCCCATCAACAGCAACATAATTATCGTGGGTACATTGAATAAAAAATAAACTTGTAAATGCGATAAGCAATAAGCTTAATAAAGATGATCTTTTCATAATAATTTAGTTTTAATATATCTAAGTTTTGTAGTACAAATTTATTCCAGTTTTGATCGATAAGGTATGACATTTGTCATATTTTAATAAAAAAGTATATTATTCTTAATAAATAATTTATGAGTAGCAAAATCTTTGATTTTGTTGGATCAATGGTTTAATTGGTAAAGTCTGTAAAATAAGAGGTTTTAACAGTTTTTTAAGGCAATTCTAATGGCTT
>JAHEHC010000058.1 GCA_024644805.1 Flavobacterium sp. | reverse complement strand
ACATCGGAAGAGAGCCTTCCGCGTGAAAAGAAATTTGTGATCTGGCTGGATACGATCAAAAAAGATGCTGCTGCAATATTTCTTTTAGGCGATCTTTTCGATTTTTGGTTCGAGTATAAAGAGGTAGTCCCAAAAGGCTTTGTTCGGGTGCTTGGAAAATTGGCAGAAATTTCAGACTCCGGTATTCCGGTCTATTTCTTTGTTGGGAATCACGATCTTTGGATGCGGGACTATTTTAAAAAGGAACTGAACATCCCGGTCTATCACGATCCTAAAGAATTCACTTTTAATAATTTTAATTTCCTGATCGGTCATGGAGACGGAAAAGGGCCTGGCGACAGGGGATATAAGAGGATGAAAAAGGTGTTTACCAATTCATTCTGTCAGTGGTTATTTCGGTGGGTTCACCCCGATTTCGGTGTTCGCCTGGCCAAACATTTGTCGTTGAAGAACAAATTGATCTCTGGAGAAGAAGACAAAGAATTTTTAGGTGAAGAAAACGAATGGCTTGTAGCCTATGCCAAGAGAAAGCTCAATGAAAAGCATATTGATTTTTTTGTATTTGGACATCGGCATCTGCCCATGGAACTATCCGTAGGCGAGAACTCGACCTATGTGAATCTGGGAGACTGGATCCATCATTTTACCTATGGGGTCTTTGATGGCACACGATTTGAATTGAAGAAATTCGAATAATCGGTTCATCAAAAGATTATCTGGAATCTATTTTTATTCTTTGATATCCTTGATAACCAGTTGTAGGCTGGTCACACCGTTCCAATGGTTCTCATCAATCGCATAGGCGATTTTAAATGGAGCATTCCCTTTGATAATACCGAGTTTATCCCCCAATCCAAAGCCAATTCCAACAATGGGGCCGATATCATTCTGCGTCACCGATATCCTTAAGTGATCCTTGTTTTCACCGACACATCTACCTTGACCCGTATCGTGAATCCCTTCCGACAGGAATACAGGTTTCATATTTCCGGGACCAAATGGTGCCAGTTGTTTCAATACCCTATAGAATTTTGGGTTTATCGAACTAAAGTCTATTGAGGTGTCGATCTTTAGTTCGGGATGAAGTGATTTAGTTTCTATGGTCCTGGACACCACATCTTCAAATGCTTCCTTAAAATCATGATAATCTTTTTCTCCAATGGTGAGTCCGGCTGCATATTTATGACCGCCAAACTGGAGCAGATGTTCACTGCAGGATTCCAATGCTTCATAGATATCAAAACCACTAACCGAACGGGCAGATGCCGTTAAGGTGTCTCCGCTTTTGGTGAATACGATCGTGGGGCGATAATAGGCCTCTATAAGTCTCGATGCGACAATACCGATGACTCCTTTATTCCAGTTTTCGTTGTAAACGACCGTTGTGAATCTTTCTTCTTCATGCTTCTCCTCGATTTGAGCCAGTGCCTCTTTTGTAATTTGTTGATCAAGATTCTTTCTCTCGGTATTGAACGCATTGATCTGTATGGCTGAAACCTCTGCTTTTTTAGGATCGGCCTCCGTCAATAAGGAAACGGCGTAGTTTCCATGTTTCATCCTTCCTGCTGCATTGATCCTTGGTGCGATAATGAACACCACGTCGGTAATGGTCATTGTCGGTTTTTTGACCGACTCCAATAAGGCCTGAATTCCGGGTCTTGGATTCGAATTGATGACCTGAAGCCCGTAATAGGCCAGTATGCGATTCTCTCCGGTCATTGGAACAATATCGGCAGCAATGGCAGTTGCCACCAGATCCAGATAGAGTACCAGATCGTCTATCTCCAAGCCTCTTTTTCCTGACAGGGCCTGGATCAATTTGAATCCAACGCCACAACCGCAAAGTTCCTTATAGGGATAATCGCAATCGGATCTTTTGGGGTCAAGTATCGCTTCAGCTTGAGGTAGCTTTTCTCCAGGACGGTGATGATCGCAAATAATAAAATCGATCCCTTTTTCTTTGGCATAGAACACTTTCTCAATTGCTTTAATTCCGCAGTCCAAAGCAATGATCAAGGAGATCTCATTATCTTCAGCAAAATCGATTCCTTTATAGGAAACCCCATACCCTTCTGTATATCGGTCTGGAATGTAGGTGGTGATATTGGGGTAATAGGTCAATAAATAAGAGGACATTAAGGCCACACTCGTCGTTCCGTCCACATCATAATCGCCATAGACCAGGATGTTCTCGTTTGCTTCAATGGCTCTCTCGATCCGGATTACGGCCCGATCCATATCTTTCATTAGATAGGGATCGTGCAGATCGGAAAGTTCCGGGCGAAAGAAATTTTTCGCCTCGTCAAAATTGGTGATTCCCCTTTGTACCAAAAGTGACGCGATCACAGGGTCCACTCCAAGTTCCTGGGCAAGTTGTGTGACCTTCTGGGGAGTGGGAATTGGTAATAAGGTCCAGCGCATGTTATATTGAAAATTAAGTAGGGGAGATCTTCATTCAAAAATACATATTTGAATTCAAATATAGCAGGCCTGAGAAATTCTTTTAAAAAACTATGATCTATTGATTATGAAAATGGACCTCGGTAGTGACCTCTGCAAATTTTCTGAACATTTCCATGACACCGCAGTAGCGTTCTTCAGATAGATTGACCGCCTTGTTGACCTTTGCTTCATTAATATCCTTTCCGTAGAAATGAAAATCCACCTTAACCGAGTGATAATGGATGGGATGCTCTTCGGTAAGTTCTCCATGCACTTTAATAATTATATCATCCAGCTCTACACGCATTTTCTTGAACAAGGATAGCAGGTCCAGGCCAGTACACCCCGCTAACGAGGACAGCATGAGTGCTTTTGGACTTAGGCCGGTGCCGGTTCCTTCGAAATCCGGTGAGGATTCCATAAGTAGTGTATTTCCGTTGGGGTTATCGGATTCAAAAAGCATATTCCCCTTCCATTGTGTGGTGATATCATGTGCCATAATAGATCTTTTTTTAAGGTACAAATTTACAAAATTCGAACGCCAGTGGCGCTATATACTTTTGTGTTTTTAAGACCAAAAGACCTATGATTTTTAGTTGCCTTCAACAACAATAACGATCTCACCCCTGGGTGGGTTCGATTCGAAATGTTCCAGCACTTCCTGAGCAGTTCCCCGAATGGTTTCTTCATGCATCTTGCTGATCTCTCTGGAAACAGATAGTTGCCTGTCGCCACCGAAATATTCTACAAACTGGGTCAGGGTCTTTATAAGTTTGTGGGGAGATTCATAAAAAACCATGGTTCGGGCCTCCTCTGACAGCTGAACCAATTGGGTTTGCCTGCCTTTCTTTACGGGCAGGAATCCTTCGAATACGAATTTTTCACAAGGGAGTCCGCTATTCACCAGGGCGGGTATCAAAGCCGTGGCCCCTGGCAGACAGTCAACTGGAATTCCCTTTCTGATACAGGCTCGGGATAACAGGAAGCCGGGATCACTTATTGCAGGTGTTCCCGCATCACTGATCAATGCCATGGTCTCTCCGCCTTGTATCCGGTCGGTAAATCCGTCTACCCTTCGGTGTTCATTATGCATGTGGAACGATTGCATGGGGGTGTCGATCTCGTAATGTTTCAGTAATTTTAAACTGGTACGGGTATCCTCTGCCAAGATCAGATCGACCTCTTTTAATATCTCAATAGCTCTCAAAGTGATATCCTTGAGGTTCCCAATAGGAGTTGGAACTAAGTACAATTTCCCCATAAATTATTGACTCTGGATTATTGGTTAGCTGAATCGTTTTTGGATTAAGGTCATAAATCGTTGCTCAAATTCATCTTTATTCTTCCAGTTATTGTATTCCGGTTTGATCTGATCGGTGACAAATTCCTTGGCTTCATCAAAAGAGCGCATTGAGTTGATCTGGGAAATGACCCTGATAAAATCCTCCTGATCATTATTAAAGAGGTGATTCACAAGATCTTTTTGATCGTTCTGTCCAATACTCAGCCCTTGATCCATCGTTTTATTCAAAGTCCTTTGTTCTAAAGAGGCCTCAGGTTCCTTTTCAACAGCTTCTTTACGTTCGAATATCGGTGTTTCATGATAATGAGAGGCAAAGTCTTCCAATTCATTCATTGTTCTTTCCTTCTTGGGCAGTAAATCGTTCAAGAGGTCATCTCCCTTTTGGGATTCCTGAGGGATCTGCGCCACTATATCCTTGATCTTCTCAATAAGGGGTTCGGCGATCTCTTCGCTGTAGGTAGGCTGTGGTACGGGTTCGGGGTCATTGAACCAATTCTGTTCTCGGTAACTTTTCGAGTCTAAGGAAGATCTGACTGATGATCTTTCAATAGGGGTTTCACTTCTTTCGGTCTGTTGTTCCAGATAATTCAGCACCAGCACTCTTTCATACAATTGAGCCGTTAAGGATCTCAATAAAGCAGCGTCCATCGTTTCATCTGAATCTAAAATCCTTTTCGCAATGGTTCTCAATTCTGATTGTACTTTCTTTTTCATAACTTTATAAATAGCACTGTTTATCTGTTTATTTTTATAAATTTACGTATCCTTTATGTAAACGTCAAGAAATTCTGTTTTAGTTTAAATTATTTAATATGTTCCTGGAAAACACCGTAAATCAAAAAGAGCAATTCGGATGGATCGAAGTGATCTGTGGTTCCATGTTTTCAGGAAAGACGGAAGAGTTGATCCGCCGATTGAAACGTGCAAAGTTTGCCCGACAACGTGTCGAGATCTTCAAGCCGGAGATCGACAAACGATATGATGAGGAAAAAGTGATATCACACGACAGCAATGAAATTCGATCGACACCGGTTCCTGCCGCAGCCAATATTCCCATTTTAGCAGACAATTGTGATGTCGTAGGGATCGATGAGGCTCAGTTCTTCGATGATGAGATCGTTAAGGTTTGCAATGATCTTGCTAACCGGGGTGTGCGGGTGATCATCGCTGGGTTGGATATGGACTTCAAGGGAAATCCATTCGGGCCTATGCCGGCCTTAATGGCCACCGCCGAATATGTGACCAAGGTCCATGCTGTATGTACCCGAACCGGAAACCTTGCCAATTACAGTTTTCGAAAAGCCAAAAGCACCGACCTGGTCCTACTGGGAGAGAACGACGAATATGAACCCTTGAGCAGAGCCGCTTATTACAAGGCCATGATCCGTGAGAAGGTAAGTAAGATGGAAGTAAAGGATCCACAAGAGCTCCCTGCTAAAAAGCAAGCCTAACAATGCCTAAAGCGACCGAAACCTTACTGGAGATCGATCTTGATGCCTTAGGCCATAATTTCCGATATCTCAAATCAAAATTAAAGGACACCACAAAATTACTGGGTGTTGTAAAAGCCTATGGATATGGTAGTGATGCTGTAGAGATCGCCAAGGAATTGCAACATTTGGGAATCGACTATCTGGCCGTTGCCTATGTGAAAGAAGGGGTTATGTTGCGGAATTCCGGCATAACTGTCCCTATACTGGTCCTGCACCCACAAGCAGTTAATTTAGAAATACTGATCGATCACTGTCTGGAGCCCAATCTGTATAGCAAATTGGTATTGGATCAATTCATCTTAGCTTCAGAAAAAAAAGATCAAAAGGATTATCCCATACACATTAAATTTAATACCGGGTTGAATCGGTTGGGGTTTTTGGAAAAGGATATAGCGTCAATTACCGATAAACTCAATACAACGAATTCTGTTCGGGTTAGGTCTATCTTTTCACATTTGGCGGCCAGCGAGGATCTTTTAGAAAGAACCTTTTCATTGGACCAGATCGCCTCCTATAATTCGATCTGTGAACAATATCTACAGCTTTCAGATGAGAAGCCTATGTTTCATATGTGTAACACTTCAGGAATATTGAACTACCCCGAAGCTCATTTTGATATGGTGCGCAGTGGAATTGGTCTTTATGGATATGGTAATTCGGATGAACACTCAAAAGAATTGATCCCGGTGGTTACATTAAAATCGGTGATCTCTCAGATCCACCACATTGAGAAAGGAGCTACTGTTGGTTATAACAGGGCTTATACCATAAAAAATGAATGGGAAGCACAATCGATCGCAACGATACCGATCGGTCATGCTGATGGAATTTCCAGAGCCTATGGGAATGGAAAAGGATGGGTGACCATCAACGGGCAAAAAGCTTCCATTGTGGGTAATGTGTGTATGGATATGATCATGGTGAACTGTACCGATATATCATGTCGCGAAGGTGATGAAGTGATCCTCTTTGGTCGGTCGCAAACTGCAGAAATCCTATCCCAATCGGTGCAATCCATTTCCTATGAATTGATCACTGCTATTTCACAAAGGGTGAAAAGGATCATTGTTAAAAAATAATCCATAAATCGTTACTGATTGGTTTTTAATGATTTCCGTTTTTACTAAATTGCCTGTTGTAACACTCAAAAACCCAACATTATGTTTAAAGAATTCAAAAATTTTATAATGACCGGTAATGTTTTAGACCTTGCCGTTGCTGTAATCCTGGCCGGAGCTGTCGGCTTGGTGGTCAGTGGATTTGTAACTGATATCATGATGCCTATCGTGGGGCATTTCACTGGAGGAATGGATTTCGCAGAGTTAAAATATGTTCTTTCTCCTGCTGTAGTAGACGCTGAAGGAACTGTAACAACAGCCGAGAACGCTGTTATGTATGGAAAATGGATCAATGCATTGATCAATTTAGTGATCGTAGGTTTTGTTCTATTTATGATCATTAAGGCTTATAACAAAACAAAAAAGCCAAAAGAAGAAGTACCAGCAGAACCTGCAGGACCAACTCAGGAAGAATTACTTGCTGAAATAAGAGATCTTCTTAAAAAATAACAATTAATCTGCTACACTACATTTTCTAACCTAAACCCTCCTTCGCTAAAGCTATGGAGGGTTTTTTTAATTTATATTGATAAAATCAATTCCTAAAATGTAATTTTGACAAAATAAATTCTTGGCCTATGAAAATTGCTGTGGTAGGTGCTACCGGTTTGGTGGGGGGTATGATGCTAAAAATATTGGAAGAACGGAATTTTCCAATTGATGAGTTGATCCCTGTCGCTTCTGTAAGATCTATTGGTAAAAGTATCCGATTCAAAGATGATGCTGTCCAGATAATTGGTATGGAAGATGCTGTTGCCAAGGCACCTGATATCGCACTATTTTCTGCTGGAGGTTCTACTTCCCAGGAATGGGCACCAAAATTTGCAGCGGTGGGCACTACAGTCATCGACAATTCATCGGCCTGGAGAATGGATCCCGCTAAAAAATTGATCGTCCCCGAGATCAATGCGCAGGACTTGGGTGTAAACGATAAGATCATTGCCAACCCCAACTGTTCTACCATTCAATTGGTCATGGTTTTGGCCCCGCTTCATCAGAAATATAGAATGAAAAGGGTGGTGGTATCCACTTATCAATCGGTTTCTGGAACAGGATTAAAAGCCGTGAATCAGTTGGAAAATGAGATCCTGGGTAAAGAAGGTGAAATGGCTTACCCCTATCCCATCCACAAGAATGCGCTCCCCCATTGCGATGTATTTGAATCCAACGGGTATACTAAGGAGGAGATGAAGATCGTCCGAGAATCTCAAAAGATACTTGACGATCGATCGTTCTCCATAACGGCTACCGCAGTTAGAATCCCAACAGCTGGTGGGCATAGTGAGTCGGTCAATGTTGAGTTTGAATCCGATTTTGACCTGAACGATGTTCGAAAACTTCTGCACCAAACCCCAGGAGTCGTTGTACAGGACAATCCCGACACCAATACCTATCCCATGCCGATATATGCAAATGATAAAGATGATGTTTTTGTCGGACGGATCAGAAGGGACGAAACCCAGCCCAACACCATGAATTTATGGATCGTAAGTGATAATCTTCGAAAGGGGGCAGCAACCAATGCCATTCAAATAGCTGAATACCTGATAGATCATGATCTTGTTTAGCTTCCTTTTATAGTCTAAAAATCAATAAGGACGTTACTTTTTCTTACATTTACAGAAAATTTAGATTATGAGAAAATTCCTTATCCCTTTTTTATCTGTTTTATTCATTTTGGCTTGTAAAAATGAAGAAAAAATTGAACCAATAATCGTGAACTATATAGAAACTCAAAAAGTAGATACTGTTGACACCTATTTCGGTGTGGAGGTACTTGATCCCTATAGATGGTTGGAAGATGATCGAAGTGAAGAGACCGAGTCTTGGGTAAAAGCTCAGAATGAGGTTACTTTTGGTTATTTGGATCAGATTCCCTTTCGGGATGAACTAAACGATCGACTTACCTCTCTGTGGAATTATGAGAAAGTAGGTCCTCCATTCAAAGAAGGAGACTATTCTTATTTCTACAAGAATGATGGTCTTCAAAATCAATATGTGATCTATCGCTATAAAACAGGTGAAGATCCAAGTACTGCAACTGTTTTTCTTGATCCCAATACCTTTAAAGAGGATGGTACCACATCTTTGGGTACGGTGAGCTTTTCAGATGATGGGAAAACGGCGGCCTATAGTATCTCAGAAGGAGGTAGTGATTGGAGAAAGGTGCTGGTGATGAACGCCGAAACCAAGGAGATCATCGAGGATACATTAGTGGATGTGAAATTCAGCGGACTCTCATGGAGAGGAAATGAAGGATTCTATTATTCCAGCTATGACAAACCAGAAGGTAGTGAGCTTTCTGCCAAAACCGATCAGCATAAATTGTATTTTCACAAATTGGGAACTCCTCAAGAGGAAGATGAACTGATATATGGTGGAATAGCCTCACAAAAACATCGTTATATCGGTGGTAGTGTTACTGAAGACAATAGGTTCTTGACCATTTCTGCCTCCAATTCCACATCAGGGAATAAGCTATTCATCAAAGACCTGTCTCAGGAAAACAGTCCATTGATTTCTATTTTGGATCACGCAGACAGTGACACCTATTTGTTCGATAATGTGGAATCTAAACTCTATCTGGTGACTAATTTGGATGCGCCAAATCGAAAAATAGTCACCGTCGACCTGGCCAATCCAACACCTGAAAACTGGAGTGATTTTATTGCGGAAACAGAAAATGTTTTGACTGTTACCAGAGCTGGAGGAAACATCTTTGCGGAATATATGGTCGATGCCGTTTCAAAAGTGCTTCAATACGATTATGATGGAAACTTGATCCGAGAAATTGATCTTCCCGGAATTGGCACCATTAGTGGTTTCAGAGCAAAAAAGGAAGAAACCGAAGTGTACTATTCTTTCACAAATTATGTGACTCCCGGAAGTATCTATAAATATTCGATTGCTGAAGGTGTCTCTGAGCTGTATAAAAAACCCCAGATCGATTTTGATTCGGATGGCTATGAGAGCAAACAGATCTTCTATACCTCTAAAGATGGTACTAAGATCCCTATGATCATAACCCACAAAAAAGGAATTGAATTAAATGGAAAGAACCCAACCATTCTTTACGGATATGGTGGTTTCAATATAAGTCTTACACCTGCATTCGGTATCACCAATGCGGTTTGGATGGAACAAGGAGGTGTCTATGCCGTGCCCAATTTAAGAGGAGGTGGTGAATATGGTAAGGACTGGCATAAAGCCGGAATTCAGATGAAAAAGCAAAATGTCTTTGACGATTTCATTGCTGCAGCCGAATATCTTATCGCTAATAACTATACTTCTCCTGATTATCTAGCCATTCGTGGTGGATCTAATGGAGGATTATTGGTTGGAGCAACCATGACCCAAAGACCCGATCTAATGAAAGTCGCTCTTCCAGCAGTAGGTGTTCTTGACATGTTACGATATCACACCTTTACCGCAGGAGCAGGATGGGGATATGATTATGGAACTTCCGAGGATAGTAAAGAAATGTTCGAATACCTTAAAGGGTACTCTCCCGTTCACAATGTTAAGGCAGGAGTAGATTATCCTGCTACATTGATCACTACAGGAGATCATGACGATCGTGTGGTCCCAGCTCACAGCTTTAAGTTTGCTGCCGAACTGCAGGAAAAACATACCGGTTCAAATCCGCTTTTGATCAGGATCGAAACCGATGCAGGACATGGCGCGGGTACACCGGTAAGTAAGACCATTGAACAATACGTTGATATTTTTGGATTCACCCTCTACAATATGGGATATCGTGTGCTTCCAGAAAAGGTAGGTTCAGATATTAAAAAATAAATACGTCGGAAAGATCATTCTACTTCCAATAGGAAATATTCCTTTTGGTTGAATAAAAATCGGTCTCCTGCTTTTTTTCCTAATAGCAGGAGGCCAATAGGTGAATTGGGAGCAACACCAAGATAATTGGTCTTTCCAATTCGTAGACTTCCCACCGAAATGCTAATAAAGAAAATTCCGTGATTGGTAGTGACTAAACTTCCGGACCTTACGTGATCTGACGTACTACTGATGTTGACCTTCTCCAATTGAACCTGGATCTTTTCGATCTCATGCAATTGCCTCCCCGCGTTCTCCCTTTCGATATGAAGCATAGCCCTTTCGGTATGGTGCTTGTCTCCACTGGTGTTCTTAGATCCCATTCTCAATGAAGAATCCATGTCGTCAATGACCTTTAGGATCCTGTTTCGTCTCCCATCAATCAATTCTGAACACTTCCTTAATAATTCCTCTTTCAAAGAACTATTGATCATCTTCGGGTTCATGCATCTCAAAGCTATCCATGAAGGCCGTTGTATATTTTCCTGCTATATAATCCGGGTGATTCATCAGCTGCAGATGGAATGGAATCGTGGTCTTTATCCCTTCGATAACAAATTCATCCAATGCACGTCTCATCTTACTAATAGCCTCTTCGCGTGTTTGTGCGGTGGTAATCAGTTTGGCGATCATCGAGTCATAGTTGGGTGGTATCGAATAACCGGCATATACGTGGGTGTCCAACCGAACCCCATGTCCGCCTGGAGCATGCAGCTCTGTTATTTTCCCCGGACAGGGTCTAAACCCATTGAATGGATCTTCAGCATTGATCCTGCATTCTATAGAATGCAGTTTCGGTGTGTAATTGATACCTATGATGGGTATCCCTGCGGCTACTTTTATTTGTTCTCGGATCAGATCGAAATCGATGATCACCTGTTCGGTAATGGGGTGTTCCACCTGAATTCTGGTATTCATTTCCATAAAATAGAAATTCCGGTGTTTATCCACTAGAAATTCGACCGTGCCCGCTCCTTCGTATTTAATACTTTCGGCTGCTTTCACAGCGGCCAATCCCATTTCGTTACGCAATTTCTTGGTCATAAATGGACTGGGGGTCTCTTCGGTCAATTTTTGATGTCTTCTTTGAATTGAACAGTCCCTTTCACTTAAATGACAGGCATCTCCGTTGCTATCCCCAACAATTTGAATTTCAATATGTCTGGGTTCTTCGATCAATTTTTCAAGATACATTCCGTCGTTTCCAAAAGCAGCATGGGCTTCCTGCCTGGCACTATCCCAGGCTTTTTTTAGATCACTTTCCTTCCAAACTCCTCTCATTCCTTTACCTCCTCCACCGGCCGTGGCCTTCAACATCACGGGATACCCCATTTCTTTAGCCAGTTTTTCGGCTTCTTCGAAGGATTCTAATAGGCCCTCACTACCCGGTATGGTAGGAACGCCTGCAGCTTTCATGGTTTCCTTTGCTGTGGCTTTATCTCCCATTCTTTCGATCATATCGGCTGATGCTCCTATGAACTTGATCTTGTGTTCATCACAGATCTTAGAGAATTTGGCGTTTTCAGCTAAAAAGCCATAACCCGGATGAATTGCATCGGCATTGGTGATCTCAGCTGCAGCCATAATATTGGCAATTTTCAGATAGCTCTCACTACTTTGAGGTGGCCCGATACATACGGCCTCATCTGCAAACCTTACGTGTAAACTGTCTTGATCGGCAGTAGAATAGACCGCCACCGATTTTATCCCCATCTCCTTGCAGGTTCGTATGATCCGTAATGCGATCTCTCCTCTATTTGCTATTAATATTTTTTTAAACATAGGTGTTTCAAATTATGTGTCCATTATCCTTAGTGAAAATCGAGAGTTTCTTTTGGCAAGAAACCTAAGATCTAAATCTTCCTTTGGTCAGATCATGAAGGATCTACCAAAAATAGAGGTTGATCGAATTCGACCGGTGAAGAGTCGTCAATCAATACTTTGACAATCTTACCATTTACTTCACTTTCAATTTCATTGAACAACTTCATTGCTTCAATGATACACAAGACATCGCCTTCCTTTATCGAATCTCCAACCTCAACGAATGCAGGCTTGTCCGGAGCAGATTTCCTATAAAAGGTTCCGATAATAGGTGATTTTATTGTTACATATTTTGAATTCTCGTCTGATGACGGTTTTGCTTCGGCAGCAACCGGTGCTGATTGATCTGCTTCTGGTTGTTGGACCATTTGCATTTGTGGAGTTGCTGCGGCAGGTAATTGCTGAATAATAGTGGATTCATTTTTGCCGCGATGAGCTCCCGTTCGAATGGTGATCTTAACATCGCCCATTTCTAATTTCACTTCACTGGCTCCTGATTTGGCCACAAACCTGATTAAGTTTTGAATTTCTTTTATAGTCATATCTTAAAAATTTTGGTCAATTGTTACATTAATTGGAGTCGTATGCCCAGGTAAGGTATATAGATCCCCATGAAAATCCACCTCCAAATGAGGCAAATATTAGTTTATCACCCTTTTTTAATTGATTCTCATAGTCACAGAGACATAAAGGGAGTGTAGCAGACGTGGTGTTGCCGTATTTGTGAATGTTCATCATCACTTTTTCATCCGGCAAATTCAGCCTCTTTGCTGCAGCGTCGATTATTCTTTTGTTGGCCTGATGGGGCACCAGCCAATTTATATC
>JAHEHC010000057.1 GCA_024644805.1 Flavobacterium sp. | reverse complement strand
CCAGATCATGCCCCAGGACGGCATTTGGAAATTGAGCCTGAATATCGGACAATTGGGGATAAAGGATCAAAGAAGCCAAAGCGATCAATATCCAGGGCCATGGCCTCAAAGCATAATGCATGATATTGAATAGCAATGTTGCTCCAATTGCATTCTTTTCATCCTTGGCTGAAAGCATACGCTGAGCTATATAACCACCACCGCCTGGTTCTGCGCCTGGATACCAGACACTCCACCATTGTACGGCAATAGGAATGATAAGAAGAACCAATAGTGAATTGGTGTCATTGAAATCGGGTAAGAACTGAAGTTTGTCTGCGACATTCTCATGAGCCAGCAATTGGTCCAGTCCTCCGACCTCTGGCATATTTACAACATATATTGCCGCCCAAACCGATCCTATCATTGCAACAATGAACTGAAGAAAGTCGGTGAATATAACTCCTCGCAATCCTCCTATAGCACTATAAGCTACAGTAACCACAGATGCGTAAAGCACCGATTGCCATGGCGCAAGATCAAATAATATACCGCCAATCTTAATAGCCGCAAGACATACGGCAGCCATGATCATAACATTGAAGAAGACGCCCAGATATAACGCTCTAAACCCTCTTAAAAAAGCCGCTTCTTTGCCACTATAACGCTGTTCATAGAATTGTAGGTCGGTTAAGACCTTGGATCGTCTCCACAGTTTGGCATACACAAAAACGGTTAGCATTCCAGTGATCAAAAATGTCCACCACACCCAATTACCAGAAACTCCGTTTTGTCGTACTATATCAGTTACAAGATTGGGGGTGTCGGCAGAGAATGTGGTTGCCACCATGGAAATCCCAAGCAACCACCAGGGCATGTTCCTGCCAGATAAGAAGAACTCTTTTGTATTTTTACCAGATCGCTTTGAAACGATCAATCCAATGATCAGAAAGACCACAAAAAAGGATATGATGATGAACCAGTCTAATTGGTTTAAATGCATGGATACCTATAGTTTAACTTTAAGTGAATTAGCCTGACCCACCCAGTTATCGCGTTCAATGCGTTCCGGAAAGAAATCGATCAATTGAGTGACCGCTCGGATGTCTTCAATTGAAAAATTGCTGATCTGATCATAGGTGAAAATACCTATTTCATTTAGCTTTTGTTCTATATAAGGTCCAATACCGTTGATCTTGGTTAGGTCGTCCTTAATATCCATGTTGGCATACCCAAAATTCTCAAAATTTAGTTTGGGTTTTGATTTGGTATAAGTGACATAACTTGTGCGAGCCTTTAGTGCAACTCGCTTAGGAGGGATGGATTCATTGATCTCCTGCTGCGTTTCTTTGACCATCTTGATGATCTTTGGCTTGATCTCTGTGAATATGGTATCGATATTCTTTATTTTTTCAGTTTTTTGGAAATCCTCATTTTGTTTTTTCAACGAATTGATCTTCTTTTTAAACCGTTCGATCATCAATTCATACTTGTTCTTCTGTAACCAGAAAGATGAAAAATATCCAATTAAGAAAGAGCTCAGCATAAGAATAAAAATACCGCTGTAGTCCTTCAATTGATCCAAAAATTCAACTATCAATTGCATATCATTTAAATTTTATCTCGATCCTCCTATTGGCTGTCCTGCCATTAGAAGTGTTATTACTTTCAATTGGTTCTTCTTCTCCTTTTGAAGAAGCGGTGATCTGGTTGGGATCAAATCCTCCCTTGTTGATCAAATACCAACGTACCTGCCTGGCATATTTCAAACCCATTTTATAATTATCAATTCCATTGCCGATATTATCGGTATGACCCACAATCTCTACCATTAGATCGGGATTGTTCGAAATATATCCCTTGATCTCAACCACCAATTCTTTCAATGTAGAATTTGCCATAATACCCGAATTGGTATACCTCGGATAAATAACCTTACTTTTCGGTGTGGTCTTTAATAACTTGATACGCTCCATATCCAATGGCTTAAATGCAAATTGAATGCAGTTGTTCACCCAATCTGAATCATCATTATCGATTCCTTTGATAACAGGTCTGATCACTATCTTTTCAACAGAAATACCCATCTCCGTAAGGATGTTCTTGATCTTCTCCCCACGCTGCACTCCCAAATTGGGATTCATCAGATTTTCCTTTGGGCTGTACAAGGATTCTATATGCAACTCCTCATCAGGATGCTCTGTGGAATAGATATACAACTTATACTTAAAATCGATAAGCTGACTCGGAACATCGATCTCTGTTGTATTTAGTTTTGTTGAGATCCCCTCAGAAAAGTTGAAGATCAAATCTCCTTGTTCATTAACGGCACTCAATCCGTATTGTATCTTTTTCCCTGAATCTTCTTCACCTACTTCCTGCTTATTATGCTTGCTATCATTGACAGAAACATTCTTTTTATCATCATCTTTTTCCTGGACCAGTTCTGTTTCAGTTGTATTGTTATTAGCCTCGTTGGAAGTTGCATCGCTTTGTATCCAACTGTATAACCACAACCCAAAGACCGACCAGATCAGAAATACTGTAACAGCGATCAGAAAATTCTTCATTGAGGATTTGGTAAAACAGATTATTGCTTGATATCAAATCTATTAAAATATATACCTCATTGCTGTACTAATCAAATATCTTTTCCACAAAATTTTAAACAGTTATTCACTAAAGAAAACAATAAAAAAACCCACTTTAAATCAATAAAGCGGGTAATATTCATATACAAACATTCTACTTCAGGATTCCTTTAGCTGTGGCCTTTTTACTATATAGATAAAGAAAAACACCAATAACAACAACTACCAGGGGCATCACAATCCCATTTACGGGTCCAAACAGTTCGATCTGGTTGGTGCCAAACATTGAATAACCGGTATTGATGAGTATGCATAGTAATGAAATCAGGAATAGAGGAGTTGCCATTTTTTTTCTCAATAGAAGGAACAGGCACCCTAATAATCCGCCAAAAACAGCAATAGCAAATAAAGCTGTAGACCAAGCTGGCGCTGAATCAATCAATGCAAGTTGTTCTGCATTGAAGTCTGCTCTATACGCCTCAACTTTATATTGTTCCATTAAATAGGTCATAACACCCATAGCATTCCAAATAAGTGCAATGATCGCGATGATCCAAAATCCAATTGAAGGTTTGTTTGTTGTTGTCATTTTAATCGATTTTAATTAATAAATGTCCAATATTTTAATTCAATATAGGTGAATTGGGTTTATTATACAAATAATTGGTAATCTGAACATTAGATTAAAATGCAATTTCTTTATATTTAAATTCATTTTTTAATCAACATAAACATGATTTCACTACCAAAATCCATTTTCGATTTCCTCAAAAATCTCAAGAAGAATAACAATCGCGACTGGATGCAAGAAAATAAAAAAGAGTATCAAGCCAATGAGAAGATCCTGAAGCAATTCTATGTTTCCATAGAACAAGTACTTAATAAGACCGATGAGATCTCCAAAGTCAAGGTGTTTCGCATCAACAGAGATATTCGATTCAGCAAAGACAAAACACCTTACAATATTCATCGCAGTGTTAGCTTTGCACGTGCTGGTGCGCATAGAAGAGGGGGCTACTATCTAAGGCTGGAACCTGGAAATAGCTTTATGGCCGGTGGCTTTTTCTCACCCAATCCAGCTGACCTGTTGCGGATCAGAAAGGAATTTGAGATCGATTCATCTACAATCAGGAAAATTTTCGATCAAAAGGATTTTAAAAAAGCCTTTGGTGACTTCGTTCAGGAATACAGGGTCAAAACAGCCCCCAAGGGATTTAGTAAAGATGACCCCAATATTGATCTGATCCGATTGAAAAGCTATTTCGTTGTACATAAGTTTACCGACAAAGAGGTGTTATCAGGTCAATTTCAAGATAACCTGCTAACCCATTTCAGACTGCTTAGGCCTTATTTTGACTATATGAGTGAGGTGTTGACCACCGATCTGAATGGGGAATCTTTACTGTAAACTACACTTAGGCATAAGAATATTCAAAGAGCTGGATATTGCTTTTTAATCGATCTTTGACAATAGCCATCATTCTTTTATTGAGCGAAGATGAATTCTGAGTATAGACTCTATGTTCATCGATTGTGAACATGCCAATGATAATTCCTTTCAAGGAATTTCTGAACTTCATATCCTTGTGAATGGCATTCTCAATATAATCCAATCTCTTTTCGATGGTGAGGTCCATAAAAACATTCTTATGTTTCTTTATATAATGTTTAAATACTTCAACCAACAAATCGTTTTGTAATTTAGCAATTGGACGAAGTGTAATGTTTTGAAAAAACTCTTCATCACTCATTGTTGGATTTATCATGGCGGTTGGAATTTCTGGGCGTAGATTCAATAGTGCAAGGTCTTTGGAACTCATGACAATTGGGTTTTAATAAAACTATAGAATTCCATTGATGAATGCTATTGTATTTAAAATAGTTATAAACGTTGTTTTCAACAAAAAATTAGAACAAAGAACACTTAGATATTTTTCATGGTATTGAATAGAAAACAGATCAGAATTATATTGTTTGCTTTGGCTATTATTTTTTCTGGTTATACTTACTATTTGGTTCCCAATGATCTTTTTCCAAATGCGCCTGCAGTTGCTGCCATGATCGTTTTTATGGCTTTTCTCTGGGTGTCTGAATTGATACCTTTAGCAGTAACTTCGTTAATCCCCATAGTGTTCCTGCCATCAGTAGGAGTAGGGGAACTGGCAGAGATCACATCCTATTACGCAAAGCCCATAATATTCTTATTTCTTGGAGGGTTCATTTTGGCCATTGGTATCCAAAAGACCGGTCTTCATAAGAGGATAGCCTTATTTCTTCTTTCAAAAATAGGAGATAAACCACATCAATTGATCCTTGGATTTATGATCGCAAGTGCATTATTAAGCATGTGGATCTCCAACACAGCGACGGTCATGGTCATGATGCCGGTTGGATTATCTGTACTCGAAACTGCACGTAGCAATGGAACGACCGGAAAGGAATTGTCAAACTTGGGAATAGGAATCATGCTCGGACTCGCCTATGCGGCCGATATCGGCGGAATGTCAACAGTTATCGGTACTCCACCGAATATGGTTTTTATAGAAATGTATGAAATTTTATTTCCCGATCTGCCCGCTATCGGATTTGTGACCTGGATGATCATTGTATTGCCCATTAGCATTCTATTTTTATTTTCAGGATGGTTCGTCCTGACCAAGTTGGTCTTTAGGCTCCCATCCAGAAGACTTATGGGTGGCCATGCAGTAATTCAGGAGAAATACAATAAATTGGGCAAGATAACTGCCGATGAAAAGAGAGCAGGAGGGATCTTTCTTTTGGCCGCTATCCTTTGGCTCACTGGTTCAGACATTCAAATTGGAGAGCAACTACAACTCAGTGGGTGGCGAAGTCTATTGAACCTGCCTGAATTCAAAGATGCTGCAGTTGCGATCTTTGCTGCAATATTACTGTTTGTAGTTCCATCGAAATCCAAACCAAAACAAAATATATTGAATTGGGCAGATACAAAAAAAGTACCCTGGGGAATATTGCTCTTATTTGGTGGCGGACTTGCTTTAGCAGGAGGATTCCAGTTATCCGGTTTGGGAGATCTGGTTGGTGAAGGCTTTGCAAGTATGCAGTTGGAATCACCTACCGTAGCGGTTTTTTCGGTTTCTTTCATTCTAACATTCCTTACTGAGATCACCTCAAATACTGCCATCACCAATTTAGTGCTTCCCATTATAGCCGAAGCTTCCAAAGCGATGAAAATCGATCCTACCTTGTTGATGATCCCAGCGACACTCTCGGCAAGTTGCGCCTTCATGATGCCGGTGGCCTCTCCAACACAAGCCATTGTATTTGGATCGGGTTATGTTAGGATGAAAGATATGATCAAAGGAGGACTTTGGTTCAACCTGATAGGCATATTCCTGGTCTCCCTGATTTTTCTTATTTGGGGACGTTATGTTTTGGGAATATAAAAACCCCCACCTTGACGGTGAGGGCTATTTAAACTAATGCTATTCCGTTTTAGTTCTTTTTAAGAAATTCTTCTTTACTCTTAATAGCAATAGGAGCAATATCGTTCTTTTCCATGAATGAAAGCACTTTGCTGCCTTCCTTATCCATTATTTTGCGATATCGTGATTTTGCTTCCTCAAAACTTTCAGAGATCAGTTCAAAATTTTCTACTTGAGCACCAGAAACTCTATCGTAGCTGCTGGCAACGCTGCTATAAAGCGAACCCATCTTCTCTCTTAACTCCGGTTCAGCAGAAGCTACATAATTGTCTCCTGTAGTGATCACAAGATCTTCCTTCAGAGATTTTAGGGCCGACTTGAATTGTTCGGCTTTCTTCTTACCTTTTGGGTTATTTTTGATGATCTCATCTGATTTGTCCATATACGAGTTGATCTCATAGACCATATAGGCAAGATCTTCAACCATATTATAGAGCTTCCCGGTCATTTCTTCCTGGGCCTTTCTTTCAGCAAGTGTTGTAATAGATTTTTCATCATATTTCACCTCGATGACCTGCTCATAGGAATTTTTTCCTTTGGTCATTACAATCTTGTACTTCCCGGCAGGAACCCTTGGTGAAGTAAAACCACCGAAGGTGATCGTTTTACCCTCTGCCATTTTAGGAGCCATAGTACTGAAATTCCAGTTTACAATGTTGATTCCTTTTGATTTACCCGGATCGAGCGTAACGATCTTATTGCCATCCATATCCTGAACTTCCATTCTCATCTTTCCGAATGTATGTCTTTTCTTAAGGTAATAGACTATTCTGGCAGAGGAGCTTTTATTCTGTCCTACAAATTGGGTCTCAGTACCAAAGTTTCCTGAAAAGCCACTGCTTTCATTCATAGTGAAGGGTTTGGTCTCAAAGAAATGAACATCCTTCGCTAAGATCTCCTGATTCAATTCTCGAAGTGGACTGATATCATCAATAATAATTACACCTCTACCATGGGTTCCCATGACGACATCGTTGGTCTTCTTCTGCATATCTACAAAATGAACCGCTGTCGCCGGCATATTATTTTCAAATTTTGACCAATTTGATCCACCATCAATGGTGACATAGAGTCCAAATTCTGTTCCCAGGAACAATAGATCTTCACTAACATAATCTTCTTGAATATTCCTGACAAAACCGGAAATATCATCAGAGATGATATTTTCCCAGGTCTGACCAAAATCGGAGGTCTTAAGAGCATAGGGTTTCATATCACCTGTGGTATGTCCATCAAAAACTGCATAGGCAATTCCTTTACCATGCACACTGGCTTCGATATGATAGACCCAGGTATTTGCCGGGATACCAACTAAATTTTCAGTAACATTGATCCAAGTCTTTCCGCCATCTTTAGTGACCTGTACATTTCCATCGTCAGTTCCTACCCATAATATATTCTCATCAAGAGGAGACTCTGCTATGGTAAATATGGTGGTATGATTCTCGGCACCACTATTATCAATTGAAAGTCCACCGGATTGAGATTGGTCCTGCTTTGTCTTATCGTTGGTGGTCAGGTCGGGAGATATTATCGTCCAGGTATCACCCATATCCTCCGATCTATGCACAAACTGACTTCCCATATAGAATCTATCCGGTTGATGAGCGCTTACCGCCATAGGAGCATTCCAGTTAAATCTAAGGTCTGGATCCCCTTTTCGTTTTAGAGGCTGAATCGTTTTTGTTCTATTCTTATCGGCATCATATCGCCAGACATTATCTGCACCTTGCATTTCAGAATAGATGATATTCTTGGTAGGATGTTTCAGTACTCTGAATCCATCCCCATATCCAACGCTATTCCAATCACGTGCGTTTACACCTCCGGGTGATGATGAAGGTCCGTACCAGGAACCATTGTCTTGCAAACCGCCGTAAACATTATAAGGCTCTGCATCATCGACACTGATATGATAGAATTGGGAGAGGGGAAGATCTTCTGTGATCTCGAATGTGGTGCCACCATCCCAGGATCTATAGAATCCTCCGTCTGTTCCTGAATAGATGATATCTGAATTATTGATATCGAAAACGATATCATGTATATCACTATGCATATTGCCAAGATCCCTGAAGGTCTTACCACCATCTCTGCTGATTGATCCGCTAAGGCCTCCTTTTACGATCACATCAGGATCTTTTGGATCTACTGTGATCCTGGAGAAATAGAATGGCCTTACTGTTAGTCCAAAATCACTGTTCAAGTGGGTCCAGCTCTCACCGGCATCGGTCGATTTCCAAAGTCCGTTTGTACTTTTCTCTCCGGTCTCCAATACTGAATACAGGATAGAAGGATCGCTCGGAGCTAATGCAATGGCAATTCTGCCCAGTTCTCCTGAAGGAAAACCATTGTGTATCTTATTCCAATTCTTACCGCCATCAACAGATTTAAATAGAGCACTTGTTTTTCCACCTGACCTGAATCCCCATCCTGTTCTTCTGAATTCCCACATCGAGGCATAAAGGATATTTGGATCATTGGGATCCATGATCACATCGGCAGCTCCTGTAGAGGGGCCTATATATAAGATATTCTCCCAGGTTTTACCACCATCGGTTGTCTTATAGATACCACGTTCTTCGCTGTCGCTCCAAAGCGCTCCAAGAACACCAACATAAACAAGATCGGTATTATCAGGATTGATTGCAATAGAGGCGATCCGTTCTGAATTCTCAAATCCGATCTTATCCCAATTGGTTCCTCCATCTGTCGATTTGTACAGTCCGTCTCCAATAGATACTGAATTACGGGTCCAGATCTCACCGGTACCCACCCAAATGACCTCATCTGGATTTTTAGGATCCAATTTTACAACTCCTATTGATTGTGCATAATCGTCAAAAATAGGATTGAATGTGGTCCCTGCATTATTCGATTTCCAAACGCCACCACCAGCGGCTCCCAAATAGATAATTCTGGGATTTGTAGGATGACTCTCAAGATCTATAATACGTCCGCTCATCAAGGCAGGACCAATATGACGGGCATTCATCTCTCCAAATAATTCTTTTCCTTTGATGGATATTTCTTGTCCTTGTGTCGCAATTGGAAGCAATGCCACACAGAATAACATGATTAGTAATTTCTTCATTGTTTTGGTTTTTTAGTAAAAAAAATCCCCAAAGATTGGGGATTAAAAGTCATATGAAATTTTATTTTTTCTCTTCAGTTTCAGGAGTCACCACTTCCGGAAAATTAAATATACTTCCATCGATTTCAGGGTTCAAAACGATCTCGGTAAATGTGACCGGTTGCCCATTCATATTCATGGAAAACGCAAAGTACAAACCATCGACCTCATCATAATCGCTAAAAGTGGTCTTAGCTGTTTGCCCTTTCATAGGTCCTTGTCTAATGACTGTCTCAACTGCGATAGGAACAAAATTCTCGGTATCAAAATAATAATAGGACACATTGGGCTCTTCTTTGCCATCGACCAACACAGGTTCTTGTGTCAATTGTACCCTGTAGGTGTCAATACCTTCCATGGTCTCGTTGCCTAACAGTTCGACGGTAAATCCTTTATCTTTATAATTAAGGAATGGTGTTGGAAAATCCTTGGATTGCTTTTTCATTATATCCGTGGTCTCATTGTCATTCTTCTCAGGAAGCATGGTCTGGAAATTTGTAGACCACATGGTTTCACCATCGAAAGCGAATTGAACGAACTCCTGTCCTTGGAGTGTAACTGTCAAGTGTTGTTTTCCATCAATGGTCTGAACCATGACTACGGGGATATCCATCCCTTGTGCGGAAGCTGAACCTACAAATTTTGCAGATTCCAAATTATTCCAAGCCTCAAGACCTCCAGTGTTTTCGATATAATTATCAATGACCTCATCAACGGTTTGAGTTGATGCAGAGCCTGAAGAAATCATTAAAAGGACGATGAATAGTATTTTTATTGTTCTCATAATTGGGTATTGAAGTTTAGGTAAAGGTAAGACACTATCATTTTGATTTTGTTACAAAAAACTTAAAAAAATTGTAATGTCTAAATATTTCTAACGGTCATTGAAATCCTTACCAGATGGCAATTCGAAGATCTCTAGATCGAAATAGGAAACTGAGGCAATAAGATGGTCGATTATGTCGGCCTGTATCAGTTCATAATTTTGCCAAACCTTGTCATAGCTAAAGCAAAATATTTCTACCGGAATCCCTCGATCTGTAGATTGTAAATACCGAACCATCAAGAACAGATCCTTATTAATGTGTGGGTTTTCATGCAAATAGGCATCGGCATAGGTTCTGAATACCCCCAAATTTGTTTGGTTCTTGCCATTGATCAAGAGCGATTGATCATTTACATATTTTTTATTAAATGAATCTGTTTCTTTCTTGCGATGCTCCAAATAAGGTTTTATGAGTTCAATTCCTTTAAATTTTTCGATCATCTCAGCAGATAGGAATTTAACCGAACTTTGTTTTATGAGTATATGACGTTTTATCCTTCTTCCTTCAGACTCTTTCATACCTCTCCAATTCTGAAACGAATCAGAGGTCAGGTAATACGTTGGTATGGTGGTATAGGTATTATCGAAGTTCTGAACTCGTACAGTGGCCAGATTGATCTCCGTCACATATCCATCGGCCCCATATTTACTGAATGTGATCCAATCACCAATTCGCACTATATCATTCACAGAAACCTGAATACTGGCAACGAACCCCAAAATAGTGTCCTTAAAGATAAGTATGACCACTGCTGAAGCCGCTCCCAAAGTAGCCAGGCTTTCGATCGAATAATTGGTCAGATAACTTATTATTAGAAAAAGTCCAATACCCCAGGCAAAAATCATAACCACCTGTATATAACTATCAAGCGGTTTATCCTTGTATTTTTCAAGGCGCATCAAGTAGTTCTTTACCGATCGTAGTATGCTCCTGACAATATAGATACATAATATGATGATGTATATATCGATCAATGCCAAAACGACCTTGCAGATCGATGGGAACTCTTTAAATAGTATCGGTACAAAATACCAGGTAATCAATAATGGTATCAGGTGGGCTGAGTATCGAGGAAATTTACTCATGACCAAAAAATCATCAAATGTCGACTTGGTCTTATTGCTAAATGCCTTGAAAACTTCAATGATGATCTTTCTTAAGATGAGATCGAACAAAAATATTGCGATTGCAAAAATCAGGACCGTTAACATCAGGTTGAACAATTTGGCCAATACCGGATCAATTCCTTTGTTCAGAAAATATTCCTGAAACCAAAATGCATAATATTCTATCATTTCCTTACTTAAATTACTCATAGCAGGTATTTTCTTTCAGCATAGAATGGACCAAATGGAATCACAGAACACGCAACTACGATCAATAGGGTCTGGGTGTTCCATTTTAGTTCTTTTGAGATGATCAATGCTCCTAAAACGTATAGTATGAATAATATCCCGTGAGCCATTCCAATGACTTGAACCATGTTTGGATAATCCCATAAATATTTAAGAGGCATTGCAATTCCCAGTAATAACAGAAATGAAATAGCTTCGAATAATCCGATCCTCCTAAAATGTTGTATTGTAATTTTCACTTGAACTAAATTTTTGGCAAATATACGTTAAGCTTGCAAATGCTAAATAAATTGATCCGTAAATTATTCTTCACAAGGGAGGGGGGTGTTCATAATTGGGAAACGGTTAATCTTCTTAAAGCTAAAATGCCACCATTCCGATTGTATGGTATCGAAACCGAAGAGCTTCATTCCATCTCTTAGCAATTTTCTGTTGGATAAGATCAATTTGGAGTGTCCCTCATAATCAATATGGGCCTCTCTGCCAAAATAATCATAATCTGTACCCATATCCACAAAACAATCGTCTAAAGTAACCAGAGTGATGTCTACCGCTGCTCCACGATTGTGAACCGAGCCTCCATCATATGGATTGGCAACATAAATTGCATTGGGTACTTTCTCCCACATTTTCTTTTGGATATCCAAGGGACGGTAGCAATCGTAGATCTTTATCTTATATCCTTGCTCACAAAAATATTGATTTGCCTGATCCAGCGCAGATGCAACTTCTACTTGTAGTAAACAGGCTTCACACTCGTATAACTGGGCCTTCATGAAGTTATTGCTTGATGCGTATCGAATCTCATAGGCGAACTCCGTTGTATGGGATTCTAAATTAACCAATGGCTCTTGGCCACCGATAACATCGAATTCATTATATGGTATAATAATAAAAAGTAAAATCAGATATTTTAGAAACATGAGAAATCAATCTTGATGGAAGATCATTTGTATTTCAATGCCCAGTCTATAGCGTCGTCCAGATCGTTGAATTTTTGAATTCTTTTTTGCGAGAACAATTTCTCAAGTACAACGCTAAGACCCCCTTTCATGTCATAAGCAATTATGGCTGATGCTTTGAAAAAATTATATCTCTTATCGAATTTCAGCCAGGATTGTGGCTCAATAGAGTAGGAGTTGATTCGATTCGAAATATAAACGACCTTATTGTCCTTTCCGTAAAACTTAGAGGCCAAATCGGCAACCTTTTTGACTTTGTCCCAACTGAAATGAATTCCCTGATTGAGCTCTGAAATCAGGAAATCATTAAAAAAGTAGAAATTACCAAATGGCAATTCTACTTTTTCATGAGCACTTTTTATATGTTTTGAATCTTCAACTCTCATGGGAATTTAATTCTGATCCTCCATATAAATATATAAAATTTTTCACTACAGATTATCAATAGACTAACTGAGGTAGGAATTCAGCATCCATAGAGTTTTCTCAGTCTCCGAAATATAATCACTCATCAGGCTTACGGTCCCTTCATCATCAGCATCAGACGCTAACTGTAATACCTCCCTTTCCTTTGAAATGAGAGTTGATAGATTTTGCACTACGATAGAGACACCTTTAGTT
>JAHEHC010000056.1 GCA_024644805.1 Flavobacterium sp. | reverse complement strand
TTCATGGATCGGTAGGTGAATTACAAAACTAATCAAATAATACTATTCATAGTATCACTTCGATCCCAGTAGTCAATCAAAAAAGCGAAGCCTAATCGACCAGGATCTCCAATGTATCAAAGAACTTTTGTATAAATTCATTCTCAGAATTCATGTTGTTCTCATCTACAGACATGGTAATGATCAAAACCCCTGCATCTTTCCAACTATAGGACAATATGGTCCACTCGTCAATGGACCCCTGATACTCCAACATGGATTTTTTCCCTTTTAGATGTTTTCCATCCTTCAATGTTATTTCAAAGGGAGACTGGGTTTCCTCATATCCATATTCGATGCTTTCCTTGGTTACTTCATTCAGCATCAGGTCCAACATAAATGATGGATCAATACCTTGATATTCTTGGATGATCACACCAATCCCGGTGGATCCTATTGCTGAGATCTGCTTGATCCCATCTTCAATTTCAGTTTCTGATACCGGAAAATTCTTTGAATGTGAAAAACGGACTATCCCATCATTGAAAGTAAGCATCTCATTTTGATAGATCAAGATACTCAGTGGACCTTTCTTCTTAGCATTGTAGGTAAACTCATCTCCTAAGTTATAATTGAAATCTTCACCATTGATCGTAATCGTATAATTGGAATTCTCTTGAGCCTGAATGGTGATTGAAGCCAAAAAGATAAATAGAAATAGGTTTTTCATAATGTTAATGGGGTTTTGTGTCATGTTGGAATCATTCTAATTCCAGTTCTCGTCAAATTCCAGATCTTCAAAATCCTCTGGATCAAAATCAGCATCATCCTCTTCTGGATCTTCGGCTACAAATTCTTTTTCGGGTGCCTCTTCTGGAATCTCACCATGGGCAAACATCAAATTCGGATACGTACTTCCATCATCATAATCTACAATATCGGCTAATTCCACTAAGAAGGTCCACATATTCAAGAAGTCATAAACATAGATCAATTTTGTTTGATCTTCGTCGGTTACTTCTTCAATTGTGGTTTCCCCCATTGTTCTGATACTCTCTTGTCCATCGTTCATATCAAAAAGAGCAATTTCCTCGCCTTGTTCCCAAAGTTCATTGCTGATGTAAAAAGAGGCCATTTCTTGTCCACCAAACCCAAAGGCTTGGGTAATGGTATTATGTAAATCCTCTAATGTAGCATCAGCTTCGATTTCTATATCTCTGAAGACATCTTCTTGGGTGTCCAGGATAATTCTAAATCTATAGATCATTTGACAAAAATTGAAGCAGCAAAGATATTGTTTTCATCCATTATTTACTAAACCTATGTAATGTAAATGTCATTCCAGCCAATAAGAAAAAAGCCATTACCTGATGAAGTACGCCAAGAACTACAGGGACTTGATACAATAATGTAAATACTCCCAGAATAAACTGGATCAATACCATGTATACCAAGGATTGGACAGCCAATTTTTGTAGTCTGGTCAAACTCATCTTCTTTGTTTTAATCCATATGATGAAGATGAGGATCACCACGATATAAGCCAGATAGCGGTGTATGAACTGAACTCCACTTTTACCTTCTATAAAATTCTTCCAGACCGGATTTTGTTCTATGGTAACGGTCTCATGGATCAGTTTTCCATCATTCATCAAAGGCCAATGATTATGCAAGAAACCGGCATCCAATCCAGCTACAAATGCTCCCCAGATAATCTGTATCACCAAGAGCACAAAAGCGAATTGTATCCATCTTTTAATTCCGATTCCAATAGCTTTTTTAACTGGATACTGAAGGTCCAAAGCCACCCAGAAAGCATAGGCAAATGTCAGAAACGCAATAGTTAGATGCAATGCCAATCGGTAATGACTTACATCCGGTCGGTCTATCAGGCCGCTTTTAACCATATACCATCCAATGAATCCCTGAAACCCACCCAAACAGAGTAAAATAATACTTTTCTTTATGGTTGCCTTCGATAGTTGTTTTTTCAACAGGAAATAAAGGAATGGTATAATGAAAACCACCCCTAGTAATCGTCCGATCAATCGGTGTAACCACTCCCAAAAGTAGATGTCCTTAAAATCCTCCAGTGTAAAATGCTGGTTGATCTTCTGGTACTCGGGATATTGTTTGTACAGATCGAAAGCCTCCTGCCATTCAACCTCATTCAAAGGAGGAATAGTTCCTGAAATGAGTTTATAATTAGAAATGGATAATCCAGAATGAGTGAGTCTGGTGATTCCACCAACCACAACCATAATAAAAATTAACAGGCATCCTGTGAGAAGCCAATAGATCACTTTATTATTATCTTTCATACTATGTCTGGTCGAGCGCAGTCGAGACCTCTCTTATTGTATTTACCTCTCGACTGCGCTCGAGTGTACAATTTACATTGATTCATATTTCTCTTTTGTCAGTTCATACCATTCAACGTCCATTCCATCTTCTTCACCAGGATAGGGGGCAATTTTAGTTAAATCAAAGCCCACCTTCTTTAGTACCTGTGTTGAAGCTTTGTTCTCACCTATTGCAAAACCGAGGAACAAATCTCGTTTCAAGGTGTTAAACCCATAATCTAAGGACATTATTGAAGATTCCGTAGCGATACCTTTTCCCCAGTATTCTGGCAAAAAACGATAACCCAGGTCGGCATCTGAAATTTCAGGTAAATACTTAAACCCTGTAAAACCGATCAGTTTATCATCTGGTTTATAGATCACCGCAAAACGCCCAAAACCATATTTTTCATAATCTCTGAAAACAACTGTTTTTAGCATTTGTTTTGCTTGTTCCACTGAGGTGAACATTACATCACCGGTGTATTTTTGAACCAATGGATTTGAATTTAGCTCATACATAGCGGACTCATCACCTTCTTTAAACGGGCGTATCAGCAATCGATCCGATTCTAATTGAACATGTTCCATCTATTCTATTTTTTTTTGAGACCAAGTTGTTCCCCTTGTTGCAACATAAATTGATAGGCTTCTTTAAAATCATTCTTGATCGTTCCTTCCAGGATGGCCTCTTTAATGGCGTCCTTGATGACTCCAATCTCTCGGGATGGTTTTAATCCAAAGGTTTCCATGATCATTTCACCTGTGACTGGTGGTTGGAAATTTCGTATATGATCTCGTTCTTCAACTTCAATGATCTTTTCCCTTACTATCTTGAAATTTTCGAGGTATTTCTTTTGTTTATTTGGGTTTTTGGTGGTGATATCGGCTTCGCATAGGGTCATCAGTTCGTCAATATGATCCCCGGCATCGAATATCAGTCTTCTCACAGCACTATCGGTCACCTCTGTAGCGATCACGATGGGTCTTGAGCTCAAAAGAACCATCTTTTGTACAAACTTCATCCGGTCATTCAAAGGGAGTTTCAATCGTTTAAAAAGACGATAAACCATTTTGGAACCGAGAAATTCATGACCATGAAATGTCCATCCCTGATTCGTATCAAATTTCTTGGTAGGTGCCTTTCCAATATCATGAAGTAGCGCTGCCCATCTTAGCCATAGATCATCAGTGGTCTTCGAGATATTATCCACCACCTCTAGAGTGTGCCAGAAATTATCCTTATGCCTTTGCCCCTCAATATCTTCAACTCCTTTTAGAGAGGTCAACTCAGGCAGGATGATCTCGAGCAGGTTGGTCTTCTCCAGTAATGTTAGTCCACTTGACGGCTTATTGGCAGCAAGGATCTTATGAAGTTCATCGGATATTCTTTCCTTAGAAATGATCTTGATCCTATCGGCATTTCTCGTAATGGCATCCAGGGAATCAGATTCAATTTTAAAGTTCAGTTGAGTCGAGAATCGTATGGCTCGTAACATTCTAAGCGGATCATCACTATAGGTAAGGTCTGGTTCCATTGGTGTACGAATGATCTTATTCTTAAGGTCATCTAACCCCTTAAAAGGATCCAAAAGCGCTCCGTATGATTCTTTCTGCAGGCTAAGAGCCAAAGCATTGATGGTGAAATCCCTGCGATTTTGATCATCCTCCAGGGTTCCGTTCTCGACGGCGGGATTCCTGCTTTCCATTCGATAGGATTCCTTTCTGGCACCTACAAATTCCAATTCGATCGAATCAGTGGAGATCATAGCCGTACCATAATTCTTGAAGATAGAGACTTTGGGTTGCCCAGGTAATCTATTGGCAACTTCCTTGGCCAACTGTATGCCGCTCCCTACAGTTACAATATCAATATCTTTGGATTCACCTCTATTGAGCAGATGATCCCTTACATATCCCCCAATAACATAGCTGTCCATTCCAAGATTGTTTGATACTTCTGAAATGGTCTTAAAAATGGGGTGCTCCAAGGCTTTAGTACAAAATTGTGCTTCTTGCATGATCTAACTGCGAATGACCTTTACCGTTCCATCGTTACTTATTTTTATGACTGATGATGGAGTGACCGATCTTTTACTTTGCTGCAAATTTACAATATAGTCTACGCCTTCCAAAATGGGCTTGCTAATTTCTTGAAAGTTCCCTGGTGCTTTATCACCGCTTATATTGGCAGAAGTGGAAACCAATGGGCGTTTCAATTTTTTGATCAACTGGTTACAAAAAGGATCCCGTACCACTCTGATCGCTAAAGAATTATCGTCATTGATGATGTTTTCTGCAACATGTAAAGGCCTGTCATAAACTATGGTGGTAGGTTTTTTTGCAAACTTCAGTATATCATAAGCTACTTCAGGGACCTCTTCAATATATTGGTTCAACATCTTGAAATCGCTCACCAGACAGATCATTGATTTGCTCTCACTTCTGTTTTTAAGCCGATAGATCTTTTCTATTGCTTCGGCATTGCTGGCATCACAACCAATTCCCCATACAGTATCTGTAGGGTATAGAATAATACCCCCTTTTTTAAGTATATTGAACGTTTTGTTAACTTCTTGACGCATCATTTCATGAATCATTTTAAATTTTAATATAATTAGCAAATATTAAAACTTCTATTTAATTGTTCCAGCTCAATCAATATTCAAACTCAATTAAACTCTTTTAAAAAATTTGATAAATCATTTAAACCATCATTTCGAAAGATCATCGCGATCAAAGATGCTATATTAACGTGATTGTTATAGATATTGAGCAACACCCTTTTCAATAAAGGTAATTTTCTTATTGATAGTTTCTTCTTCTATTAGTTTATTATTGCCTAATTGACTTTTACTTTGTTCTTTATGATAGATATGATAGGCTATTCCTTTAAACTTAAGTCTTTTACCCTTAACACCTATATTAATTAGACGTTGAATCATCTCACTATCATCTTTTCCCCATCCAACCAAAGATTCATTAAAGCCATTTATCTTTAAGAAATCACTTCGCCAAAAAGACATATTACAACCTCTCAATTTATTGGATCGTTTGTCTTCAACTTTATATCTGTTGGCTAAAAAGGGAATGTGTAACGTTCTTCCTCTTTTTTTAATTCCTTTTGAAAATACATTGAAATGAATTTGTTTCTTTTTGAATAAAGTGTTCAAATATTCTTTTTGAATATTGACCCTACTCCCATAAAGAAAGACATTTTTCTCTGCCAATGAAAGGTGGTCTTTCACAAATTCTTTATGCATGATAATATCACCATCAATTCCAATGATATAGTCATATTTAGCCATAGCAATTGCTTTATTCATTATGGAAGGTTTCTGATACCCATTATCTTCATGCCAAACATGAAATAAAGGAACAGGGAAATCTTTTTGAAACTTCTGTATCAATAGCTTTGTATTCTCTTTTGAACCATCATCAGCAATAATTACTTCGTTGGGAAGATATGTTTGATTTTTTATACTTAAAAATAATAATTCTAATGCCTCAGGCCAATTATATGTTGGTGTGACCAATGAACAAGATGGAAATGTATTTGTTTTTTTACTCATGGGTTCATGTGTTTTTGTAAAAGTCCAAAGATTTTTTGAAATTCTTAAAAAAATATTTCCATTGATTGGTACAACAATTCATGACACTTTGAATTTTCCATTTTGAAACTGGGATATAATTGTTTTCAATGAAATAAAAGGTTATATAGATGTAATTTCTTTCCAAGTTTAATGTTTGGAGAAATTTGTAATTTTTTATTATTTAATACTCTAATCTATATTTATTTTATATTTCGGTAATGCAACCACAAATTCACATACCTTTTAAATACCGAAAATGCATTGATATAGGCCAATATGAATCCTTCCTTACCATCAAGAATGCCTAACCTTAAAATATATTGATGCCAAAATCGATACCAAGGACGAAATAGAAAATGAAATAAATTTGGTCTTACTCCTTTCTCATATAACATCCTGGCCTGCAGCTCACTATAGCGATGTAATTTAGAAGTATAATCATCGAAACTCTTGTATGTTCGATGAGGTAAAGTAGCTCTCAATCGTTTAGCCTCACCTTTATATTCAATGACCTCATGTACTAAATTTCCATTATATGAGCAGTAATTCCTATTGAACAATCGGATGACCCAATCTGTTTGAAATCCGCTGTATTTAATACGCTTGCCCATAAAATACAAGTTGCGTTTCACATAATAAGCAATGGCCTTGGGATCTTTAAGAGTCTCTTTGATTTCGGAAGCCAATTCGACGGTGATCTCTTCGTCAGGGTCAAAGAAAATGACCCAATCATTTTTAGCTTTTGAAAGTGCAAAGTTCTTTTGGTCACTGAAATTATTGAACTCATGCTTGTGAATGATCACTTTTTCAGATCGAGAGGCGATTTCTAATGTATTGTCAGTGCTATAAGAATCAACAATGATGATCTCATCTACAAAATCAAGGCTTTTAATAAAGCCATCTATTACTTCTTCTTCATTGAAAGTAATAGCTACAGCACTAATTTTTGTGGTGATTTCCAAGAGTTACATTAAGTTTGCGTAAAAGTAATAATTTTACAATGATTAAAACATATTAAACCATTGACAAAACTTCCTATTTTAATGTATCATCATGTATCGCCAGACAAAAGTATTGGCCTTATGATCTCAGTAGATAAGTTGGAAGCACAAATCGACTATTTGGTAAAGAATGGTTATTCTGCCTGCCATTTCAAAGAATTGATTAATCATAAGGATGTTCTCTTGAATAATGATGTCGTGATTACCTTCGACGATGTATATGTGAATCAGATGGAATTTCTTATCCATTATTGAAGAAATTCAGCTTGAAAGCAACATTCTTTGCCCCTTTGGTATATTTGGAAAAATCTGATACATGGAATCAATCTGAAAACAGGATCATGACGATAGATTAATTGCGCTCAATGGGATCGGTCGGTCATAGAATTAGGGTATCATTCATATCACCATACCATGTATAATAAATGTTCGATGGAAGATATCGAAAAAGACCTACAAATTTTGTTGAATTTCACAAGAGAAACCAATTGGATTTCTCACCTATTATTGCTTATCCCTACGGAAAATACCCAAGAAAGAGTTCTGTAAAAAAAAACAATTATTCGATGTTTTTAAGAAGAATGGATTTCATTTTGGATTACGTATTGGAAATCGCGTGAATCGATGTCCATTCAAATATCTCTTTGAAATTTAACGTATTGACCTTAAAGGAGATTATTCATTTTCTAAGTTCAAAAGAAAGTTGATCTATGGCAAGAATATATTCTAATTACTTAGCGAATCCCTTTTCTGATCAGGTGTAACTTAACATATCTTGAAAAGACCCCATAGGCATTCGCGACTGATACAGCTAACCCAGGAATGCCATCCCTAAAACCACCTTTTAGGATCAACGACTTGAATAATCTGAACATGGGTTTAAAGAAAAAATAAAAGTAAGTGGCCTTTTTCCCTCTTTTATTTAATTGTTCAGCTTGAAACCAGGCATAGGATTCCTTCTTTGTAATGTAATTATGAAATCCTTTATAGGTGAAATGCAAAACATTATTCTTTAATTTTCCGATCTTTCCCGGACATTGTAATTTCTCATGGACCGTTCCAGAAAAATGAATCCCCTCTCTTTTCACCAATCTTAGAACCTCATCATAATGATGGTAAAGGAACCGGTTCATGAAAAAATGTGGAAACCGAAGAGTATACCCTCCAAATTCATCACGTTCAATTGCTTTCTTTATTTCAATTTGAAGAGGATAAGTGATGCGCTCATCAGCATCTAGAAATAAGACCCAATCGCAAGTAGCATACTTTAATGCGAAGTTCTTCTGACTTGAAAAATCATCGAATTCCCTTTGTAAAAATGTTGTCGCATAGTTCTTAGCTATCTCTGATGTACGATCGGTACTATAAGAGTCCACAACGATAATCTCATTTGCGAATCGTACGGATCGAAGGGCCTCTTCAATGTAAACTTCTTCATTGAAAGTAGGTAATATGACTGTTAGAGTTGCGATGTTTCAAAGATAATCAAATTATGGATTTGACATTAAAGTTCATTACATTTGTACTTCAATTAAAGCGCTCATTTTGGACAGTTTAGGCATATCAGTAGTAGTTAGCACGTACAATAAAGAAGATTGGCTTCGAAAGGTAATGGATGGTTACAAGTATCAAACTTATAACCATTATGAAGTAATCGTGGCAGATGATGGGTCAAGGGAAAGCACCAAGAACTTAATTGATTCCTATAGAGATGATTACCCAGTACCTATTCAGCATATCTGGCATGAAGATGCAGGATATAGACGGCAACGTATCTTGAATATTGCAATTCAGAAAGCTAATATGCCTTACATTCTATTTACAGATGGAGATTGCATCCCTCGAAAAGACTTTGTGGAAGTACATGCTAAATTTGCTGAAGAAGGTTATTTTCTTTCAGGGGGATACTGCAAACTCCCTATGACCACTAGCGAGGTAATTGAAGAGGATGACATCAGGACAGAGCGATGCTTCGATATGAAGTGGTTAAAGAAGCAGGATAAATTAAGAGGAACCCAGGCATTGAAATTGAACAGTGGACCGGTATTAGCGTCAATCATGGATTTAGTCACTCCTACCAATGCCAGTTTCAACAATTGCAACTCGTCAGCATGGAAAGAAGATCTCATAGCTATCAATGGATACGATGAAAGAATGCAATATGGGGGGCCAGATAGAGAACTTGGTGAAAGGTTGGTCAATTATGGATTGAAGCCAAAGCAAATAAGACATAAGGCAATAGTTTTACATCTTGATCATGCACGTGGGTATAAAACCCCGGAATCTTTACAGAGAAATCTCAATATACGTAAAGAGGTTAAGGATTTGAATAAGAAATGGACCGAATTTGGTATTATCAAGGGAGAAATAAAGGAATAACTATTTAATCTTATATACCCCAATCTTCCAGTAGGTTGTTTTTTTCTTGGTTTTTATTGTTATAAAATCAGTCTCTTTAAGTCTGAGATTTCTCTTAAAATATTTCCATACTCCTATTCCTTCTCTTAAAATACTTGTTAAAATAATACCATTCTCATTTAGGGTGCTAAACACAAGGTTCAATACTCTCACTTTTTCACTATCTGGAATATAATAGAACACTTCATTGAATATAATGACATCATATTTTTTAATAGGTTTAAACTAAATGATATCGACCGATTTGAATTCCGACCTAGGAAGATCTTTAGCCAAAGCTTTATCAATAGAAAAGGAAGAGAAATCAATTCCTAAAATATGATCGTAGTGAGAGTCTTTCATTTTTTCGTAACCCCATCGCCACAATCCAGATCTAGTATTTTAGGTTTTTCATCAGCGTGTTCAAGGGTGAATTTTATTATCAGTGCGTAGCGATTTGCTTCAATGTCACTTTTAAAACTCTCCCATCGTACTTTTTTGTATTGTTTGTTTCAACGTCTTCTTCACCTCCAATGATGAAATTTATCTATGATGTTCATATGCTCTGATTATTTAACTGAAATTCAAGATAAGGAGCAAGTTTCCTCAATATCAATTCAGGAGTTAGTTCCATGTAAAGTCTATCAGGGTCTTTTTCTATGCTTTGTCTTTCATCTCTAGTGAAATGTCCAAAAAGATTGGGTCTTTCCTCAAATAAATGGACAGAATCATGGATCTTACCATCTTCAAAACTATTCCAGTTGGATTTATCGATATATGGTGAATAAATCGTAAATGTAGGTTTAGACAGGGCTTTTGCTATATGTACACTACCTCCTTCATTTGATATCAATAGATCTGAACTATTCATAAGTCTGATGAAACCACGAATTGAATCCTCATAAATATCTAGGTTGATATGATCCTTTGACTCACATAGTTCATAGATCTTGAATGCCTCCTCTTTTTGATGAGGAGCGTAATTGAATAAGAGCGTACCTTGATATTTTTGGGCTATGAAATCAATGATCTCGGCAATATAATCGTAGGGTAAAGATTTATTTGGGGCACTACCAAGAACCCCTAGGACTATTACTGGTCTTTTTATCCCATTAAGTTTGGGATAGACGGTCTCATCATCAGATAAGAATATTTTATATCTATCATCTGGATTAGAGATCGTAAAAACCGAATTGAGCAAATTGATCCTATCTTCCAATGCCTTTCCACAGGGCTGTGTGCCATGATCAAGAAAACTCACAGGTTGAGTATAGAATGGGAGCTTTAATTTCTTGTGTTTCCTTTTAAATCCTACCCTGATCGGCGCTTTTGAGAAAAGACACATCATTCTGCTTTGGAATTTGGCATAAGGATCCAATATAATATCGTATCGTTCCTTTCTGATCTTTAGGATGGTTTTTAAAAGGACCGATAATTTTTTAAGTTCCTTGTTTTTGGCTAGAATAATGCGATCAATATTAGGGTTGTTTTCGAGGACACCAGAGGTATAATCATAGACGAAATAAGTGATTTGACTATCAGGAAATATGGTTTTAAGATTATTGGCCAATATTGAAGCTATTAGTACATCGCCAATTCTTTTGTTTTGTATTACGAGTATTTTCTTCATAAACATTAACTTCGCAATGTATCTTTTTTTGAAGGTTTAAATTTATAAATGAGAAAAAATTTTATTGTTCATAGCAAATTTGATAATCTAAAATATGAAATTGAGGAGACACTTCATAATTTTTCTAGGGAGGGAACATATTTGGTCAAAGGGAAAAGGAATCATATTAAAAAGATAGATATAAATGGGAAGCTCTTCAACATCAAACAATTCAAAACACCCAATCTAATTCAAGCTTTTGTATATCGATATATAAGAAGATCCAAAGCCAGGCGATCCTATGAATATGCATTTAAACTCCTTGATTGTAATATAAAAACTCCTTTCCCGGTGGCTTATTATGAAGAGTTCACCATGGGTTTGAAGGATAGTTATTACATCAGTGAGCAGTTAGACTATGATCTTGATTTCAGAGTTCTGATTCACCAGCCATGGTATAAGGATCGGGAGGAGATACTAAGGCAATTCACGAGATTCACTTTCAAACTTCATGAGAATAACATCAATTTTTTAGATCATTCTCCTGGGAATACCCTGATAAATATTTATGAGGATGGGCAATATGATTTTAGATTGATCGATCTAAACAGAATGAGATTTGAACCGATGTCCTTTGAAAAGAGGATGCGTAATTTCAGACGGTTATGGTTGTCTAAGACCATGATCAGGATTATCGCTATGGAATATTCAGAATTGATTGGAAAGGAATATTCTGAAGTTCATGATTCCATGTTAAGGCATTCCAGGGCTTTTCAAAAGAAGTTCAATTCAAAGAAAATTCGAAGAAGAAGAAGAAGAAAAGATTGATCCTTTATTTATTACACTGCGACATCGTAGGTTCTCAATGCATCATTCAAAGTAGTCTTTTTATTGGTACTTTCTTTTCTTTTTCCAATGATCAAGGCACAAGGAACCTGATAATCTCCAGCGGAAAATGACTTTGTATAACTACCCGGTATTACAACCGAACTTGCAGGAACTACACCTCGTGTTTCTATTGGTTCAGTGCCAGTGACATCGATGATCTTGGTCGATGAGGTCAAAACAACATTGGCCCCAAGGACCGCTTCTTTTTCAATACGTACTCCTTCCACTACAATGCACCGAGAACCAATAAATGCATTATCCTCAATGATAACAGGAGCAGCTTGTAAAGGTTCAAGGACTCCTCCAATTCCAACACCACCGCTTAAATGGACATTCTTGCCTATTTGGGCGCATGAGCCCACTGTGGCCCAGGTATCTACCATGGTCCCATAATCTACATAGGCACCGATATTCACATAACTGGGCATTAAAATGACCCCTTCTGAAATATAGGATCCATAGCGTGCAACAGCATGAGGTACTACACGAACTCCTTTTTCCTTATAACCTTTCTTTAAAGGGATCTTATCGTGATATTCAAAAATTCCGGCTTCCAATACCTCCATTTTCTGAATGGGAAAATATAGGACCACTGCCTTTTTCACCCATTCATTGACGATCCATCCATTTGCAGTGGGAGTGGCACAGCGCAAATCACCATCATCCAGTAATTGTATGACCTCACGTACAGATTCTATAATGTGAGGTTCACTTAATAAAGACCTGTCATCCCAGGCTTTTTCTATAAAATGCTGTAATTGAGTCATATTTTATGCTAATAATTTCACAAAGATATAAGTCACTTTTTAATTAATGCTGTATTTTTACGCAAAATATGGGACGAATAGTTGCTATTGATTTCGGGACAAAGAGAACTGGAGTCGCTGTCACAGATGAATTACAGATCATAGCTTCCGGGTTGACGACAGTAGAGACTCCAAAATTGATCGATTTCCTAAAGGATTATATAGATTCAGAGTCAGTAGATCTACTCGTGATCGGAGAACCAAAGCAGAAAGACGGATCCCATTCCCAGGTGGAGGTACCGATCCAGCAATTTATAGAACAGTTGGAAAAAAGGATGCCCGAACTTGAAATAGTGAGAGTGGATGAACGATTTACCAGTAAGATGGCCTTTCAGACTATGATCGATAGCGGATTGAAGAAACAACAAAGAAG
>JAHEHC010000150.1 GCA_024644805.1 Flavobacterium sp. | reverse complement strand
GGTAGCCCAACTTCCTCCACCAAATACTGCGATCTTATTTTTTTGCGACATATCTATCAAAGAATATTATTCAAAAGTACGCAATAATAAACAAGTGTAAAATGTGAAATAAACGCTTTGAAAATTTTAACATGGGTTTATGATTCTATTGTACAATGAATTTGAATTGCATGACGTTATACTTGAACAGTACAATTGATTTATAGTTAGCTATAGATCAATTTTGGTTGGTTATTTAGTTGAAGACCACTCAATGATGAAAATTTATTGGGTGGTTTTTTATTTATAGAAATTCATCTCATCAAGATAGGTCCAGACGGCGTGAGGCAACAAAGGTTTTATATTTTTCCCCAGCTGAATACTCTTGCGAATCGCTGTTGAAGACAGCTCCATAATGGGGGCATCAACCAATATGACAGCTTTCTCCTTCAGCCATTTCTTCAGGACCTCCCCATTCGAGATCCTGGGATAAACATAGATGGAATGACGGCTTAATATCACATCATAGTTCTTCCATTTATGAAAACTCTTTAGGTTGTCCTCCCCCATGATCAAAGAAAAACGATGATCGGGATATTTTTCCTCTAAATGGATCAAGGTATTAACCGTATAATTTGGTTGCGGAAGATCAAATTCAATATTACTGGCCTTTAACTTTGGATAGTCTTCAACTGCGATCCGAACCATGGTCAGGCGATGGTTGTCTTCCAGTAAATTACTTTTCTTCTTATGGGGATTGTGTGGCGTTACTACAAACCAAACTTCATCCAGATCACTATACTCAACAAAGTGATTCCCGATAATAAGGTGACCAATATGAATGGGGTTAAATGTTCCGAAGAACAACCCCACTTTTTTTCGTTTGTCGGCCATCAGAAGGGTTCTTTTTTTTTTGAGATGAAATCCTTGACGAGATCGTGTGCTTCACTAAGAGCAGTTTTCAGATCGTTGTTTTCGATGATGGCGTCGAATTGCGGTGCAGTGGCCATTTCTATTGATGCTTTTGCAATTCGCATGTCGATCTTCTCATCGCTCTCGGTCTTCCGTTTTTTTAAACGGATCTTTAACTCATCGACACTGGGGGGTTTAACAAAAACAGCTAAGGTACGGTCTGGGTATTTCTTTTTGATCCGCAATCCGCCCACCACATCAATATCAAATATCACATTCTTTCCCAACTTCCATATCCGTTCTATTTCTGAGTTCAAGGTTCCATAGAAATTGTCCCGATACACCTCTTCCCACTCTAAGAAATCTCCGCCCTTAATGTGTTTTTTGAATTCATTTAGGCTGATAAAATAATAGTTCTTACCATGTTCCTCATCCTTTCGGGGTTTACGGGATGTTGCCGAAACCGAGAAGTCCAAATTCAGATCTTCCTGATCGAGCAAATGTTTAACAATAGTGGTCTTCCCACTTCCGGAAGGTGCTGAAAAAACAATAAGGTGCCCTCCCTTCATTATAATACGTTTAATGATTGTTCCTTGATCTTCTCCAGCTCATCTTTCATCTGAACCACCACCTGTTGCATGGGAGCAAAATTTGATTTTGATCCAATGGTATTGATCTCCCTCCCCATTTCCTGACAGATAAAACCCAATTTCTTTCCATTGGAAATGTTGGATTGTAAGGCTTCGTTGAAATAATTCAAATGGTTCTTTAGACGCACGATCTCTTCTGTGATATCGTATTTTTCCAAATAGTAGATCAATTCCTGTTCAAATCGGTTCTCGTCTACTGATTCTTTAAGTTCTGATATGGCCTTTCGAAGACGTTCTTTTACCATATCGATTCGCTGTGGATCTATTTCTGAGACCTGATCCAATAATTTCGATAAGGTCTTTGAGCGCATTATAAAATCCTTCTCGATCATAGCGCCTTCATCCTTACGATAATTATTTATGGATTCGATGGCCTTTTCTATAGCTTCATAGATCTGTTGAAATTCTACATCATCGACCTCATCTCTTTCAGTCTTGAGGGAATCTGGCATCTTGATAGCCATTTTAAGTAACTCGATTTCGTCAGCATCAACCACACTCGATAATTGTGTCATATAGCCCTTCACCACATTTTCATTGATCTTATTATTGGTCTCCTCTCCCGTTATCTCAACATAGAGATTAAAATCAACTTTCCCACGGACCAATGATTTGGAGATCTTTTGACGCATTTCCAGTTCCTTTTCTCTATAGGTCGAGGGAACCCTGGAATGAATATCCAGGTTCTTACTATTCAGAGATTTGATCTCTACAGTTATCTTTTTGGCAGGCAATTGCAATATCGTCTTACCATAACCAGTCATTGATTGAATCATAACATCGAATATATTAGGGCAAAGGTAATGAAATTTGATATCTCCTTGTCCACACCCATAGTCTTAATGAGCGATGAACTCTAATGTACGCCGTTCGTTATAATACATTTTATCGCCATTGTAAAAACCAACATGGCCACCATATTCCGGGGTCTCCAAGAATATGTTTTTTAAGATCTCTGCTTGGGTAAATGGATAACACTCTGGTGATAGAAAACTGTCGTTTTTGGCATTGAGTATCAATACAGGAACCTGTATATGCTTTAGAAATTGGAGACTGCTGTTCTTCTCATAATAATCGAAAGCATCCTTGAACCCATGTGCCGGAGCGGTATATATATTATCGAAATCCAACAAAGTTCTTATTTTACTGAGATCTTCTTCATTCATCTTATCCGGAAACTGACTCATTTTAAGTTTATATTTTTTTCTCAGATGGATCAAAAATGATTTTTGATAGATCCAATTCTTGGGTTTTGATAAGGCCTCCAACGATCCTTTCAGATAAATAGGAGCCGATATGGCAATCCCTTTTTTTACAATCTTAGGAACAGAATCTCTTTCGCCAAGGTATTTTAACAATAGATTTCCACCTAAACTGAAACCTACTATGATCAATTCCTTGTATCGATCCTTTTCAGTGATATTGTCGATGATCTCCTCAAGATCATTGGTCCGTCCTGCATTATAGGACAGATAGCTTCGATTGACCTCACCACTACAACCTCTGAAATTCACTGCAGCGACATCCCATCTTTCTTGTAAAAGATTGTATGCCATACCCTGTATATAACTCCGCTGGGCATTTCCTTCAAGACCATGTAATAAAATGGCAACCTTGTTATTTGATGGAGTAGAATAAGACCAATCGATATCCAAGAAATCACCATCCCTGAGTGTGACCCTTTCACGTTCCTGAATTACCCGGGGGTAATTCCTGAAGAATGCCGAATAGATGGTGGCAAAATGTCCATTCTTAAATAATAATGAAGGATTGTAAGGATTACTTAGTATCGGCATGGTCTAAATATCAACATAAATTCATGCATTTTTTGGTTTTCGAGTGGAGAGATAAACCCCTGTAAAGATAAGTGCTGCGGCTCCAATCCGTAAAGGGGTCAATATATCGGCTCCTACCAATACGGCATATAGCACGGCCAGTACTGGCTGTAAATAGATCAATGCACCAATGGTAGATGGTCTCAATTGCTTTAAAGCATAA
Organism: Flavobacterium sp.; assembly: GCA_024644805.1. Classification (GTDB taxonomy): domain Bacteria; phylum Bacteroidota; class Bacteroidia; order Flavobacteriales; family Flavobacteriaceae; genus Marifrigoribacter. Next base: position 532 of record JAHEHC010000150.1, on the reverse strand, counting down.
ATATTGAACAGATAAGTTAGAAAGGTGGTTCCTAACACAACAAAAGTAAGCTGCCAAATTGATGTGGAATTTAATTCAGACCAGTTCACCAAAGATAATTCTGAAAAACCGATAGGGATATTTATAATAAAAGCAAAAAGGAAGAACCATTTCATCAAGGTGATCGAACTGTATTTTGCTACCAGGGGTTTTACAATGATCAGATAGGTCGAATAGGAAAAGGCGTTTATGATGAAAAAGAGATTCCCTAATGGGATGTTAGGGGCATTAATTTGGGTCTTGGCACCAAAAAATATCAATAATAAGGCGCCGATAAGCCCCAACCCAATACCGATGGACTTCAACCAGGTGATCTTCTCTTTTATAAAAATTGCAGACATGATCAGCAATATGACGGGCACCAATGTGATCACTACTGAACTGTTAATGGGTGTTGAAAGACTCAATCCCTTAAAGAACATCAGCATATTTATTGTCATTCCGAAAAGTGCACAAGCCAAGATCCTGACCCAATCACTTCGGTCAATCTTTT
>JAHEHC010000149.1 GCA_024644805.1 Flavobacterium sp. | reverse complement strand
GGTGGCAAAGAAATACTGATAGGCAGCATAAAAGGACAATACTGCAGATGCCAATAAACCAAAAACTCCAATATACCCTGAAATACCGGGCTTGATCTTTTTATTAAAAATCCCCAACAGCAAGAATACTGCTAAAGGAATGAATGGAATGAATATAATAAAACTGGTATCCATATTTAATGCTTCATGGTTTCTATATCCTCTACCTCCACTGAACTTATCTGACGGTAAAGATTAATGATGATCGATATTGCTAAGGCTGTTTCAGCAGCAGCAACAGCGATTATAAAAATTGAAAAATACACACCCTGCAATATATCTGGAAACAGGTATTTATTAATGATCACAAAATTGACTGCCGATGCATTTAAGATCAATTCCACAGAGATCAGGATCGAGATCAGATTCTTTCTGGTAATGAAACCGTAAACCCCAATGAAGAACAAAATGGTCGTCACTGTTAAAATTTCATATATGCTAATTCCTGCTATCATGGTTAAGTATTAGTCTTTTCTTCCTTTAAGTTTTTTACCCTTTGCAATGATGATCGCACCGATCATAGCGGCCAATAACAGCACACTGATTACTTCGAATGGCAGTATGAATCCACCATCACCATAGTTCAACAATCCAGTTCCGATCTCATCTACCGTTGTTGTGGTGGCTACTTCTGAAACATTGAATTCGTAGGAATAGATGGTCATAAGGACAACACCAACACCTATCAAACAGGCTATAATGGTCAGTATTTGTTTGGACAGTTTGGCCACTTCCAGTTCCATTTCAATATGATGGATCAAAAGCACCGAAAATATCATCAGCACGATGATACCTCCGGCATAGACCGTCAGTTGGATGGCTGCCAAAAAATTATAATCGACCATAAAGAATATCCCTGCTATTCCACAGAGTACAAATAAAAGGTAGATCACCGATCGCAACATCTTCCTACTGCTCACTGCTGCAATTGCGAAGATGATCATGATCAGGGCTATACTATAAAATATATATTGTTCCATAGATTAGTCTTCTACTCCGGGCATCAATGCCGATCCGGGTTGGTTCAATACTCGTGTTAAATGAGAACGGTCATATACCGAATTCTCGTAGTTCTGTGCCCATACGATTGCATCGGTTGGGCAGGCTTCGATACACAATCCACACATGGTACAAAGTCCCATATGATAGATATGCTGATCGATCTTCTTTTTCTTTTTTCCTGTTGTAGGATCAATTCCTCTATCCCAGACGATCTCGATACTACCATTCGGACAGGCGATCTCACATTTCTGACAACCGGTACATCGATGCTCGTTGCTCTCATTGTGTGGCATGACCACTTCTCCTCTGAATCGTTCAAACATCTTCAAGGTTTCCCTGTTATCTGGATACTGTTGCGTTATGGCACCTTTCCTTGATGTGACAAAATACTTTCCGGTAACACTCATACCGGTTAGCAGTGTCTTTATTCCATTAAATATGTCTGAAAAATAACTCATACTTCTTTAAAACTGAATTGTTAGGTTAAGCCATACGAACAGCGCCATGATAATTATATTCACCAAATTGATCGGTAACAGGTATTTCCATTCCAAGGTCAAAAGCTGATCGACACGCAAACGCGGAAATGTCCATCTGAACCACATCATCAAGAAAACCAAACCAAAAGTCTTTGCCATAAACCAGAATACACCAAGCCATGGTATGGATTCTGTTATTCCAAACGGCGATAACCATCCTCCGAAGAAAATGGTAGTTGCTATGGCAGCGATCAGGAACATATTGATGAATTCTGCAAGGAAGAAATAAGCGAATTTCATACCTGAATATTCTGTATGGAATCCGGCTCCCAACTCCGATTCGGCCTCAACAAGATCGAATGGTGCTCTGTTTGTCTCAGCAGTACCAGAGATCATATAGACCATAAATGCGATAACCGCAGGAATATGACCTTGCACGATAAGCCATCCATTCTTTTGTACTTCAATGATCTCGGACAATTGCAGGGATCCTGTCAACACCACCATGGTCAATAAGGACAGTCCTACAGACAATTCATAACTAATGGTCTGTACCCCACTACGCATAGCTCCAATCAATGAGAACTTATTATTGCTGCTCCATCCTGCCAATAATATACCAATGACACCTACCGATGATATTGCAATAAGGAAGAAAACCCCAATGTTGATGTCGAATGCTTGGAACTCTGCTGAGAAAGGAATCACAGCCAGAGCCATCAATGCTGCTATGATAACAAAGTAGGGCGCCAGATTGTATAAGAATTTATCGGCTTTGACAGTTCCAGTCAGTTCTTTGGAGACCAGCTTCAAAGCATCGGCCATGGTTTGCAATAGTCCTTGATACCCTACTCTGTTTGGGCCAATACGCAATTGGAACCAGGCAGCTACTCTTCGTTCCAAGAGTACTAGGAACAAGCCGGCTATCGCAAATACTCCAAGGTAAACTATAGCGATCAATATCATTTCAACAATACTTGCAACGCCTTCAGGCATGACGGAGAAAAGCCATTCGTGAATTGTTTTTGTTATGCTAAGTGTGTTAACCATTTAATCTATTATAAATTGTTATCTATCGATATCGGGGACCACTATATCTATGGTTGCCATGGTTGCCACCAGATCTCCTATCTTTCCGCCCACTGCAATATGGTTCAAGAGCGACAGATTGGAAAAACCAGGTGATCTGAACTTCAATCGATAGGGATTCTTTGTTCCTGTACTTATAATGTAGACCCCAAGTTCACCTCTTGCTGCTTCAACTCGCTGATAGTATTCACCTTTTGGCAATTTGATGACTGCTTTAGTTTCCACTTTATGATCGCCCTCCGGAATGTTATCAATGAGTTGTTCGATGATCGATAAGGACTCCCATAATTCCTGGATCCGCACCATATATCTGGCAAGTGAGTCTCCTTCAGTTCTTAAAGCTTCATTAAAGGTAACTTTATCTAATGCACTGTAAGGATGATGTTTACGAACATCACAAGAATAGCCTGATGCACGACCAACCGGTCCGGATGCACCAAAAGAGATCGCGTCTTCTTTGGTCAACACACCCACTCCTTTCATACGTTTTTGGAAGATCACATTCCCGGTTAGAAGGCGATCGTATTCCGGGATCTTTGTTTTAAAATGTTTGACAAATTCCTTGGTCCTTTTTACGAAATTCGGATGAATATCGAACATGAGGCCTCCGGGTATATTATAATTCATGGTGAGTCGGGCACCACAGGTCTCTTCAAATATATCATTGATCATTTCACGATCTCTAAAACCATAGAAATAAGTGGTCAATGCACCAACATCCATTCCCATAACTCCCCACCACAGACAATGAGAGGCAATTCTGGTCAATTCTCCTAAAATGGTGCGAATCACTTTGACACGATCCGGGATCTCCAATTCCAGAGCTTTCTCTACTGCCAGACAAACTGCTTCATTATTGATATGTGAAGACAGGTAATCCATTCTATCGGTCAGATGTACGATCTGTTGGTAGCTGTCCCGTTCACACATCTTCTCGATAGACCGATGAATATATCCCAGGTCGGGCTCTACCTTCTTTATGATCTCTCCGTCAATGGTAAGGATCAATCGCAATACTCCATGTGTAGCAGGGTGTTGAGGCCCCATATTAATGAAGTATTCTTCCGATTTAAAATTGTCTTTTATGATCTTCAAAGGTTTCAAGCTGTCGGTTTTATTTTATTACCATATTTACATCATCCTCATAATCCTTTCTGAGTGGATATCCCACCCAATCTTCGGTTAAGAACAGGCACTTCAAATTGGGATGATTGTTAAATTTTATTCCGAAGAAATCAAAAACTTCTCTTTCATGAAATTCTGCGGTAGCCCATATATCATAAACCGAGTCGAACACTGGGTTCTCCCGATCCTTGGTTTTAACCTTAACAACTACAATATGCCTGTGTACAGTGGATTCCAAATGATATACTATACCCAATTCTTCTCCCCAATCGACCCCACTTAAGCAGAATAAATAATCAAATTGGGTTTCTTTACGGGATTTTAATCGTCCCATCAA